>DATGYM010000230.1:0-3836 GCA_035297925.1 Pyrinomonadaceae bacterium | reverse complement strand
CTGCGGACACCCTCGGGAACATTGTGGCAAAAGAAATTTGGTTAGGTCCTCTCCTCGGTGACAACCGCGCTCGCCTCATCGAGCGCTGTGTGACGCTAGTCTCAGCCGGCAGGTCTGATTCCTTCCTTTATCTCGCCGCTTCGCATCCATTGCTGGAGACTGTGACTCAGGGCGTGCTCGATGGCGTGCAGAATCGCGGCGTCTGGGGCGAGCTTCCGGTTTATCTGTTTCGCGGTCTTGTTCGGCGTCTGCTGGCCACGGCCGTGGATGACGAAGGTCACCTGCTTGCCCCTCGCATGCCCATCGATCGGGAAGAAATGCCTTTGCGGCGTAGTCTCGTTTCGCAGATCCTTGTTCGTCTAACGGAGGCCGGACGGCTGAAGGCAATTGGTCCACTGGCAAACCGCGAAGGGTGCATCAATACAATCGCGACACTGATCGGTGAGATCGAGCGTGCCGCGAAATCGCCGACCGACGTCGCTCGGATAATTGCCGCCCGCATCGACGATCTCGCTCCAGCGCCTGAAGACTCTTCAGCCAGCCCCAGGCGCCGCCTGCCCACGCAAAGTGATTTCGATCAGGAAGTGGCATTGATCTATGCCACCTATTCGGATTTATTGAGCCGGCATCAGCTTACTGAAGCTGATGCCGACCAGCTTCGCGCGTTGGCTGTTCTTCATGGTGAAGTCGATGGACGCGCGGTGCGAATTCCCTGGCTGGCAAACGTTGAACTCCTCGTCCTTGACGGTTTCTTCGATTTCACTCCAGTACAGGGCGAGATCCTGCAGCAACTGATTCCGCAGGTGGGTGAAGTTATCGTCAACCTCAATCACGACGGACGTAATCCGGAAATTTTTCTCCCCTTTCAGGAGACGATCGCCCATCTTGAATCAATAGCGCCGTTCGAGGAAAAACGGGTCGGCGAGATTACTCCCACCAGCGGAGCGCTCTCAGCGTTACGCCAAGACCTCTTCAACCCTACACTGTCTGACAAATCACAACTCGCTAACGATCTCCGCGAGGGCGAAGAGCCAGCAGACGCTTTTGAGGGCAAGCAAGCTGAAATCAGGTATCTCGAGTGCGGCGATCGGGATACCGAGATTCGCATTATCGCTAAAGAGATCAAGCGTCTCGTCTTGCTCGAGAACTACAAACTAAGCGACATCGCTCTGGTGGTGCGCCAGCGTGCCGCCTATGCGGAGACGATCGCGCGCGTGATGAACGAAGAATCGCTGCCCTGCAATATCGAGTTGCGTATTGAAGCCAACGACATCCCGGCGAACCGCGCTGTGCTCAAGCTGTTTGCGATTCTGGAGCAGATCTCTCGCGAGGAAGCGGCGCCCAGGGTTTCGGATCTCGCTGACCTGATCAAGTCAGAGTACTTTCGACTGAACGTGAAGGAACTTGCCGCACTATCGACGCGTTTCGACGCCGAATACGCCGACTTGTTGCGCGGTGACAGTGGTACGCCCGATAGGCAAGAAACAGAAAGTCTAAAGAAGGGTTACCGCATCGGCGTTTGGGATGCAGACGCGCTGGAGAACGCCTTTGCGTACGTGGGCAGCGAGCTTCGCGTCAGCGATTGGCTCACGCGTGCCACAAAGTTGATCAAGGAGCTGCCGGGGGCCGAGGCAACGAAGGCGCTTTTGAACATAGACACTGATGAGCAGACGCGGGATCCAGACGAAGCCGACCAAATTGAAAATGCCGAGACGGCGAAAGTTGAGTCGATGGACGTTGAACGGAAACGGCGGCCATCGCGCGATATTCATCCTGCCGCACTGGCCTGGACATCCCTGGTGATACAAACCTTTGCCGCAAAACTGCAAACGGTTGAGCGCGAAGCAACGCCTGCGGCATTGCGTCTGGCCCTGATGAGATTGCTGGAAGCGTTTAGTTTTCGCGATCGCGTGGTGAAGCCAATCAAAAGTGTGGCAGAAGACGAAGAGCTGCCGCGCGCAATGCTCAATTACAACAGTTTGGAAGCGCTGCGGCGTGCTTTTGTGGCCGCCATCAAGAGCATCGAAATTGCCGCAGACTTGTCAGAACCACCTGCGTCAGCGGGTGGCCGTTTGTCAGAACCACCTGCGTCAGCGGGTGGCCATTTGTCTGCGTCAGCGGGTGGCAAGACAGCCGTCGAGCCCACGATTACCAAGCTTTCGACATTTATCGACGAAGTGCGGCGCGCGCTCAGCTCGCAGTCCCAGGTTTACTGTGCCGCGGACCGCGGCGGTCTACGCGTTCTCGAAGCAACCGACGTTCGCGGGCTACGCTTTCGCGTCATATTTATTGCCGGCTTGATTGAAGGCGGATTTCCCTTGCGTGCCTCGCGCGATTGGATCTATCCGCACGAAGAACGCGAGCGCCTCAAGCGATATGGGTTGACACTTGAAGACATCTCGCCCGCCACGCTGCTTAAAGAGGAACATTATTTTTATCAGGCGGCGTGTCGCGCCACCGAACGACTTTACCTTACCCGCCCGCTAGTTCTGGATGACGATTCGGAAACTGTCGGCTCTTACTACATCGATGAGCTGCGCCGGGCAATCGCTCCTTTGCAGATTAGACCGGAAACTGTGCGTCGCGATTACGAAGGAGAAGAGCTGGAAACAGTGTCCAGCGCCCGCGAGTTGAATGTGACCCTTGTACGCCAACAGGAGCGGCACCTGCAACGCGGTGAAAAACGAGATTTGTTACCGCAGTCGCAGATCAAGCGTCTACTTACTTTGGCGCGCAACGATGATTTGTTGAGCGGTCTCGCGCTGCGGCGCATCGAGATTGAACGCGAACGCGCCGGCACGCGCTTTGGGCCTTATGACGGTGAAATTACGGATCCGCATTTGCTGGATTTACTGAGGCAAAGATTTGGCGACGACTTTCTGCACAGCGCCAGCGGTCTTAGCGTCTTTGGCAACTGCGCCTATCGCTTCTTCGGGCAACGGGTATTGAAGCTCGAGCCGCGGGGCGAAGCGGCGCTGGACCTGCAGGCGATCGACGCGGGCAAGTTGTTGCACGATATTCTGCGGCGTTTTTTTGAGCGTCACCGGCGACAAAGGTTGACTGAACTTGATCGCGAGGAGTTGCAGACGGAACTCAGGAAGTTGGCCGATGAAGTGTTTGACGAACATGAACGCGTGGTGCCGCCGCTAAATAAACAGATCTGGAAGATTGATCGAGAGATCCGGAAGATTCTGCTCGACCAGGTGCTGCTTTATGAGCTGGACATACAGGAGAAATCGGCCAAAGCGGGAGTCTTGCCTGCGTATTTCGAAGTTGCCTTCGGCAGCCTGAAGTCGTCGGCACGCGATCCCAAATCGACGGCAGAACCGCTCGAGATCACGCGCTCGACCTTCGTCGGTGAGGAGACAATCAAAATTAGCGGTCAGATCGATCGCGTAGACATAGCCAGTGATGACACCGTCATCGCTTACGACTACAAACTTTCAACCGGCTCGACCATAAAGGACATCAAGTCGGGCCGCAGCCTGCAACTGCCAATTTATCTAGAAGCACTGGAGCGTTTGCTGTTGCCCAATCAGCGCCTGGCTGGTGGTGGCTATTACGTGATTCGCGGCGGCGATGAGCGAAGGAACCGGGGAATGCATCGCGCCAGCGCGCTCAATTATTTGCAGATTCGCCCGAATGTGAATGCGGTGATGGGCGACAAAGAGTGGGAGCAGATTCGTCGCGATGTAATTGCCAGGATCTGGGATTTTCTGGACCACATGCGCGCGGGCCGCTTTGATGTTAATCCCTCGGAGAGAAATAAGACGTGCCGCTTTTGCGATTTCGCCGCGGTTTGCCGCTATGACCGGTATCGAATTGACGGAAAGAAA
>DATGYM010000229.1:0-4510 GCA_035297925.1 Pyrinomonadaceae bacterium | reverse complement strand
ATGCTTAACCAGCGGATTGGCGCGCAGAAACACCGCGCGAAAGCCAAGCTCGCTGGCGCAGCGGTGTGCTTCCACCACGGCATCGTTCATGTCGTAAGGTGAGATCATGCCGGCGCCGATCAGTCGCTGCGGATCTTTTTTACAGAACTCGTGCAGCCAATTGTTGTAAGCGCGCGCGATCGCAGCGGCGAATTTCGCATCCATGTCTTCGATCACCAGCGCGCGCAGACCGCGCGTCGGATAGAGCACCGCCACGTCGATCCCTTCGGTGTCCATCGCTGCGAGCTGGACTTCGGCGGTCCAACCGCGCTCTGCGTCCGAACGATAAAGCGTCTGATTGCGCTCGAAGTTTTGCCCACGGGCCGAGTCGTTCTGCCGTGTCGTCGTGCGCGCCCATTCCCGGCCGTCAGGATAGACCATGCGAAGATCCCGAACATTGCTGCTGACCACACCACGCGGCGCTCGCGCGCTGAATTTCCCGTCGATGTAGCGCTCCCACAAATCGGGCGGTTCCATGATGTGCATGTCGCTGTCGAGAATTTTAAAACCGTTACAAGCCATGTAGCCTCTCCTATGGTGGCACTAAGCGATGTCGGAAGCAGAGTGGCAGGATGATGCTGGTGCCGGAGGAGGGACTTGAACCCTCACGGGGGTTAACCCCACCGGATTTTGAGTCCGGCGCGTCTGAAAACCGTAACCAATTCAAGCCCCCGACAGCGTTCGTGACTGTATGTTGTCGGGGTTTTCTTTTCAACTCACGGACAAAACACGGACAGCAACAAGCTCTTGAGATTAAATCGATGGAGAATACGGTTCAATCCTGCATCGGCGTGCGGTTACTTGAGCACCGTATCCGCTCGCGCCAACACATTCTGTGGAATCGTCAGGCCGATCCGCCTAGCGGCTTTTAAGTTGATCACCAATTCAAACTTCCTTGGCTGCTCCACGGGCAGATCGGCGGGCTTGGCTCCCCTTAGGATTCTGTCTACGTAAGTGGCCGCGCGGTGGGACAAGTCGGTGAAACTTGTCCCGTAGCATATCAGGCCACCATCGTCCACAAATTCTCGTCTGTCGTATATCACTGGCAGCCGAAACTTTACGGCAAGCTCTGCAAGTTGTGGTCGCTGATTAATGAAAACGGGCGTCTGCAGCACGAGTATGGCGTCAACATGTTCGTTACTGGCAGCTCGGAATGCGGGTTCCAGAGCCTTGGAACTTAAAACGTCTAGGAAATGAAGCTGCACCCCCAATGCTCGCGCGGCGATTTCCGTCTCTTTTAACGCTTGAGCGTTGCCTGGGGTCGTCGAACTGGCGAGTACGGCCACTCGGGAGAGCTTAGGAACAATGTCCTTCGCTAGTTCCAGCCTTTTTCCGCTTATCTCCGGGGCAAGAGTGGACAATCCAGTAATGTTACCACCAGGCCGCGCCAGGCTAACCACGAGCCCGTCCCCAACAGGATCAGGGTCCTGTGCCGTGACAATGGGAATCGTAGCCGTTGCTTCCTTGGCGGCACGGGTAGCTGCCGGACCACTCGTGACGATTACGTCTACCTTGAGACGAACTAGTTCAGCCGCAAGGCCACGTAGCCGGTCAACTTTACCCTCCGCAAATCGCCACTCAATAACAATGTTTTTCCCCTCCACGTTTCCAAGATCGCGCAGACCTTGCCGGAATGCCTCGATGCGGACCGCGATAATGGAAGGAGAGTCAGTACTTAGGTATCCAATTTTGGCTGGCTGCTGCGCATCCGCGATCACTCCAACAGCAAGCAGCACCGAGACCACCAGGATTGATGACCAACCTGCCTTCTCCATTCTTCACCTCGTGCTGGAGGCTATCACGCAGGCGGTGATTGCGAAACGTATTATACGGCAGAAAGAAAACCAGATTCGTCGAGGAGGAAAATGCACTCCAGGCAACACTCAAGAGATTGAACTGAACCACCGCTTCAATCAAAACCCGCCGGATCATCAATCCAGTGCGGCCATCTATTTCCTCGAATCTGCGAACGTATTTCAGCCGCGTCCGTGGATTGTCCGTGTCTCGCAATGCATCCGCTCACAATGGCGTCAGCGTTTGGACTACCATCCTGGCTCGAACGCTTCCTTCGATGCGTTATCGTGAGCGAGAAAGCAAAGGGCGGCCTACCTGCCAGTCCAGGGGGGATTGAGGCGAGGGGTCTACACTAGGAGGCGCGGTTTTTCGCCTACAAAACAAAAAGGCAACTCTGTAACTCTCGGGACTTTGTAGTTTAGCTCACGGCCAAGATGCACAACAACAGTTTCATTCTGGCGGAGTCGCGGGCTTACTTGATCACTCGATCCGCTCTCGCCAGCACGTTCGCGGGAATGGTGAGACCAATCTGCTTGGCGGTTTTGAGATTGATTAGCAGCTCAAACGTCGCCGGCTGTTCTACAGGCAAGTCCGCCGGCTTAGCGCCTTTCAGAATCTTGTCCACATAGACAGCAGCACGGCGGAAATTGTTCCTGTGGCTTGGTCCATAGGACATTAGAATACCGGCTGCCATTGATTCATTTCCTTCATAACTGGAAGGCAGTTTATTCTTCGCCGCGAACTGTGCAATATGGTTCAAATTCTCAGAAAAGACGGCTTCGGCTAAAGCAATCAGCGCTTGAGCACGCTCTCTTAGAACTCCTTGGAAGGCTCCATCAAAATCCTTGGCGGTCCGCACTTCGAAAGGCTGGAGTTTCAACCCTAGGTTTTGTGCCGAAGCCTGAATCGCTTTCCACTCCAGGGGTTGAGTTGGATTGGTGGGATTGGACAAAACCGCAACACGAGTAAGATGAGGGACGATCTCCTTCAGCAACTCCAATCTCTTCCCGTTTAGTTCCTCGCTCAGGACAGTGAGGCCCGTGGCGTTTCCACCCGGTTGCGCAAAGCTGGCGACTATACCGTTCTCGACGGGAAAGCTAAGCATCGTAAACACAATCGGGATCGTTGCGGAGGCGTTCTTGAGCGCCTGAACACTCGGCGTTTGGTAAGTTACGATAACGTCCGGCTTTAGAGCCACTAACTCTGCTGCCAATTTGGGAATACGTTCACCCCATCCATCCGCATAACGGTACTCAACGGTGATGTTCTTGCCTTCTGTATAGCCAAGCTCATGGAGGCTAAGGCGGAAGGCATCGAGCCGTTCCGCGAGAGCCGAAGCCGAGGCAGCCCCGAGAAAGCCGATTCGTGGGACTTTCTCTGGCTGCTGCGCCTGAACGGTGACCGCAACAGCGAGCAATGCTCCTGCAAATAGGATTGATGCCAGCGCAGTGTTCTTCACTGACCGTCTCATTCGGACCTTGTTTATCATGGGGTCGGAAGCAAAGAAAAGCGTTATTTACGAGCACTATTTGCTAATGGCTGCCTGCGAAATGTCTTCTTGCCGATTGAGCTAAACGCGCTTCAAACCCCCAAACCCGCTGGATGATCAATCCAGTGCGGCTACCTATCTCGTTAGATGAGTGAAGCTATTTGAGCCGCGTCCGTGAATTGTCCGTCTCACAACAAAATCTCGCGTCGGGCAGTCGCATCTCTTACGCTTGATCAGATACGCGGCCTACCTGCCGGTCCAGGGGGGATGGATGCGAGGCGTCTACACTAGGAGCCGCGTTTTTCACGTGCAAGAACAAAAGGCGAGATCGTAAAAGACTCTGTTGGGGCTGAAACTTGATCGCTTCCAAGCTTTGGGCCTAAAACGCTATACGTCAAAAGCTCAGCAATAGCGTGGTACAGTACTCATTGTCGAGGTGCTAATCGAATGAATAGGCGACGACGCTTTCATCGTCGGGTGGCAAGGTTAAGTAATAGAGAACTGATGGTCAGGGCGATCGGGCTTGCCCGGCGATGCGTCAGTGAGCCCGGCAAGATTTCACCGAAAGTCGGGGCGGTTGTTGCCCGAGGTGGCGTCGTGATCGGCGAGGCTTTTCGTGGAGAACTGGGCCGGGGAGAGCATGCAGAGTTTACGCTGCTCGAAAGGAAATTGCCTGACCAAAGGTTATCTGGCGCGACGCTGTTTACGACACTGGAGCCGTGTACCTCCCGAAACCATCCAAAAATCCCCTGTGCCGATCGAATAGTCGAAAGGCGAATCAGGCGAGTTGTTATTGGAACGCTCGATCCAAATGGTCGGATACGCGGTCGCGGCGAGCTTCGGCTTCGAGCTGCCGGAGTGGAGATCGCTCGCTTCGATCCCGGCCTCATGCCTGATATTGAAGAACTGAACCGCGATTTCATCCGAGAGCATAGTGCTCGTCCGCGGCGGCATCGGACGGGAGCCGAGACGACTGATCCCGTAAGACCAGGAGAACTAGGTCCGAATGGCCACAGAATCGGCTACACGAAATCAGGCGACAAGGTGGAGTGGGTTCCTGACGATGAAAATCCCGGTAAAGAGTGGCCGCTCCTCTTGCGGCGCAACGACAAGGCCATCCTGAAAGCATACAACGAATTTTGGGACAAAGTTTGGTGGAACAGGCATCAAGTTTGGCTGCAGAAGATC
>DATGYM010000228.1:0-2263 GCA_035297925.1 Pyrinomonadaceae bacterium | reverse complement strand
CCTCTTGGCCTCACCCGTGCCATGCACCAGTTTCTGCTCGCCTGCTTCCCCAGTCTCGGTGTTCAACCAACTCACTTGTTGCCAGCTGGGATGGAAATCACATCCTATAATCATCATCGAAGGCTCCTTTCTTCCCAGCGTATTCGTCCTCAAACAAAGACTACTCGGTCTGAATCGAGCCTTCACTCTTATCCAATCAGTCCAAGCTCCGCTTGGGCGGGGCACCCTGGAGTGCATATCCACGGAATCCGGGCTGCCTTATAGTGAAGCCAGCCGACTGTTATTAATTCATGAGACACCTGTGGCTCATCGTGCTCTTGTGCCTGATTGGCTGCTCGGCCAAGAAGAAGACGGTCGCGCCGGCTCAACCGCCGCCACCGCCTCCGGTGCGCAGCCAGATGCCGCCGCCCACCGCGGAGGTCATTGAGCACTGTGTTGTGACTAAGCGGGAGAATGCCAATACGGTGTCGTGCCGCTGCGTGCCGGTGACTACGCGGATCGATTCCAAGACCGGGCACACCGTCATCGTCTGCAAGAAGATGCCCGAGACGAAGTGACCGTCGAATTCTTCGGATCTGTGTCACGAACATCCCGAGCTAATCCGGATTGATGGGCCGACGACGCCGCTCTCGCGAGAACACGACACTCGCAATTTTCACTTGTGCACCTGTTGACTGAATTCTTTAATGAAAAGAAAGGGTTTGTTGGGTTCGTTTGGTAAATTGATCCGTTTTCCCCTGAAGCACGGTGGCAGTAGTCGCGAATATGAAAGAACCAGTGAGCACAACAGGCCGTGCAACCCGTGGCCGGGGGCCCAGCGGATAGAGCAGGCTCTCCTTGCTCGCGGACTCTTGTGCCACCGAGCCACTTGACAGAGGCTCTCTTTTCTCTTATACATAACCTGTGGTACTCCCCAGCCTGATCGGTATGTCTTCCCGGATGATCGGTTTCTATCTGATGTTTCTCCACAAAATTTAATTCTTGTGTTGCGATTCGCGTGGCAGCCAGCCTCCATTTTTGCGTGCTTATTTGGGCACGTTGGCCTGGTTCGCGACCTCGCAGCCGGAGGTGAGTTGTGGCTTCAGATAAGAAGATTAATGCGAACCGCGAAAACGGTTGCAAGGGCAAAGGGCCGACTTCCCCGGAAGGCAAAGCCTGGTCGAGACGCAATGCGATCAAATCGGGGCTGTTCAGCAGGATGTTGGTGGTCGCGGCCGCCGGAGAAAGGCAGGAGGATTTCGATGCCCTGCTTTCCGGAGTACGCAATCAGTTCCCGGCGCAAGATTTTCTGATCGCTTTTCTCGCAGGCGACCTGGCCAAGACTATTTGGGGTCTTCAGCGTCTTGATGTATATCAAACCGCGGAAATCCGAAAGCAATGCAATACGGCCCGGTACCGTCGCAGCTTGGAGAAGTTGGCCGAGGTCGACACCCTGAAGGCCCAGTTCATCCGAGATCATAGCGTGCTGTTCGCAGGCGCCCCGCTACCGGCCGATCGGGTTGCTCTCAGCGTTTCTCTTGAAAAAACCAGGATCCAATTGGAGCAAACATCGATGGGGATTGAATTTCTGCTCGAAGAGATCGAAGGCATTCAAAAGGAGATCGAACGCGATGGCTACCTCCCCCGCCCGACGCTAGAGTTGCTGGCCAACGTTTGCGGAGTCGGCGACGCGCATATCAAGTGGGTGACTTGGGCGAACGGGCTTGCCGCTACGGAAATGGAGAAATTCAACACCGCTGAGGAAGCAGATAAGACCACGTTCGAGAAATACAAACGGTTATTATCGGATCTGCTCAAATCCAAACTGGATACGATGCGGGTGATGAAAGAAGTCGTCAACAATCTGGAATCAGTGGAGGAGAGAGATTATTTGGCAAGTTTGGTGATGCCGCCGATGGAAGTTGTGGAGAAAATCGGTCGCACGGATGCGAGGCTACGGCGCAATTTTCACAAAACCTTGGACACTTTGATGGATTTTGTTTATGGAAAGGACCGATGACCAGGCAGGTTGCGCTCAGTCCAGTCCTCTCGATGGTGGCCCCGAGTGACCCCCCTCGACCACGATAGTCGCGCGAATCCAGGAAATGAGCTTTGGCATATCACACTGCGGCGGTCGCCATCAGTAACGACTCGTTGCGAAGCGCGTCGAACAACACGCTGGTCAGGTAGCGCTCGCCGAAGTCCGGCAGAACAACGATGATCAGCTTACCCGTATTTTCCGGACGGTGGGCAACGTTCAGCGCCGCGACCACTGCCGCTCCCG
>DATGYM010000227.1:0-8896 GCA_035297925.1 Pyrinomonadaceae bacterium | reverse complement strand
CCGCTAAACCGCCGGAGCCCTCCCTAAGGGTCGGGCTACTGCCCCGCTAAGCCGACGGAGCCCTCCCTGTCAATCGGTGGTATGTCAAGCGTCTTGACGGTTTGTCCGGTCGCAAAATCGATTAATCCCAGCTTGAACCTGCTCAACTCCTGTTCACGGTAACGGCAGGCCACCAGTTTTCCGTCGGGTGAGATGGCTGCCTGGGATGTCAACTTGTTCGTGAGTTGCACGGGTGAACCGCCGTCGATCGATATTTTCCATAGTCCCAGATTATTTATGTCCTGGTAAAGAATCCACTGTCCGGCCAGGCGAGATCTTGGGATTTATCTCGGCGGTACCGTTCGTGAGCTGCTTGAGATTGTTGCCGTCGCCGTCCATCCGCCAAAGATGCGGACCGCCAGCGCGTCGAAACAAAGACAATATATCGCCCATCGGCAGTAACAGTGGGGAATCCATTAATAGCTGCATTTGATGTCAGTTGACGAGCGTTTGTGCCGTCTGCATTTACAACAAAGACGTCGGACGTGCCTGCGGCTCCGACGGTATAAAGAATTCTGCCATCGGGCATCAGCGCCAAGAGCAAGAATTGTTAACACAACGAAATCAGAGCTTCCGTGAATCATAAGCCCAGTGAAGCAGAGCCTGTCTTTGCCGCGGCCGGCAATCCATCGCGCCGGCGGGACAGTTCTTCCTGATTTGAGTAAGGTGCCGGCGCACCGCGCGCCAGCGTTTAATTTGCCGCTCATCGTCGACGCAGCGCCGCCCCATGTAATAACGGCAGTACCATTGAAACCAGCCGCGCGGGTCTTCCTCGTACAACCAACCCTTTTGTTTCCAAACTGGCAACGGCTGGGATGCGTTGACGCCAAAATAATTCAACTTCGGGTCGTGACGTTCGTGGCAGAGCTTCGCGTTCTTGAACCAGTCCGCGGGAAACTCGGCCCGGCAGTCAGTCATATACTTGCCACCGAATACACCCAGCCGCAGCATCTGCTTTGGCGTCAGTTCCGGACGAAAGTCCGGATGGAAATTGCGACCCATGGGCTCGACGAGATGATATACGTATGCCTGCTGCATCAGGTCATTGACTGCCACGCGCCTTTTCTTCATAGGATAAGTATATGCAATCGGGAGAGTGGCAAAGTCTAATGTCCAGTCTCGTCAGGGATCATCGGGGTAGTATTGTCGGGCCGATGTCGTTGGGGCAGTAGCCCGACCATTAAGGGAGGGCTTTCTCTTATTTCAAGAGCAAGCCGGTCGCTATTGCTCCCGGCTCTGAATTGATCGACCCACGGTACAAGTGAATGGCAGCGCGGAAACATTGGTCCGCCTCCGCCCACGTCCTGCGCGACAGCAGAATCACACCTGACGGCCCATTGCGCCGGCGATGGACTTTACCAACGTCTCGGGTTCGATGGGTTTTGCCACGTGGATTTGGAATCCTGCGGCAAGCGTACGCTTACGATCGTCATCAGTTGCGTAAGCGGTGAGAGCAATTACAGGAATTTCTCTGGCGAGTTTCAAACGCTGCTTTCTCAATTTATCGATTAACGTATAACCGTCTTCATTCGGCATGCCGATGTCGCTCACTACCACGTTGGGCTTCCAGCCGCGGAAGGTTTTAAGCGCCTCGGCTGCTGATTCGCAGGATTTCACTTCGCCACCGCAGCGGGTCACAATCGCAGTCACCAGCTCGCGCGAATCAGCTTCATCATCTACCACGAGAATTCGCAGACCTTCGAGAATCCGCAGAAACTTCGCCGGTAAACCATTGCCATCCGGCTGGGCCCTGGAGGCAGCTATGGCTTCTTCCGCCGATCCTTCCGGCGCCAGTGGTAACGTAACTGTAAAGGTCGCGCCTTGATCCTTTCCTTCGCTTTCCACTTCTACTGCGCCCTCGTGTAGTTGCACCAGATGCTTCACGATTGAAAGACCTAAACCCAATCCACCGTGAACTCTGGTCGTTGAACCGTCAGCCTGCCGAAAGCGGTCAAAAATGTACGGCAAGAACTCCGGAGTAATACCGATGCCTGAGTCAGCTACAGCAACACGCACCTGCTCATCTGACTGGCACGCTTTTACGCGCACGCTTCCTCCTTCGGGCGTAAATTTGATCGCATTACTAAGGAGATTCCAAAAGATCTGCTGCAAGCGGTTTGCGTCGCCAGGCACAAAACAGCCGGTAGCGTCCAGGTTGGTTTCAAGCTCGATCTTCTTGGCCTCAAAGGCCGGCCGCACCGCCTCAATCGCGGCCTGAATTACGGCGCTGAGATCGACCGGCCGCGGCTCAATGTGCAACTTGCCGGTAATGATGCGCGAAACATCGAGCAGGTCGTCAATCAACTGTGACTGCGAACGCGCGTTTCGTTCGATAGTTTCAAACGCCCGCGACAGCTGCGGCTCGTCAAGTTTTCCGGTGCGCACCAGATGACTCCAACCGAGGATGGCCGACAACGGCGTTCGCAGTTCATGAGAAAGCGTCGCCAGAAATTCGTCCTTAGTGCGGTTGGCCTGCTCAGCTTCTGCGCGCGCAGCTTGTTCGCGCACTAGTAACCTGGCACGCTCCTCTTCCGCTTGTTTGCGCTCGGTAATTTCGAGTTGCAACTCGCTGGCGTGTCGTTGCGCATCGCTGTAGAGAACTGCGTTTTCATAAGCGACGGCGACTTGGGTTGCGAGCGTGGCAGCGAGCCGTTCGTCCGCTTCGCTAAAATCGTCAGCGTCAAATTTGTTGAGCATGTATACCCAACCCTGTACACCGGCGGCAGACAACATTGGCGCACCAAGGAAACAATGCACCAGGTCTGAAGTTTTGCCGTTGGTTCGCAGCAACTCGTCGGTGTCATTGAGCCGCAAAGGCCTGCGCCTCGTCACTAAATACTTCAAAGCGCGGCCAATAACTGCCGGCATTCCATCACTGACAACAGCGTCGGTCTCCGTGCAACGAAAATAGCGGAGCCCATTGCCGTTCACAACACCACTGGCGGGCTGCCTGTCGGCCGGCCGCGCGCCATTGATGATACCCACCGCCGCTTCCTGCGCGCCCATAATTCGTCGCGCCGAATGGCAAAAACTTTGCAATACGAGCGCCGGGTCATGTTCTGAGACGAGTTGCTGTCCCAGTTCTATCAACATATTGAGGCGCGCAAGGTTTGCGTTTTCCAACTCCAGGTTTTTTTGTTCGAGCAACTCAGCCTGGCGTTTTATTTCGCGAGTCTTCTTAAACAGCTCCACGAACACCGCGACTTTGGATCGCAGGATATCGGGCTCGATGGGCTTTACTATGTAGTCAACTGCGCCCAGTGAGTAACCGCGACTGAGATGGCGCCCGCCAGTCGAGTCAGCCGTCAGGAAGATGATGGGCATATTCCGCGAGCGGTCGCGGCCTCTTATCAGCTCCGCGGTTTCCAGACCGTCCAGGCCCGGCATGTAAACATCCATCAGAATTACCGCGACTTCATTGTCCAACAGATAGCGCAGCGCATCGTCTCCGGAAGAGGCGCTGACAAGCCTGCGATCGGGAGCTTGCAGGATGGATTCGAGCGCCAGCAGATTCGTGGCACTGTCGTCGACCATCAGAATGTTGATTTGTTCTTGCGCGTCCATATGGATGGCTGAAACCGACTATGCCACTTTCCGGTAAAGTCTGTCCGTCTCGTTCAGATGCTCATAGAGCGCCGCTCGCGGCGTAAACTTCAACGACTCTTTGTTACCAAGTCCAAAAACACCAAACATGCTGAGACTGTTGTACAGCAAATTGTGAACGCGCGCCTGAAGATCCTTGTTGAAATAGATCAACACGTTGCGGCACAAGATCACCTGAAACTCGTTGAAGGAACCATCGGTCGCCAGGTTGTGTTCAGAAAACACAACATTGCTTCTTAGTCCGGCGCTAAAAATCACGCTGTTATACTGGGCCGTGTAGTAGTCAGAAAACTCGTGAGTGCCGCCGGCCTGATGATAGTTAGCTGTGTACTCTCTCATCGCCGACAGCGGAAAAATCCCTTCGCGTGCTTTGCGCAACACGGCCTGACTAATGTCGGTGGCGTAAATGCGACACTTGGAATAAAGATTTTCTTCCTGCAAGAGGATGGCCAGCGAATAGACTTCCTCGCCGGTAGAGCAGCCTGCAATCCAAATTTGAACCGTCGGATAAGTTCTCAACATCGGCACAACGCGTCTACGGAACGTCAAATAAAAGCTTGGGTCGCGAAACATTGCCGTGGCATGTACGGACAGCCCCACCAGTAGCCGCTCGAGACATGGCGGCTCGTGGAACACCTTGTTTTGAAACGCCGAAACAGTCTCAACCTTTTCGGTTCGCATTAGCTCGAGTATCCGGCGCTTGATCGAAGGACGCGAATAATCTCGAAAGTCGTAGCCGTGAACCCGATAAAGGCCTCCGAGCAGCAGATCGATTTCCACGTCTGCCAGTTCCAGCGATTCATTTACAAGCGTAGTCATAAAAATTCTTCAATTTGAGTGGCAGGACACGGACACGGCATGCCGTGCCTTTACGTCGCCACCCAGCAAAGCGGTGACAGGTCACCGCGCTGCAAAAAGGGTCGACTTCAGAACTCAGCTGGTTTCTTCCTCCCGGTAGAGCCAGACTCTGAGTAACGAGAGCAGTTGATCTATGTCGAGCGGTTTCGAAATATAGTCCGAAGCGCCGACCTGCAGACAATGGTCTCTATCGGCTTTCATGGCCTTTGCCGTCAGGGCAATTATCGGCAAGTGTTTGAATTCCTCCATCTGACGAATGGCGGTGATCGCTTCGTAGCCATCCATCTCAGGCATCATGATGTCCATAAGAACAGCTTCTACATCCGGAGTTGACTTTAGCAGCTCAATGCCTTCCTGGCCGTTCTCAGCATGCACAACCTCCATGTTGTGCGCTTCGAGTGCGCTGGTAAGTGCGAAGATGTTTCGTACATCGTCGTCCACCACCAGTACCTTGCGGCCGGCAAGCACCGGATCAGTGCGATGAAACTTCTCCAGCATCCTTCGCTTGGGCTCGGGTAAGTTAGCTTCCACCCGATGCAGGAATAGTGCCGTCTCAGCAAGCAGTCGTTCGGGTGAACTTGCTTCCTTGACAATGATCGCATCGGCCACTTTCTTCAGGTGCAGCTCCTCTTTTCGCGTCAACTCTTTTCCGGTGTACACGATGATGGGAAGATCGTAACGGCCCAGGTCGCTTTGCAGCTTTTCGATCAGGTCAAAGCCGCTCATGTCGGGAAGTTTGAGATCGAGCACCATGCAATCGAATCTTTCACCCTTCAACAAGCTCAACGCCTCTTCACCGGTGGCCACGGCGGTTGTATGTACATCGCCGTTTCCGATCAATTCCACTACGCTCATGCGTTGCACGTCGTCATCTTCAACCACCAAAAGTTTGCGCACGCGGCGTTCGGTAAAGTCTCGAATGTCGTCAAAGGCCTTATGCAAGTCCTCGTGCGTTACCGGTTTCTGCACGTGATTGAAAGCCCCTTGCTTAAGAGCTCGCTGACGCTCTTCTTCAACCGTAATGATATGCACCGGAATGTGACTGGTGGCGGGGTCGTGCTTCAAACGATCCAATACCGTCCAGCCATCGCGGTCCGGTAGCCGAATGTCGAGCGTGATGGCCGACGGTGTGTATTTCTGCGCCAGGGCCAGCGCCACTGCGCCGCTGGTTGCCACCAACCCCTTGAATCCTTTTTCCCGCGCCATATCGAGCAGGATACCGGCGAAGCTGAGATCGTCTTCGACGATGAGCACTGTGCGGTCGCCGCTTTGAATCTCATTGCGATCGTCGATGAGTGCTGCCGACTCGCTCGACAGCAGCGCCATCGCTTCCTCGTCAAAAGTTTCGACCGGCGTCCATGCGGCTTCAGTTTCCCGCGCTCTGGATTGTTCCGCACTCGCCTGTGTCGCGCCGGCTGGAACGTAATTGCGAGGCAGATAGAAAGTGAAGGTGCTACCTTCGCCGGGCTTTGACAGGACTCGAATCTCGCCGCCGAGCAGACGAGCAATCTCGCGACTGATGGAAAGCCCCAGGCCGGTACCGCCGTATTTCCGGCTGGTCGTTCCATCAGCCTGCTGGAATGCTTCAAAGATGATGCGCTGTTTCTCAGCCGGAATTCCGATTCCAGTATCAGATACCGAAAAGGCAATGACCTCGCCCGCGCGATTGAGCGATTCGAGGTGATAGGTCTCGTTCATTGGCGCAGGAGAGACTTTAAGCACCACCTTGCCTGCTTCGGTAAACTTGAAGGCATTCGACAAGAGGTTCATTAAAATCTGCTGCAAGCGTTTATCGTCGGTGCGAACAATCGGATCCATCGCCTCGGCGTATTCGATAGCGAACTCCAGGTTCTTGTCCTGGGCAAGCTGATGGAAACTTCGCTGCAACTGCTCTGCCATATTGGTAACTGAGACGTCCGAAACCTCGATGCCCATCATTCCTGACTCGATCTTCGACAAGTCAAGGATATCGTTGATTAGCGAAAGCAGATCCGCACCCGATGAATGAATCGTTTGGGCAAACTGCACCTGCTTTTCCGTGAGATTCTCATCGGTGTTTTCTGCAAGCTGACGCGAAAGTATCAGCATGCTGTTGAGCGGGGTGCGCAACTCGTGAGACATGTTGGCCAGAAACTCGGATTTGTATTTCGAAGTGAGCGCGAGCTGTTCGGCCTTTTCTTCCATTTCCCAGCGCGCCTCTTCAACCTCGCGGTTCTTTGCTTCCACTTCTGCCTTTTGCCGCGCCAGCAACGCCGCCTTCTCCTGCAACTCCTCGTTTGTTTGCTGCAACTCTTCCTGCTGGCTCTTTAACAATTCCTCTGACTCGCGCAGGGATTCGGCCTGTTGCTCGAGTTGTTCGTTGGTCTTCTTCAATTCATCCTGCTGGCTCTGAAGTTCCGCAGCCAGCGACTGCGATTGCTGCAGCAGGTCTTCCGTACGAGTGTTGGCCGCGATGGTGTTCAGCACAATGCCGATACTTTCCGTCAACTGATCGAGGAACGTGAGGTGAGTATCGCTGAAGGTGTTGAAGGTGGACAGTTCGATAACCGCCTTAGCCTCACCCTCAAACAACACCGGCAGCACGACGATGTTATTCGGCGGGGCTTCTCCCAGCCCGGAAGTTACGTGTACGTAGTTGCTGGGAACATTGGTGACCAGGATCCGCTCGCGCTCGACCGTACATTGGCCCACCAATCCTTCGCCAGGGTGGAATTCGTTAGCGAGGTTCTTCCTCTTCTTGTAGGCGTAACCGCCAAGCAGCTTCATCACGGGCTGGCCATTCGGACTTTCATTTACATAGAAGACGCCCTGTTGCGCGTCGACCAGCGGCGCGAGTTCGGAAAGGACCATCTGCGCGACCGTGGTCATATCGCGCTGGCCCTGGAGCATTCTGGTGAAACGGGCGAGGTTGGTCTTCAGCCAATCCTGCTCCATGTTTTTCTGTGTCGTATCTTTGAGATTCAAGATCATCTCATTGATATTGTCCTTCAGCTTCGCGACTTCGCCCTGCGCTTCCACAGTGATTGACCGCGTCAGATCGCCCTTGGTAACCGCCGTGGATACTTCAGCGATGGCGCGGACCTGCGTGGTCAAATTAGCCGCCAGACCATTTACGTTGTCAGTCAAATCCCGCCAGGTGCCTGCAGCGCCGGGAACGTTTGCTTGTCCTCCCAGCTTGCCTTCAACGCCTACCTCGCGCGCCACCGAGGTAACCTGATCGGCGAAAGTTGCGAGCGTATCGGTCATGTTGTTTATCGTGTCGGCAAGTTCCGCGATTTCGCCCTTCGCCTCCACCGTCAGTTTTCTGTTGAGATCGCCGTTAGCCACGGCGGTAACGACGCGAGCGATGCCGCGCACTTGATCAGTAAGGTTGCTGGCCATCGAATTCACATTGTCGGTTAGATCCTTCCAGGTGCCGGCCACGCCGCGGACATCAGCCTGGCCGCCCAGCTTTCCTTCCGTGCCCACTTCACGCGCCACGCGCGTAACCTCCGAGGCAAAAGAGTTCAATTGATCCACCATGGTGTTGATGGTGTTTTTCAGTTCGAGAATTTCGCCCTTAACATCAACCGTAATCTTCTTGGAAAGGTCGCCGTTTGCCACCGCCGTTGTCACTTCGGCAATGTTACGCACCTGACCGGTGAGATTGCTGGCCATCGAGTTCACGTTGTCGGTCAGATCCTTCCAGGTGCCGGCTACGCCGCGGACGTCAGCCTGGCCGCCCAGCTTTCCTTCCGTGCCCACTTCGCGCGCTACGCGCGTAACTTCGGATGCAAACGAGTTCAACTGATCCACCATTGTGTTAATGGTGTTCTTCAGTTCGAGAATTTCACCCTTAACGTCGACCGTGATCTTCTTGGAAAGGTCACCTTTAGCGACAGCCGTTGTAACTTCGGCGATGTTGCGCACCTGACCTGTCAGGTTTCCGGCCATGAAATTCACGTTATCGGTAAGGTCTTTCCAGGTGCCGGCCACACCCATAACCTGCGCCTGACCACCCAGCCTTCCTTCCGTACCCACTTCGCGGGCGACGCGCGTCACCTCCGAAGCGAAAGAGCTAAGCTGATCCACCATGGTGTTGATGGTGTTTTTCAGTTCGAGAATTTCGCCCTTAACATCGACGGTAATTTTCTTGGAAAGGTCGCCGTTGGCCACCGCTGTTGTCACTTCAGCGATGTTGCGCACCTGACCGGTAAGATTGCCGGCCATTGAATTCACACTGTCAGTCAGGTCTTTCCAAGTGCCTGCTACGCCCCGCACGTCAGCCTGGCCGCCGAGTTTTCCTTCCGTACCTACTTCACGCGCCACGCGCGTAACTTCAGAAGCAAAGCCATTGAGCTGATCCACCATCGTGTTAATGGTGTTCTTCAGTTCGAGAATCTCGCCCTTAACGTCA
>DATGYM010000226.1:0-3059 GCA_035297925.1 Pyrinomonadaceae bacterium | reverse complement strand
AAACTACGTGGTCGCCGGGAAGCAAACCGGCCACCTGCGCGGCGCCTCCGGCTGAGACGTAGCTCACGATAGGAGCCGGCGAAAGCGGCACTCCATACAGCATGGCGCCGGCAAAAGGAATGGCCAGCGCCGTCAGCACGTTCATTACAGGGCCGGCCAGCGCTACCAGGATTCGTTGCCAGCGCGGGCGCAAATCGAATCGTTCGTGCGCCGGAATATCAGAGGCGCCTTCGCCTTCAATTGGCGCATTCGACTCATCGCCGCCAAGTTTGACATACCCGCCCAGAGGAATGGCCGATACGCGATAGTCAGTTTGTCCCCACCTTCTTCCGAAAAGACGCGGGCCAAAACCCACGGAAAAAGTTTCAACTCGAATCCCGAATAGTTTGGCCACTATGAAGTGGCCAAATTCGTGCAGGATAACTGCGGATCCGAGGATAAATATGAACGCGAGTGGATATATCAGATAGTTCATCAAATCTTCCCAATAGTCAGTAAATGCTACGTAACTTCTCGTTTTGAATTGCAAAGGCGCAAACGGCTCGCCACTTTGAGTTTACGCGGACGACTCAGGCGCGTCAAACCATAGTTAAGTCAGGTAATGAGCAGCCTGGAGTTATCGCAGCTTCTTTCAGAACCGAACGCGTTAGCGCCGGATACAGAATGAATCCCCGGCATAATGAGATTCGCCTCAACAACATTTCGTGCACGAGTCGATAAATCAGAACCGATAGCGGATAGCGACCGGCTCTTTACTCAACCCTCGGTCTCGATTGAAGATTTCAGACTGACTTGGCTGGCCGCTACCCCTCCCGGTTCTGATACGCCCACTCAGTCGTTCATTGACTTTTCGTGTAAAGCGGCTCCGGTCGCTACTGCTCTGGGCTCGGACTTTTGTCTGGCGCAAGGCGCCTGTTCTTCCAGTCAAGCCGCGAGGACGACTACCTCTCAGCCACCAATGGCGCTGATTTAGTCAGCCTTTGCACTTCGTGGGCAGCGGAAAGGCGAGCTGCGCAGTCCGCTTCAAGGATGGTGTCGAGCTCGACGGCGGGCTGGACGTTATGCGCGTCCATTACAGCTTCGATAACGACGGGAATATCGGTCAGGGCGATTTGCTCATCAATGAAAGCCCTGACCGCTACTTCGTTGGCGGCATTCATGGCGGCGGGCAAAGTCCCGCCCGCGCGCAGCGCACGATAGGCCAGCGCAATGCAGGGAAATCGCTCCGGATCCGGAGCCTCAAAATGCAGGGCGGACAAAGCCGTGAGATCCAGCGGCGGCAACTCACATTCGTGACGGTTAGGATAGGTGAGCGCATACTGAATCGCGTGACGCATATCGGTAACACCCATCTGCGCTATCACCGAGCCGTCAACGAGCTCGATCATCGAGTGAACAACTGATTCCGGGTGAACAACGATATCAATCTGATCGGGCTGAAATCCAAAGAGCCAGTGGGCTTCGATGACTTCCAGGCCCTTGTTCATCAGTGTAGCGGAGTCGATCGTAATCTTGGCGCCCATATTCCAGGTAGGGTGACGTAACGCCTCGGAGACAGTCGACTCCTGCATTTGCCGCTTTGTTTTGGTCCGGAAAGGTCCCCCCGAAGCGGTGAGAATGATGCGTCGAACTTCAGCGCGCTCCTCTCCACGCAAACACTGATGCAGGGCATTGTGTTCTGAGTCGACCGGCAGCAATTCGGCGCCAGAGGCACTGGCGGCCCGAGTCATTAACTCGCCTGCCATCACCAGTGTTTCCTTGTTTGCGAGCGCCACGCGCTTCCCTGCTTCAAGCGCGCGAAGTGTCGGCACAAAACCTACGGCGCCCACTGTTGCCGATACCACGCAATCCGCCTGGGGATGCGTGGCCACTGCCACTAAACCCGCTTCGCCAACAATGATGCGTGGCAAGTCGACATCGCGCGCAAAGAGTTTTGCGCGCAGCTCGTGCGCGGCTTCTTCAGTTTCGACTGATACCAGTTCCGGCAGATATTTTGCGACCTGATTAGCCAGCGTCTCTACGTTGTGGCCTGCTCCTAATGCGACCACACGAAATGAGTCGCTACTTCGTGAATCGATCACGCGCAATGTATTGCAACCGATCGACCCAGTCGATCCAAGTATGGCGACGCCTTTAGGATTGATTGTGCCAGTCATTTCAAGCCGCTAGCTTCCGGTGGGATTTGCGGGCTTCGTAGGGGTTTAGAAGTTCGATCGTTTCACCGGCCTCATTCTTATAGGAAGCAGAAGTTACGCGCCACTGATGTCCGCTGCGGAACACGAGTTCGACGGCCGCATTCACTTCTTTGCGCTCGCCGATAACCTCGAGATTCAATTGAGCAATGCCTTCGCCGTTGTTCAGGTTGATGTTGCCCGTCACAAATTTGCCAAAGCCCTTTACTTCGCCAATGTCCTGTTTCAGTTTTTCGTTCTTGCTCAGAAACTCTTTAGCGACGTTGGCGGCGTCGCTGTTTCCCATGCCATAAAACACCATACCAATTATTCCACCGACAAAAAGCGCGACTATCAAACCGAGCACAATGACAACGCTCGCAATAATGACAATGATCTTCTTTGTAGTCATTGCAAGGGTATTCGTGCGCTGAAATAGAAGTACGCAAAATAGTAGATGAGTGGCGCGTTGAAGAGCAAGCTATCCAAACGATCCAGCGCGCCGCCATGTCCTGGCAGTATCTTCGCAGCGTCTTTCGCGCCGGCACCCCGCTTTAGAGCGCTCTCCGTCAGGTCTCCCAAAATTCCGAGAATCGTCATGACGAGGGCGAGCGGCAGACCCCATTTAAGCGGCAGCTCGCGGAAAAACCAAAAGTGTGCCACCGTCGCCAATGCCAGCGCGGCTATCACACCGCCGGCAACGCCCTCCCAGGTTTTTCCCGGGCTAATCGCCGGCGCAAGCTTGTGCTTGCCGATTGCCCGGCCCACGTAATATGCGCCCGTATCCGCGCCCATCAGCACCAGGAAGAAGAACGACAACAAATGCGCCGACAGCCGTTGCTCAAACCCGGTGCGCACCGCTACCAGGTGTCCACCGAGCAGCACAAC
>DATGYM010000225.1:0-21472 GCA_035297925.1 Pyrinomonadaceae bacterium | reverse complement strand
ATCGCCCGCCGTCTCAAGTAACGAATTACTGTTACTTGAGACTTCAATCTTGAACCGGCGGGCAGTGCCCGCCTCTAAACGCGTGAGGAAAGAATGGTCATGACTGAAATCTGTCCACATCTCGATCAAATTCGACCAGTGGCACCGAGCGCGCCCGGTTGTGAGGATTGCTTGCGTACCGGCGACCGTTGGCTTCATTTGCGTCTCTGCCTGAGCTGCGGCCACGTGGGTTGCTGCGATTCATCTCCAAACAGACACGCGACTCGACACTTCCACGAGTCGGCCCACCCGATCATGAAGTCGTTTGAGCCCGGCGAAGATTGGGGCTGGTGCTATGTTGACGAACTAATCTTTGAGTCCTTATGAAGTTGATTAACCGGAACCGCGCTGAGCCTTGGCCAGAGTCTGCTCATCACTAATTTGTGCGCCTCTGTCAGCTGCCTACCTGAGATTTTCTAAATCCAGTTCGCTTGACACTCTGATGTCAGCTTTCAGGACCTCCTCCATCTGTTTGAGCACGTACTCATTTTCCGCTGGTTCGCGTAAATATGATCAGAAGGCCCAGTGGCCCCAGGCAAACATGCTGGTAAAGAAAGAAAGATACAGGAGGGACCAGACGGTTATGGTCGCGAACCAGACTCGCCTGGCAGCAAGCATGGCAAAGAGAATGTAAATGGGAAACATCGTCAGGGTGTATCTCGGCACGCTTAAGACGAAACTTACGGAGACAAACAGGAGCCAATTGCCGGTCATCCAGACACTGTAGGCGGGCCGCAATTTGACCCAGCTTACGACCGTGCAAACGAGACCAAGTGCGATGAATAGAACCTCCTGCGTGCCGATCATTTCTGCTTCGCTGGGAGCGCGGCTCATCGAACCGAGCGCGTTATCGATTCCTGTCAATGGCGATGAGAGCGATTTGCTGAAGAACTGCTGCATCAGTGAAGTGAAGGCAAACGCATCGCCAGTCACATGCTTGTTGAGTGCCAGGTAAACTCCGAAGCCGGCTGCGGCCAGAATGATGAAGAGCCACTGCCACTGCCAGCGCCGCGTAGTCTGGTACTGATGTGCTGCTTCGACGACCAGCACCGGCAGCAGGACAAGGCCGTTCGCGCGCGTCATACAAGTGAAAGCACCAAACACTCCCGCCAATAACCAGCGTTGTTTGCGAGCGGCGTAAACGCAGCTTAAGACCAGCATTAGGAACAAACTTTCGGTGTAGCCGATATGTAGAAAGTAGCTGGTCGGAAAGATGAACAGGAACCAGACCGCACGCTGCGCCAACTCTTTTGAATAGTCGAGCTCAACCAGGCGGAGCAGCACGATGGCCGTCACCAGCGATGCGATTGTTGAAACGATCAGCGCACTTAACAGGTAATCACGAGTTATAAAGGCGAAGATCCTGACGGTCCAGGGATAGAGTGGATAAAAAACCAGCAGCGGCTGCAGCTCGCCGGTTGCGCTGTAGCCAAACTGCGCGAGCTTTTGATAATTCAGTGCGTCCCAACGATTCCAAATCTCCAGCCAGCCCCGCAGTCCTCCGGCCCTTTGATTCTGAAGTACCTGATAGCTTTGGCCCGCGAACAGAAACAAAAGGGCCTTGATGGAGATTACGATGGCGATCAGACGCCATTCGCGCCGGCGTAGTCGCCACATAGTTGGTTCTTCTGGCTGAAGGGCCGGATTTTGTGGGTCGTCAATATTCATTTCGGAGTTAGCAATTCAGAGGCAATGACTTGGCGCAGAGAAAGTAGATCAGCCGCGCTGAAGTTAGCAACAGAAAATTCCGTTCTGTGAGTGTTACGGTAGTGGTGATATCCTCGGGACAGTCGTGAGGTGTTAGTCGAATGTCGAGCATAAGTGAAAGGTGGGGAACAGAGCCGGAGGAACGGCGAATGACTTTTCCGTGTGACGACTTCATCGCCCAACCCGATGCCGCGCTTTATCGCGGGGTAACCATCAATGCTTCGCCGAAGACCGTGTTCCGCTGGCTGTGTCAGTTGCGCGTAGCTCCATACAGCTACGATTGGATCGATAATGGCGGACAGCAAAGTCCTCAGGGATTAACCCCGGGAATGGAAGACCTCGCGGTGGGTCAGGAAGTGATGCGTATCTTCAATCTCACTGCGTTCGCGCAAGATCGGCAGCTGACCCTTCAATTAAAACCAAAATCCGGAGCAGCCAAAACGTTTGGGGACGTGGGCGTAAGCTACCTCATCATTCCTCTCAACAGTCAGGCAACAACCTGTTGCCGTTTACTCGTTAAGCTGGTGGCTAAGTACCCGAGCGGGCTTTATGGAAGGATGATGCGCGCTCTGCTGCCATGGGGTGACCTGATCATGATGCGTCGTCAACTTCTGAACCTAAAACGATTGGCAGAGGGAATGGCAAACGAATAGGACGAGAATAGCGGATTATGCGCCGTCATTCTCTCAGCGAACCAACGGGAATGGCATGTACCTGTTTTCCTTGCCGCAGTCCATACTTGAGCGTCTTAATAGTTCCGCCGCCTCGTCCGGTCCAAAACCCAAACACAATCTCGGAGAGATCCACCATGTGACGGTTCCTAATTGCGCCGGCAGTCTTGCGTCGTGGTAGTCGTAACTCGACGACCCGCTCCGCTTGTTCCAGCCAGACTTGAGCCCACTGCGGTTGTTTGAACCTGGTGTAGGGAACAACCGCCCAGCAGCTTTCACTGTTTTCCAGCAGCCATTCAATCGCCCACTCGTCGATCCCGCGCGCAGTTCCCACAACCCAGGTGCGACCCTGAGAAAGAAATGGCGACAGGTGCTGCTCGAATAACGCGCGCGCCGTCTCGCGATCAACATCGCGCGAGCCGGCAATCATTACGGAACTTTTGACCGTCATAAAACGCAATGGTGCGACGTGCAGGCGGGAGCAATGGGTTCAACGATTCAACGTACCACTGTAGTCAAACGGTTTTGGATTCTTCTAATGGTGGCTTCTCGGTTCGCAGAGTCGTGCGAGCCAAGCTAATAAGGATCAATGCCAGGGCCACGCTGGATGCGGCAAGCACTACGTAGATCAACCAGGGAACACGTTCGGTGAGCGGCAAAGGTTCAGGTTTGTATTCAGGGTTATTAACGGGAGCACCAACTTCGGTGCGGACCGGCGTGGCACGTAATACCAGATTCTTTTCGAAGTCATAGTGTGGCGGCGTAGCCTTAAGGTTCCCGAAAAAGAGCCGCAATGGCCAAGTGTTAGGTTCTTTCAGCTCGAATACAAGTTCTCGTGCCGGCGCGCTCGCGTCAATTGCAGAGATTGAGAGCGTCTGGTTGCTGTAGTCATTGATCACCAGCCGAAGTTTTCGTACTTGCTCTTCACTGAAGGTAATTATCACCGGCTGCTGCGCTTCACCGGTACGTCGAGTCAGTTCTCCGGAAGCGATCAGTCGTATGTTCTGGGGGTCATCGATTGCTTCGAGCTGAAACGGGCGTGAAAAGGACTCGTCCGCCACCTGGAGCATGAGTCTGTCACAGGGAACGCGACCGCCGAGGTCGATGGTCCAGGCCGAAGCGGGCGCGCCCTGGTTGCGGAGCAGTTGATAGTTGGACACCGCAACACTCCAGGTTGCCCGTTCACCTTTCTGGCTAATCGCCATGGTTACTTTGGCTCCTATGACGACCGGCACTCTCTTATCAGTTACTTCATCAGCAAAAACTCTCGCTCGCAGATATCTATACCTGCTTGTCGGATAACTCACGCGATTCGATGCAGCCGACGCGCTGTCAGACTTGAAGCTGAAAATCACACCCCCGGTTTTTAGCGTTCTCCATTCGGTACCCGAGTCGCTGCCTTCGAGATCCACTCGCCGGCGAAAGTTAGTGCCTTCAGTTACAATCTCGATCTCGTTATGCTCTCTTGCATCTTCATCAAGATCCAGTGACACTTCGGTGGCTGTGGTACCAACGCTCACCTGATTGAACAGCCGCGCAGCTATTTCCCGTTTTTTGTCGATGTCGCTACGAATCTGCAGCGCATAGGGAATCTCCCGGCCGCTCGCGTCATACAATCTCAGATCGGCAAGATCCGCCTGCGCTTTATCCATCACCGGCAGTGGGAGGAGAAGATCGTAGATGCCGGCTGTGCCCACGCCCGTCGTCACTTCAGCAAAATACGGGTACGAAGCCGCGTAGCTTTGCGCTAAAACCGGAATGATTAACGGCGCCGTCAAGGCGGCGAGCATAAGAATAGTTAAGGCAAGCTTCTTCATTTTTGTGACTCCTGAGAATGAAACGCCTTGTGGTAACCCCAGGTAACGACCAGCAACAACATGCCGAGAACCAGAAAGACAATTATCCTGTAAAGCTGTTGGAGCTGTGCAATATCAACGAACATCACTTTGATCACCGTTAGGCCAAAGAGCGCCAGGCCGGCCCATCGTACTGACGGCGAACGGCGGACGAAGCCGATAGCCGCGAGCGCCGCTGCATAAAGCGACCAAAGAACAGAGAGTGTCATTTGCCCAAGCCATCGTTCATGGCTGGCGTCCCAAGCCAGTCTCTGTGAAGCTGCTCGCCCCGCGAAGAAGGTATAAGTTTCCACCGAAACAACGAACCATAGAGTGACAATGGCAATGAGCGAGATAGCAATAGTCAGTTGTGGCGCCTGGATTTGTTTCCGTTGCCCCACCTTTCGATAAAGCACTACTGCTCCAAACAAACAAGCACAGACAGCAAGAGAGGATAGAAAATACTTGTTCAGCACTGGGGTGAACGGTGGCCGAGTTTCACCCGGCGTGTCCCAGATTAGCAGGCGAATTAGAGCCAGACCGAACAAGGTGTAAGCCATTGCCCGAAGCCGCTGAATGCCGGTCTCCATGCCTGCCCATAACATCACCTGTGCTTCAACCGCCCAGGCAATCGTGATCCAGTTTGATCGCAACTGAATCGGAATGGCAATGGTCACAAAGGTAAGAGCAACGCCAATCAGGGTCAGCGCTTCTCCGCGAGTTGCCGCGGATCGATCCATTAAAATCTTTGCCACGCCGGCGTAAAGCAGCGCCATACCGATTGCGAAAACTCCCATCCAGTCGTGATGATTTTCATTGAGCAAATAATAGGCAGTCGCAAAGAAGACGAAGGGGTTGATCAACAGGAGTCCGAGGTCTTCCAATGTTGGTGGTTGGCGCCTGACCAGTTGCCTGCCCACATGTGCCAGCAGAAACATCAAAAATACGCCGGCCTGGAACAGCAGAACCGCGACGAGTTTGCGCGGATGATAATGGCCGTCGTACCAGAGCCAGAACAGCAGATGTGTTCCCGTGAAGGCAAGCGAACTTAACCCTCTCCAGCGTTTGAGGAGGGCCAGTGCTCCGAGATCGAGCGCTGCGATGTAGCCGAACAGGGATGCGTATTGATCGCGATCGGAGTGCAGCAGTAGGGGAGTCAGAAAACCGCCTATCAACGCCATGATAGCAATTGCCGGTGCGTCATAGAGTAAGGCCATCGCCGCTGCTTCGGCGATGAGGATCGCCAGAAATAGGAAGGCTGCTTTTTGCGTCGCGAGATGGTAATAGCCGAACGCGGCGTAGACGGAAAGATAGAGCAGCACGATGCCGCCGCCGGATAGTATCTGCGAAAAGATTCGCCAACCCCGCCGGTGATATTTGAAGCCAAAAACAGTCATGGTGACGCCGGCAGCTACACCGATGGCCACACGGCCAAGCTCACCGATCCAACGATTATCAAACGCGTACTTTAGGAAGAAGGCCGTTGCGAAGAGGATGAGGCCGACGGCTGCCCATCCCAGCAGTCGCCGGCCGATGATCGATTCAATCTGAGCGGCGTGTATTGTTCGTGTTTGCGTGCTCCAGCGCAGCAAGTCGGCGGCCATGCGCGACGGCCCTGGCGGGGGCGGCGGACTTGGCGGTGGAATTTCTGAAATGACCGGCGGTACTATCTCACCCGTCGGGGGTGGTGGCGCAACGATTTCGGTTGCCGGCTCAGCTGCCCGCTCGCTGGGTGTCGCGACGACGCTGCCGTTTAAGTCCAGCCCGCGGCTTGTTATTGCTTCGAGTCGTTCGATTCGAGTTTTGAGTTGTTCGATTACGTCGCTAAGGCGCAGCTTGCCGGAGATAGATGGTTGCCCTGCGCCGCCCCCGACGACCGGTGATTGCGCTGCTTCCAATCTGGAGATCGTTTGATTGAGCTTCCGCCGCGAACGAATCGAGATGGCCAGGGCAATGATTGGCAGCACAATGGCTGAGACGATGGCTGCTATGACCAGCAACAAAAAGATCGGAATGAGGAATTCGTCCATTAGCGGCGCAGGAAACCAGACCAGTTACGAACTCTAACAGGTAAGGCCGAGGCAAGCGAAGATCGGAGGCGATCAAGTGTCGCTGTAGTTCGTGGCGCATTCTATTTTCGCGCTCGACGCAAGTCAACACGTTGTCGGCGGTAACATCTGGTAGAGAGTTCTCTACGGACCTAAATTTAATTGGCTGACTGGCACGACTCTTGTCCCTAACGCTTTGGCGGGCACTTGTCAGTCCCATACGAACAGAAGACACAACAATCTCCAGGACGTGGCTTAAGCCGGGCGTTGCAGCCCAAACACTCATAAAAAAAGAGACAAGCGTTAGTAGGCATCTCTTCTTTCGCCTGAAACCCGCATTCGGGACATGTGATAATGGATTGAAGGCTCATAACAGACCCAAAGTAGCACACCCTCCGAAAAGTTTGGCAACCTATTCGCACGCCCGAAACAAATAGGACAGCCACACATCGCAGGTGACTGCCCCTAAGCTGGTGATTCCAGTGTTGACCCGAGCGGGACTCGAACCTGCAGCCCATTTGTTACAGGAGCGGCTCGGCCGTTTCTCGGCGCGGAGGATTGTTATCTTGCGGAAAAGATTCGTGGCTTTTTGCGCGTTCGAGTGCTGTGGCGCGCCGATGCCAGAATGGCGCGTTAAGCCATCGCCTCTCAATTCCATAGTACTCAGCGCGCTCGAAAAGATATGCTGTGCATTCCTTGTCGCGATCGTCCTCGTAACTGGCGATAGCCTTGTTACTGCCTGACAACACCGCGATAGTCGTCCACGCCGCAGCTTGAGCTGTGCGCAGTGCGCGTATGACACCGCTTCCGGAGATGGGATCGACCGCGAGCGCAGCGTCACCGACCGCAAGCCAGCGTGCTCGATCGTCGCGATTGCGTAGTAAGCGATGGCTAATGGCGGAAAAGATGCGTGGTCCCCACCGTAATTTGCTGCCGTTGATGCGCGCATCTGTGAGCGTGGTGCGTTGCAATGCGGTCCGCCATCGCGGCAAAGCCTTCCAATCTTGTACGCGAGCCAGATCGCCATCCGTCATGAGCATCGCTACCGAGCGATCGGTCGCAACTGGCGCCGAATACCACCAACCCTCGGGCATAGCTTCGACGAGCGTATAGCAGTGGGCGTTGGCACATGAATCGTCGAACTGTGCGGCAATACCGATAAGATTATCAAATACTGCGTAACGTGCACCGAACCTGCGCGCCAACACTGAACTACGACCGCTCGCGTCCACCACGAAGTCAGCTCGTAGTTCTTCAAGTTGATTGGTGTCCTCAGTGTCTGCAATGTGTAAGACGAAACTGCCATTTGAGTTCGGCACACACCGCAAGACCCGCATTCCAAGTCGAAGCTGGGCGCCGGCTTCGACCGCACTGTGTGCCAGCATGCTGTCGAACGCCAGGCGATCTACATGCCACCCGCACAAGTAAGGCGTCAGCATATGTGAATGTTCCGCGGCCATCGGAGAGCCCCAAAGGCTGCGCGTTCCGTAGGAAGGCATTGGTCGCAAGCTGCGAAATCCCGGCCACACGCCGAGATCAGCCAGTAGCGGCTGCACCCCTGGAGCGAGTGATTCACCTATACGCGGGCGTTCGAAACGGGAACGCTCGAGCAGCACGACGCGACAGCCGCTGCCAGCCAGTCGTCGCGCCGTGGCCGAACCAGCAGGGCCTGCGCCGATCACAGCGATGTCGAAGTTCGCCGACATATAAAGGTTCTAATTGGAAGTGCTCGTGGTCAGTTGTCCCTGCATAATTTAGTGAGACACTTACGCGCTCGATTCACGTCCAGGCCAATTCCATGCAGCCACTTCTCGAACTCGGGAGTGATCACGCCGTCGTTCAACAAACATTTCAACAACTCGCAAAGACGCGCGTCTCGATCGTCGTCGGTTCGGTGGCCGTTGATTACAGGGCCGGGGCGATCTACACCACGCCAAACAGCAGCGGTCAACAGCCGTTCACGTGTGAACGGTTCCCCGCTCAGCGTTGTGCCGGTTGCACGGAAGTGCAATCGATATACGCCCGGCCTGGAGGTTGCTAATTCTCCCTTGAATTGACCCTCATTGTATTCGCTCAACATCACTGTGATCGCGCTGCCATCGGGCTTTTGCACTTCCACCCACACCTGGGCTTGCTTCGGTAATGGGACGCCCGATTGCGCCACTGATGCATACAATTCAACAAACGCACCGGGTTCAAATCCTGACTGTTCGACGTGTGCCTGGAGCGAGATGTTCGAGTAAGCATGTACGACGAGGCTGTATGGCAAAAATCCTTGCGCAGCAGTGGCACTGGCGCGGGTACTCATGCCCGCGAAGGCGGCAGTGGAGAAGGTCTCTGCCGCAAGCATCACAGCGCGCCGTCGTTGAGCGCTGCCAGCGGGCGCCGTTGCGATGTGCGGAAGCGATGCGAACATGCGATGTCGAATCGAATGGTCTACACCGTCGCGCGTGTCGCTGCGCTTAAGTCGCGGATCTCCGATCGTTAGCAGGGCGTGCCAGGTACCGCCACCGTCGAAGCGGTTGGGCATGAATTCGGTTGGCAGCACGAGTCGGTAGTAGCTGACGCCATCGGATAAGACAAAGCGCATTCCGGGTTCAGACAACGCGCGCCAGGGCTCGATAATGTCGCCGCTCGGTGCCTGCAAGCGAAAGTCGACAATTCTTGGATTAGGCGTAAGCAGGATCACGTCAACGCCGGCATCGCCATTAGTCAATTGAAACGGTATGCGTTCTACCCGGCCCCGGATTAATTGCCCCTCCGGGTCCAGAACGATCTCCGCATTGCTGATGCCCGCGAGAATCTGCAGAAAGTATTTTTGCAGCAAGAAGCGATTGTCGGTGCTGATAGCGCCGGTAACCAGCAGATAGCCGCCGTTGTTACCAGAGATATTCTGCAACGCAGGAACACTGATGTTCTGCGGTTGACCCAGGCCAACCGCATAGGTGTACTCGTTGATCTGTGGCGCGACCTCGGCAATACTGCGCGCGCGGTTCTCTATACCATCGGTCAACACGACGAGCGCCTTTACGTCAAACGGAGTTGCGGTCGAATTGAGGATACCGCGACCTTCGAAGATGCCGTCGCCAATGGAAGTCTGGCCGTCTGGATCGAGCCCGGTGCCGTTGATGATGTCTTTGGTCGTGTTGCGGACAATGTCAGACAAACCGCCATTCCCTAGTTGGACGATCGCCTGAAGCACCTGTGCGTCTTGATTAAACCGTACGAGGCCGACGCCGTCGCCTTCCAACATGACGTCAACAAAAATACTTGTTGCCTGCTGCAACGATGCGTGCTTAGTCTGGCCGTCGCCGCGATCATCAGACATGCTGCCAGAACGATCCAGGACGAGGGCAGCCGCAGCAGTTTTGCGCGCCACTGTGTTCCCGATAATAGTGATTGTCCAGCTTTGTGTGCCGGCGGAATCCTGCACCGTAACTGTCTGCGGTGGCAGCACGTCTCCGGCGTTACTCGTGCGATATATAACCCACAGGCGCGCGGTGGCCAGGCCATTGGCGGGCGTCGGCCCAACCGTCACCGAAGAATTGAAGGCGACTAACTGAGGATGAGAAGGCGCGCCACCAGGCGCGTATTGGAGCGTTACACTATTCGATGGCGAAATCACTTCGAAAGTGATAGCCAACGCCATCTCCCTCATCATTCCCATCGGCCCTTGCGGAACATCCTGGAAATTAAGCAACGGCGTCAAGAGGTTGATGCTGGCAATATCACAGCGATCCAATTCCACGTGCTGTGATCCCTGTCTCAGGACAAACCCGAGCTTATGCCAGTTGTCCACCATCTCCTGGCCGCTGCTCACCACGCCACTGATAAAGGACTGATTCGACATGCCCTGTCTAATGACGTAGTTCGGACGGGGCACCGGCCACCAGTTGTCCGCGCACTGATAGAAATCGTTCTGCCAGGGCAACGCCATAACGTAGGTGATGTCTCCCGGTGCAACCACGGTTTGATTCAGGCGGAACGGTTCGACAAAGTTCGCCGCGACGAGCAGCGGCCGAGCACCGTCTAGCCCGCCGGCTTCAATACCCGGAAAGAATGCTCCTCCGACGCATGCTTCCAGTGCAGCGCGGTCAAGTCCATCGGGCGTAATGTCTGCCTGCGGGGAGGGCACTCCGGCCCAATCGTTAGTGAAGTTATTGTCCTTCCAGCGTTGCATGTGCGCATATTGAGTCGGGGTCAAGCGGTCATCCTGCGTACCCGAATCATTAATGACGGGCATGTTTCCACCGCCGCCACCTGGAGCTTTCAGTTTGTTGAAAATGGCATTGCGCAGCGTGTTGCTGATCACCGGATCCGACCAGGTGTGGCTACCAAATGTCTGGTCGACCCATCCGGTATCGCGCGCATGTTGCAGGATTCGATAGACATCGTTCGTGTATGAAGTGGTGATGGGCGCGGTAATAAAGCCACCATCCACCATTGCCTGGAACACACGGTCATACAAAGTGATGACGCTTTCCTGATTCGGGGCAAACTTTGGCGGTGCGACTATGACCCACGCGCCCATGACCGCGGGAGTTGAATTGTCAGCAAGAAGCTTGATGCTTGCGGTAACCGGGCCGTCGGAAACGTCGTCATACCAGTCATCGCTGGCCCAAAAATAACTGTCGAGAGCAGTTCCCGCCGGCGAGCCCGATTTGCCAAAGCCCCCCAAAACGAGCAAATGATTGTTTGTGTCGCTACGGATTTCGCCGAGTGGGACGGTCGTAACAGGGGCGCCGGAGAACTTAATTTGGCCGGTGTCGAAGAGCTTGCGCTGATTCGATCCATTGAGCGTGCGCGTGCCTGGATCAATCGTCAGGTCACTCACTGATTCAGTGTTGTTGCGGCCGGGATTGGCCGCTTTCTTGTTGACGAGATGCACGATCCAGGTGATGTCTGCTTCGGCTTTGGTAATCTCCTCAACAGTGCCATTGTCGTGGTGTGCAAAGATTCGAAAACGCGCTGCCTGCCGCTTCACGCGGCATTGCGCATCCTTAAAACCACCATGCGGGCTGGGTTCCTCACCAATGCGTTCCGGACCAACAAAAAATTCATCAGGGCTGTTGCCTACGCGAGCGATGCCGATTGCGGGGTGAATCTTAAAAACGGTTGCCATATCAACTCCAATCGTTTTAGGAACGGGAAAGTGATGGACACTTCGCGGTGACGGCGGTTATTTCCGAGCGCGGCGATTTGCTGTTTGGCTGAGTTAGACCGGCCGGTCGTCGAGCGAGGAAGACGATTTGGCCATCGCTAGTAGCTAATGCTGCCTGCCCAGACAGGTGCTCAAGAATCAGGTTACGGCAGCTTCTGAGCTCTGGTGTTTGCTTCTGTTGCGCTTCTGAACGAAGCAAATTCAATACCAGCGGAGGTTGAGGACGGCGGTTAGAGTTCGGTTAGAACCAGTCGAGGGAAGGCTTTTGCATTCATGCTCAACAGATACAAAAACTAAACGGCAATACAATGGAGCGACGCAAAGCAAGAACTGAGTGGGTCCTGGAAAGTCCTGACGTACACAGCAAGCGACACCAGCGGCCTGGTTTGTCTGCAAGAGTACACACGCCGGCCTCAGTTACGAATACATGTAACTAAGGTGACGTGAACGCTATCGGATTTTTGCTGGCTTAACTCTGAACCAACTCAAAAGAGTGGTGAGCCGAGCAGGACTCGAACCTGCGACCCACTGATTAAAAGCGCCATCAAACCGATTACAACCAGTCGCGGCTCTTGAGATCTATTAACATTTATCGCAGGTTGCAGCCGCTTCGGAGTACATCTAGTAACAACTGTTCATATCTGTTTGCCGGTAATCACGTCACAAATTTGCCACGAAAATTCTAGACAGTCATAAAGGTGGACCGGGTAACGCTCGTTGAGATGATGACTGCGAAACCAATTACGTCAAGGAACCTTTTTTCACGTTGGCCCATTTAAGTTACCCTCTGGCCATAACTGACGCCAGCCGAAAACTTATCATCGTATAAGTCCGCCAGTAGAATACGACGCAACCCGCGGACTTAGTTGTGCAGCTCCATACTTACTTCTTAGCTAGCACCTTCCTCAACGCATGCCGCCCGATGTGCAGATACTTCACCCGGCCATCGGCACCCCGCACCAGCACAAACTCCTCCGCTTGCGATTCGCTCGGCTTAATGAACGAGAACCGATAATTGCCGATCTTCGTGATCGGAAACTCACCGTTCTCGCGCTTTAAGACCAACCTGCCTTCTTTCATAAGAATTTCGGCACTCTCGGGTTTATTCGTATACGTGCCGACATATTCACTGATCTCTGCGTCGCTGATCGCCAAAGCTTGCTTAGGTTTGGCTTCGGTTTTCGCCTTTAACGGCAGCATGAGCTCCATGGCTTTCTCGGCGGTTCTATTCAGCAGTGACCCGCTCTTATTCGCAAGTACAATAACAGCGAAGCGTTCTGTCGGAACCATTTGTAATAGAGCGCCGAATCCTGGTATCAGGCCAGCATGCCAGATCACACGTACGCCGCGATGATCATGTACAAATAGACCATAGCCATATCTTCCATTTTCAAATCCGAAGCGGCTATGGATGTCAGCATAAGGCGTGGAGAGCTTGGTAATCACCGATGTGGTAAGAACCTGCTTCCCGTCAATCTTGCCGCCGTCCATGAAAGCAATGGCGAACCGCGCCAGGTCATTCACGCTAGAAAACATAAAGCCGTCAGGCCACCCCGCCACATTATCGCCAAACGGTCTGATCACAGTCGGCTTTGCCTTTTCAGATGCATCGTGACCCTGAGAAAGCGGGTAGGTCATAGCCATGGTCGGGCGGAAGGTGGTCCTGTTCATCCCCAGCGGTCTGAAGAAACGTTCAACCATCTGATCGGCGTAAGGTTTCCCGCCAACTTCCTCGATCAGAAAGCCGGCCACGTCGAAACCGGGATTCGAGTAGGAGAAGATCTCGCCGGGCTCGGTGAAGAACTGGTCATCCTTCAAAGATCTCACAAAAGCAGCTAAGGCCGGGTCATCGTGCGATCCGTAGTCGGATGGTGATTCATCCGTCATCCCTGCTGTGTGGCTCATCAGCTGATGGGCGGTAATCTGCGATAGTTTAGAATTCAGCCCCTTGACGTATCTGCCGATCGGCGCATGGAGTTCGATCTGTCGCTCTTCGGCCAGAGTTACCAGGACGGCAGCTGTGAACATCTTGGTTACCGAACCGATACGGAAAAGTGTATGGGGGGTGGCTGGGGTGCCGGTCTCGATGTTTGCGACCCCGAAGCCTTTCGCAAAGACGACTCGGTCGCCGCTAACGACGGCAACGGCCGCGCCAGGTGTGTTGGTCTCTTTGAGTTCTTCAAGCGTGACCTTTTCCAGTTCAGTGAAGTTCACCGTTTGCTGTTGGGCCAACACCAGAGAGGCCGAAGGCAAAAGTACTGAGAGCAACATCAAAGGCAGCGGAACAAAAGATAGCTTCATACTGACTAATTCAATTATTTGCAGGTATCATCAAACAGAGCCCATTGAGAGAAAAATGTGCAAGCTCACTTCACACCGCATCATTCACCTCACGCGCCACGCGGTTGCCCGATTCGAGCGCGCCCTGCATCCACCCATCGATCCAAACTGAGGTGTGCTCACCCGCAAAATGAATTCTGCCTTCGGGCCGTGCGACGTGCGGCAGCAATGTGCTGAATTGCCCAGGCTTGTAATAGGCACTAGCCCCGCGCGCCCACTCGTCATCATCCCAGCACTTCGTCACACCACCGTCGAAGTGTTCACGGATGCCGGGATAGATCATCTCCACTTGCTCGAGCGCGAAGTTGATGCGCTGCTGTTCCGCCATCGCGGTCATCCGCCGTGAGTGCAGGCTAATCGGGAAGGCCTGCAAGATGCCACGAGTGCCGGGCTGCTTATAAGTCATGTGCCACACCTGGCTGATGGGCAGGTCGGTCGTAGCAAAGCCACTCTTCCCTTCGCTGTCCCAGAACCTCTTCTTCGACTGCAAGAATATCTTCGAGGCCGACAGATACGGCAACTGCTCGATGGCTTGTTGCTTCTCGACCGAAAAGGCTGGAGCGACCTCGATATTCTTTTGCACGCTAAACGGTACGGCGCAGATCAAGTGATCACCTGTCAACGTGTAATGCACACCAGCTCGCACGAAGACAGCTTTGACGTGCTGCACACTCTGTTCGATTCTGACAACTGGTGTGGCGTAGTTAATCTTCCCGGCCAGCCGAATGGCGAACGCCCTCGGGAGAAGATCATTCCCGCCCCTGATCTTATAGTATCCTGTCAGCTTCTGGTTGAGCGCTTGATTGCGCAGCATGAACAGGGTTGACCAAGTCTCCGCTCGGTCATCAACACCTCCTAAACTCAGCAGCGCGATCGCCTCTGGCGATGCCCCTCGGCTGCGCCAGAAATCGGATCGGTTCATTTGGTCATATTTTCTTAGCACGTCAGGTGGCGGCCAATTCGGATCGGTTACGTCTCCCACTTCAGTTAACATAGACCAGATATATTTCTGCCTCATACCGTTCAGCCCAAGAGCGCGCTCTTCAGGTGTCAGTGCATAGGGCCAGTCCACGTTCTGTCCCGGTCTCACTGGAATCCTTTTCCCTCGCACGTAGTAAACCGATTGCAAATCGGGCGGCTGGAAAGGGTCGAGTGTCAAGCGGAAAAGCTCGACGTATTTGAGCGTGAAGTGATGGTGATTTGGAATCCGCGTGGCGCCAGCTTCTGCATAAAGTCCTTCGGCGAAAGGCTCACGTAAGGTGTGGACTCGACCGCCTGGCCGCGTGCGAGCTTCAAGAACAGTAACGTCGTGACCTGCCTGTGTTAGCTCGTAAGCAGCCGACAGCCCAGCCAATCCTGCCCCGATGATGATAGCCTTTTTAGGAGCGCCCCTTCGTTCCAGGCTCCTTTGACCGAAAGCAAAAGCGTTCAGTGAGGATGCGGAGAGCGTCGCCGTGGCGACAGCAGTTTGTTTCAAGAAGTCTCTGCGTCTCATGCTTTATCTCATAGGGCCTCCAAGAAAATCCGAGCACCGATGTGTTTAGAGGCTAGACAGAGGGAGGCCGCCTCGTATGCCAGTCTGTTGCTTGCTCGTAAGCGTGCGCGAGCGCCAGCACCTTTGCCTCGCCGAAGCGCGGCCCACTAATTTGCATACCGATAGGCAGCCCAGAACTCGTGAATCCACACGGGATCGAAATGGTCGGCAGACCGTAGACATTAAAAGGTGCCGTGTTGCGGTTGTGAATCAGGTCCAGTTCAATCCCGAGGCGTACGGCCTCTTCAATGGTAGGCGGAGGCATCGCCGTCGTGGGCGTGACCAGCAAGTCCACTTTTGAAAATACAGTGATCGACCGGCGTGCCGCGTCAAGTTCACGACGCGATTGAATGTAAGCGGCAGCACTCACTTTCGAGCCCTGCTGCAGATTCCCGCGGATGCTGGCGTGATAAAGCTCCGGGGTCTTCAGGAAGTAGGGGGCGTGGAAAGCATAATTCTCAGCGAAGACGATGTTCAGCACAATCGCGTCCGAGATCCGCTCCAGGTTGACTTCTCGGACTCCCGCCGTCAGGAGCCGAAGCACGCCCAGAGCTTTAGTTATTGCTGCTTCGATCTCGGGGTCGAGCTTATCGTAGAAGACCGCTCGGGGTATTCCTAGCCGTAGCGCCGAGACTTTGGCCCGCAGCGCAGTCGTGTAGTTGGGTATTGGCGCGTCTACGCTGGTGCTGTCGCTCGGATCATAGCCGGCCATTGCCGAGAGCAGTAACGCGGCGTCCGCGACGCTGCGGCACATCGGCCCAACGTGGTTCATCGACCACCAGCCCGCTTCCCCACCGCCGTGCATGCCCACCAAGCCATAGGTCGGCTTGAGGCCGACGATTCCGCAATAAGCCGAGGGGACACGTATCGACCCGCCTGCGTCGGTTCCGACTGCTCCAAAACAGAGATCGGCTGCAACGGCGGCGGCGGATCCGCCGGAAGAGCCGCCGGCGATTCGATCAAGTTGCCACGGGTTATGAACGGGGCCGAAGTAGCTGACGGCCGACGTGGTACCAAAGGCAACCTCATGCAAGTTCTGCTTGCCAAGCATGACAGCTCCCGCAGCCTTCAGCCGTCGTACGACTTCAGCATCCGAGGAGGGGACGCGGTCTTTAAAGACCGCGCTGGCGAGCGTAGTCCTGACACCCGCCGTGTCGATGTTGTCCTTTAGTCCAATAGGGATACCGTGGAGTGGTCCGCGCCACTTGCCACGTCGCACTTCAGCTTCAGCGTCACGTGCCTGCGACATTGCCTGCTCCGCGGTCACGGTGATGAATGCGTTGAGAGCCGGGTTCACCCGCTCGATCCGCCGCAGGCACGCACTCGTCAACTCGACCGGCGAGATTACTCTCCGTCGGATTTGGTCGCCTGCCTCGCGGATGGTGAGAATAGTATTTTCAGCACTTTGTTCTCTGCCGATCAAGCTTTGCTGAGCTATGAGGTCTTCGGTGAGGTTGGAGTTCATGAGAAGGATGGCACCACTACAGACCCCAGCTTTAACAAACGACCTTCGTGACCACACGTTTTGCGAAGAGATGAAGTCCCGGGGTGCCTGACTCATCTGTTGTTCTTTGTTCACACTCACCGGCCTTGCCTTTCAATTCACATGCAACCACGTAACGACCGAACCATCGCGCTCCAGCGGCGGGCGACAACTCCATCGTCCGGCCAGTTGTCGATGAGAGCCCTGGCTGAGTCCGGTCTTCTGCAAGCGTTCGTCGGAACGGTAGACAGCATTTTAAAACTTTTTCTTATTCGTGAAAGCGCGTATTCGAGCGCTTCAAAGATAGGCCGAGCACTTCAAGAAAACAATGAATTGCCCCATGCAATTGCCTGGCTAAAGACGATCGGACTCGGCTTTCATGCCATCCCCGTTTCATTCCCGCCAAGAGAGAATCTTCTGATTTCCCCCTTCCATCGCTCTCATCTTCGCACGGGAGCCAGCGATGCAACCTCCATTACGCAGGCTTCATTCCGGTTTTCTACTTCGTTGTGATCTTACGGGTACTTCACGGTGCGCTATCCCTACTTCGTCTTCGTCGCCTCAAAATTGCCACAAACGGAAAAGCGGCTGGCCTCCTAGCCAACCGCAAGTCTTTGATAACAGTACCGAACTGGTATGAAGCGAAGTTGTGACCCACTGGTTTCCGGCCAGTTGGTCAACGCGTGCTGGTCTTACTTTTCGTGAAGCTAAGTCCTTTATTTTCAGAAGTGGTGAGCCGAGCAGGACTCGAACCTGCGACCCAGTGGTTAAAAGCCAGTTGCGCTACCGACTGAGCTATTGGAGCACTTTATGATACGTACCTAAGTCCGGCAGATGACACCCGTCGTAATGCCTCAAAGACACGAGCCTGGCTTTAAAACCGGTCTCCAGCCAATACGGTCTCCAGCCAACAGACCCTCTATTGTCCGAAGCGTGATGAGGTTAGTTTAACGTCAGCACCGGCCCAAGCCTTTTTGAAGCGCGACTCGACCAGCGCTGCCTCTTCATTCTTTTCCTGCGCCTTGAGGGCTTGCATCAATCCGAACAGCGCCCAACCGTTCTCGCGATTGCGCTTCAAATCCTCCCAGTAAACAGTCTCGGCTTCGGCGGGTCGGTTTGCTTCTAACAGCACAGCTCCGAGCGCGTGACGCGGCGGATAGTGGAACTCAGCAGGCTCTGTGTACACCAGAGCGTCTTCAAGGCGCACGGCCCGCTCGAGGTGCGCGATCGCCGGGTCATAATTCTTTTTGGCAGCGGCAATCTCACCAGCCAGAACTTCTCTCGCAATTGAAAGCACCTGGCGACCCGTGTTCGGCGAAAATAGCGGCGAATCGAGCGACTTATCCGCCATTATCGCGTCTAACTTGGTGAATTCCTGATCGGCCGAATCGACCTGTCCTTTGCCGAGGAAGGCCGTGCCGCGGGCGTAGCGCCACATGCCGTTCAGGTACGCGCTCGTGGCGGGCGGCTCTGGCTCACGCAACATCTCGTCCCATTTTCCAAAACGCGTGAGCGCGAAGTAAGGCACGACGCGAAAGCCCGCAAGCAGTGGAACTGCTTTTAGAGTTTCGTCGTTGACCTGCGAAGCTGCCTTGCGCGCTGCTTCAATCGCCAGCTTGCTGCGGCCTTCAGCCGTCGCTGCAAACCAAAGGAAGTGCAGGTTGTGCGGATAGTAGGCCATCGGGTAGAGGCCCTGGGCGCGGCATTGCGAGATGTAATCTTCGTCCGCCGCGATCGCCATTTCGTTGCTGCGCTGGGCGTCGGCATACCGGCCCACGCGTTGATAGATGTGCGCGGGCATGTGCACCATATGGCCCGCGGCGGGCATCAGCGTCTGTAGACGGTCGGCGGCAGCTTCAGCCTTTTCCGCCTGGTACGCCTCCATCAGGTGAATGTAGAGATGCAGCGCGGCCGGATGTTGCGGATTGCGCGCGATGACTTGTTCCGTGAGCGCGACGATCTCCGCGGTTCTTTCGTAAGGCGTACCGTCTCGCGTCCAGTAACCCCAGGGCCGCAGATCCATCACAGATTCAACATAGAGCATGGAGATGTCCTGATCGTCGGGAAAGCGCAGATGCACCTCCCGCATCGCGTCGGCGTACGCCCGATCACGTGCTTTGCGATCTTCGGCGCGGCCGGAATAGCGCTGGGTCAAGGCGTCGATTAACGCCTGTTCGCGTGGTGATTCTTTGGCTTTAAGGGACACGGCTTTCTGAATCGCCTCGAGCGCTTTCGGCTCGTTATTAGGATCCATCGGTGCGTTGATGTTCGGCCCGAGCGCCAACGCTTCGCCCCAGTAGGCCATCGCGAGATCAGGATCGAGACGCGCGGCTTCTCTGTATGCTCGGCCTGCTTCCGCATGATTGAACGCGTACGAGAGATTCAGGCCCTGATTCATGAAGAGCTGCGCCTGTGGGTTCTTTGTCGACACCGGAAATACATGAGTGCCGAGTTTCTGCAGCCGCGGCGCGATTGCACCAGTTGGCGAGACCCCTTGCTGAATAGGTTCCTTGTAGTGAACGTGGTTGGGTGCGGTCGTTTGATCTTGCGCGAAGGTAACGCTCTGAAAGCCGATAGGCATCAGAAGAGTAGCGATTACCGCAATGATGAAACGTAGGTTTCGCATGGCTCTGCCTTTCTGATCAGTAGTTCTAGTATTTGATTGTGTGTGCGCGGATTCTACGGCTGTGGTCGAAACAATTCAAGTATTTCTGCAGATTGCTTAGAGTATTCTCTCGTTTGGAAAGCCGTCAGCCGAGCAGGACTCGAACCTGCGACCCACTGTTAAAGCCATCAGCGTGCGCAGCGCAGCGTGAGCGGGTAAAAGCTTTGCGAGTGAACCTGAGGTATACGTCGAATGAAAGGCTTGGACTGCCCGCCGTAGGGCCGAAAGTAGCCGTTGATGCCATCTCCAGTAGAAGAAGGGAAGTCCGAGCAAGCCTCGCGGCTCAGGCCGCCGCTAACAATCGCGTCGACTGGAGCGGAAGCGCGGTTCCTTATGGTTTCTCTGAGTATTACGCCGCCGGACTATACACATTGAATATCCCTTATCTCGATATTGGCCGTGACGTCCCCATTCGGGCTCATGCTGACGTGCGTTAAAATATGACCGAAGAAACCCGGAGAGCCGCCCGACCCAGGCACATGTAGATTTGCAGTAAAAGTGACGACAAATGTGCCTGACGGCGCAATCATCTGTGCGACTGTATCACTTGCTGCGACACGATATGTCTCCCCACTGAAAGCACCTGACAGGACCGCACCTTGCGGATTGGCATGAACCACAAGAACTATGTAGCCATCCGGCAATATCACCAGCTGGACGACCAGGACAACGTTGCCAGCAATTGTGACTGGCTCGCCAAGACACGCTTCGATTAGCGCCTTCGTCCCTGGTGAGAGGTAGATACTTGCGGGCACCTCGAGCACATCCGTTGATGCTGAGGCACTCGCGCCGTAGGGGGATGGCGTTAATGACGTCTGTTCTTGTTGCTCCTGAGCTTCAATGCCATATGCAAAAACAAAGCAGAAACAAAGAACTGTGAGAAACAGAACCAGGGTTTTCATGGTTTTCTCCTCTCTGTTAATTCAGGACTGCAGTGGTCTACCCGTTTACTTCAAGCCAAGCGGTTTCACTCAAATGCGCTAGTCAGCGACCATAAATGATCAGGTCGACGGTGGCCCCACTGACGGTGCCGTCCAATAGATTGATTGCTACACCGGTGATCCTCAGGTTCCTGCCGGGAAAATCAATCACCTTGGTAGCGCGGTTGGTGGTTCCGAATAGCAGGTCGGGCACTTGCGGGTCGGGACTGAGGCTGGTGTTCTCCAGCAGTATCTTGTCCAACAGGATGGCCGTCTCACCTTCGACCTGGTAGACGCCGATTAGAATTCCTTTGCCTACGGGCCCGCGGGCGCTTACTCTGATCTCCCTGTAAGCCGTGATGTCGACGCTGGCGAGAACCGTGGGTGTCCCGCTTGGGTTAATCACCGCCTGCGGAGCGTGCAGCACCAGTTTCGTCGCTTCGGCCGGCGCCTTCTGAGCATTGGCAGTGTGAACCGTAAACGCGATGGCAAACGCCACCAGAATGATTCTTTGAATCGTGATGAATGAATTTTGATGACTAGACATTTTCGTACTCCTTCTACCATCGTCACGTACGCGACGTGCTGGTCTATTACGATGTGTTTGCATTGGACGATATGGTTCTAATCCTCTGGGTCGTGTATTGCGGTTAGCGAATTCAGGCAAACGAGCAGTAGGCCCTCCGCCGTCTCTGCAAAATGAATCTCCCCGGCCTCGACCCGGCGGTGGATTTCGCGTGAGCTTGCGCCAGTTAGCACTACGGTCTCCTCGAGCGTCATCATCCGCACACGTCCTCCGCACTGCGGGCACTGGAGAGTCGCCCGTGAGCCCCGCCTGAGAACGAGGACCTCGGCCGTCTCGACTATCACTTCTCGCCTCCTCTTGATCCGCACGGGCCCTCCCAATGCGGCCACGTTCAAGGGTACGCGCTTGGCCCATGCGTGGCCGCTGTAAATTCATCGCAGTGAGCGCCGCGGAGCCAGCCGGCGTAGGTCACGCGGGGCAGTCGGCTCTGCAGTATGTGCGCCCCAGGTAAGTTCCAGCCTGCTCGGCACGCCTCAGTAGATG
>DATGYM010000224.1:0-5002 GCA_035297925.1 Pyrinomonadaceae bacterium | reverse complement strand
GATCAGGCCAGGTTCCTGGATGATATAAATAGGGCTAGACTTTTTCCCAGCTGGTTGGTTTATAATTTAACTGCTTCTCCCCAGCGGGCTGTATTCGTCCTACCTGAGTGGTAATCATCGTTGTCCCGAAACTTATCCGGTATAGCCGTGGGAGCCTGGCATGGCGACTGAAACCGCAGTTCTGGTTCTCTTGCGCATGCCATCCGTGGCTTATCGCGCGGAGGATCGCGTGCTATTTGAAAAAAAGGGGGACACAAAATGAATCCGAAGGAAATCGCCACTCAACAGATCAAGCTAATGGCCCATGTGGAAGACATTAGCGAAAAGCAGGGACTCGTTCCACCAATCGAAGTCAATGTCGTGGACGCCGACGGTAATCAATACGATTTTGAGTACAGGCCGGCGGACGACTGGGTTGATTTGCCTCCGGTGCCCGTCAAGCTTCCGCTCGCGCTCACTTTCACTGACGCCAATAGCACGCAGCTCGAACGGCGACTATTCGACGTCGCACCATCGCCAGAATGGCACAAACGCTTCGTGCAATGAGGCAAAAAGGTAAGAGGGGGAGCCGGGGTCCCCTTGACGAATCCTTGAGGGTTCTGGTTTATTTAATCAGCTTCGCCCCACGGTCTTCAGAGTTTCACCGAAACGGTATCCATCGCGATCAATACCCAGATAATTGAATTCAGTCGCAGTCGGAGTCCTTGCATGGCGCACGCCTGAACCTGCACATCTCGATCTGAGGCATATGGCGTGCAGCAGTTCAGTGAAATCAGCATGCGGGGCCAAGGAGATGTCCCGGTTGCCATCGAGTGGGCGTTGGCGGGGAAATGGGTACCAACGTTTTAGGACCCCGCCAGACGTGTGCGAATGAACCGTGCCCCGTCCGCCGGCGGCCCACGTTTTGCGATTTCCTCCTGTTAAAGGAAGTTGCACAGCGGATCCTGAGTTTTCGGTAGATATTGTCTATAGGAGTGGTCTCCAACGTATTGCCAAATTCAACGTTGAACTGCAGCGGCTTCGGTGCGCTTGCTCCTCCGCTGGCAGTGAGGAGATCAAGTGAAAAACAAGAAGAACAAGGCGGACAAGAAAAGCAAAGGCACCTCGCAGAAGAAGATCGAGGCAAACCGAAAAAATTCTGAGCGCTCCACGGGTCCAAAAACTGAAACCGGAAAGCTCCGGAGCCGAATGAACGCGATGAAACACGGCATCTTCGTGTGCGAACTAAAGGTGAGCGACAAGGAGAAGCCAGAGTTTGACTTGGTGCAGCGCACGCTTCTTGCGCAACTGAAGCCGGCCTCGATCCTTCAGCAAGTTGCGTTTGAGAGGGTGATGTGCAGCGCCTGGCGGTGCAAACTGGCGATACGGCTCGAGACGAAGCGCTGGACGGTGTACCTTGATCCACAGGAGGGCCAGGAATTCCAAGACGAGGCGCCCCCGGGGAAGGTGCCCACAAACTGGTACGGAGCGAGTATTCGAGATCTGAACACCGCGAAGCGCTTTCTTGCCGAAATGCGAGAAGACGTCGCGACCAATGGATGGATTCACGCAGAAGGTTGGAAGGATCGGGTAACCCGGATCTTTGGACCTGGCTACTACGAATTGCTGACCCAGTGGCTCCCGATGGATACTGCGGCTATCCAGGCCGCATTGCAGCTTTCAGCGCACGCGAGAAATTTTGATATGCCCCTTCCCTCCCAGCTCGCAACCGATGGCGGCACAGCCGACCCGAGCCTGAGTTGGCAGATGGGCATCAAGCTCATAGACCTGATGAGGCAACACTTGGACGACCTCGCAAAAATGAAGCGGTTGGGCGCAGACGGTCTTACCCCGCAGCATAGCGCGGCCGCTCTGGATCTCGCGGCGCGCTATGTGACAACGACAGCGCGGGAGTTGGAACGTGCAGTCAACTGGTTACGGTACCTGAAGAAAAAAAGGTTGTAATTTCAGCCGATCGGGCGGCCGTTCGGCGAACCTGCAAACGGACCGCCCGCCGGCGTAGAGCCGCGGAAATTGAGAACCCGAGAAGCAGTGCTAGGATTGAAAATGCGCGGCACACACCAACAGCGACGAAAGCCTGCCGCGATTGCTTTTCAGTTCCAGCCCGCCCTCTGAAAATTCACACTTTCCCTCCCAAAGACCATTCGGCTCATTCATTTTGGCCGTCGGTGCGGGACCGCATCTGGATTGACACTAGGTTTTTCCGCTGTTTTTCGGCCGCGTCGCTGGTCCTGTGCCGTCTTTGCCCTAGAAAGAAGAGATTGTGTTTTGCGCTCTGGATTCTTGATCTTTACGGGAACGATAACAGCCGGGCGAAACAAAATTCCCTCCCCACGTGCTTCGGCCGTGACCAGCGATCCCTCTACGATGCCGAAAGCTTTTCGTAGTCTGGCAGGTATGATCACAGCCCCGCGCTTACCCACTCTCGAGAACTCCATCGGTAACCTCGTGCCTGAATGAGAGAATGCCCGATATTCAAGATCGAAATGTGGGATATTTGAATACAGAAAATTACAAAACGAAGCCAAGAAGTGTAGTGTTATCAACATCGATGGCTTAACTCTAGCGCGCCGCCCTAGCCGCGCTATGGCTTACGCTTGATATTCAGATATGGATCACTATTTGTGAAAACGGAGACCTCTTCCCACAGGGTCGCCGGTGCAAGCCGGTCAGCCGGCAATGAACCGGCTATGAGGTAAGTCGCCATATCCGGTAAATGCGCGGCTTTAATATGACGCACAGGCGGAGTTCGCCGAACGCATTGGCATTAGCCAGAACTATCTCTCCACGATGGAACGCGGCAAGGTGGAGATTGTGGCGGAGATCCTGCTTCGGATCAGTCGGGAGTTTGTGAAGAGTGTTGAATGGCTGCTAACGGGGGAGAGGTAGGATAATGAGTCCTCCAACCTACAAACCGAAGACAAAATTCATGCAACTTGCCATCGCGGAGGCAAAACGTGCGCCTCCTACCCCACTCAGACCAAATCTAACCGAGGCCGAAAACGAGGAACAAATCCGTCAGCGCGCTTATGAGTTGTATCAAGGACGTGGCGGGGTGGATCGAAATGCGACGGACGACTGGCTGCAAGCAAGGAAGGAAGTGTTGAACCACAAAGCCAAAGCAGCCACGACCTCGTCCTAACCAGCTCCCATGTTCTTCTCAGCCGCCCGCCTAGCGCGGGCGTTTTCTTTGTGGGCTCTTTTGCCGAAGAGATTTTCTTCCTTGAGCTCGAGGACGCGCGGTGTGTCTCCACTCCTCGAGCCAAAGGTTTGTTATTTTGGAATGCCTTGAACGTGAGCCGTCCGAAAGCGATTCCTCGAACTCGCTGTCGCCCGCGATCAATTAACCCTGGAGCCCACGAAGGTGATCGCGTCCCCATCCACTACTCCGCGAAATTCCTTGCCGCTGTTCACCACCACGAAGTGCGCTGCGATCACACCGTTGAAAATCCCAGATGCGGTGCAATTCGAATTGACCGTGTAAGTTCCGGGATCGTCCTCTCTCCAATCCGCAGTCAGTGGGGTCCCGTTTAGTACGACGTAAGACTGTGACGTCGAATTCCCTCTACCGTCAAAATGAACCATAACGATAGTACGAAGAGGCCAGTTCGAACCAAGGAAAGTACCTTCAACTTGCATTCCGTAATCGCCGAAGAGCGATCGGTTCGAGCAGGGTCCGGTACTTGGCCCTTCCGCGGCGGCAGAAGCGCCTAGGGCCAGCACGACACAGAGGAGCATCATTGCAAGCGGGACCGTCAAGACGTTAGACATCCAGTTGTTCTTCATAGTGACCTCTCATAATTGGGATTGGAATTTGAAGTCCACCGGTTTGGCGGTCCTCACCCCGTGTGGCCTGAACCATCGCACTACCTGCCAGTCCGCACAATGCACGGAAGGTGAACCACGAGTGTGCAAATGGTGAACTGGGGAACTATCTGGTAATGTGGGAGTTAGCAGAGCAGCCGAGGTCGACTTTTGACTGTCCGTACCGCGAAATGATATTCGGCAAAGGTGATTAAGGTACAATTCACAACCACATGGATTAAGGGTTCCGGTGTCTACCTCCAGCTCATCTTCAGTTTGTGCTCGCTTTGACCTGTTCCAAGTCGATCTGAGCAGCGGCGACCTGCGTACACCGAAGGCTACTTCTGTTCGGATTCAACAGCAGCCGCTCCAAGTTCTTCGCCTGCTGCTGGCGGCCGAAGGAAGAGTCGTTACTCGCGAGCAATTGCGTGTCGCTCTGTGGCCGGACGATACCTTCGTTGACTTCGAGCATGGGGTCAACACGGCCGTGAAAAAGCTGCGACAGGCATTGGGGGACTCTGTCGAGAATCCCAAGTTCGTCGAGACCGTGCCCAAGGTCGGCTACCGTTTCCTGGTTCCTGTGGAATGGGTGACCGATCTGGAAGACGAGCGTCAACCGCACACGCTTGTGTCAGTTTCCCCTGGAGAAGCGCCAGTTCTACAACCGCGGCCCGCGAAGCGGCTGTTTACAACAAGGAATCTCGCAGTCATGGCCCTAATAGGGACGGGCGTCTTTGGGTCGCTCTTCTACCGCAGGCACTTACTCCGATCCAAAGCGCCTGAGCCATCGATAAGCCTTGCAGTAACCAGCGTGGGCGAGAAATACAGTCCCAGTCTGTCGCCGGATGGCAAGCAGTTGGCCTTCGCCTGGAACGGAGGGAACGGCCGTGTCTTCAGCATCTATGTGAAGCTCATCGGGACTGAGGAACCATTGCGCCTCACGAAACAGGAGTCCGTTGACTACAATCCGGTTTGGTCGCCCGATGGCCGCTACATCGCATTCTGCCGCATTCAAAAGGGCGAAACCGGCATTTACATCGTCCCCACCCTCGGCGGAGCTGAACGTAAAGTACGCGACACTCATTGGGAGGAACGCGAGTTCTACGAAGTCTTTTGGTACTTCGGTCGCCTTTCGTGGTCGCCCGATGGAAAGCTGCTCTCGTTTTCCGATCGGACATCCGGCAACGAACCTACTTCC
>DATGYM010000223.1:0-3619 GCA_035297925.1 Pyrinomonadaceae bacterium | reverse complement strand
CCCAGGCTTCTCCTAATCGCTTTGCCTGTTCTTCGGACGACAGGACAGACGAACGTCCTGCAATGATTTCCGACGAATCGAGCTGCGCGGCGGTGTGGGCGATGGCCTCAAACACATTTGACGATGGCACGACCAGCAGATCCACATGCTTGCCGGCCTTCTCAGCCAGAGCAATCACGCGACTGAATAGCAGTTGCTCATAATTCGTGAACAGGTGCTGCTCGCCAATATCTTCGTATCCGGCGTCCGGACCACGCATGACCTGCACTGTCATCACTACCAGGTCGCGCTTGCCTGTATGCGTCAGCTCCAAAGCTTTGCGCACGTGACTGAGCGTGTTGTAGTCGCGCACCAGGCAGAGCGTGCAGCCCGGTCGCACTTCAACTGTTTCGTTTGAGACGACGTCCTGCATCTGAAGCCGAAACTGATCCATCTCAACATGTGCAGCATGGCCGCGCTTGCGTTCGTTGATGCGTTCAGACACGAGGAACAGGATGAAAAAGACAAGCGTGAACGCGACACCGCTAATCGTCGCAACTTGTTTCGTGATCAAATTGATGCCGGCGACGGAAAACAGCAACGCTGCTATGATTCCCATTCCGATTGGAATTTCATTGCCGGCGAGGTTGATATTGAAGGGCACTTTCCATTCCCGTTCGGAGTGGTCCTTGAAGCGCAACACCAGCACCGCGAGCCCCTTGAAGGCAAACGACCAGATAACCCCGAAGGCATATGCTTCGCCCAGCACATAGACATTGCCACGCGACCCGACAATCGTCAGCAGTTGCAGGATGACGATGAGATTGATCATGCGAAACGTAGTGCCAAATTTCCTGTGCGGCGCGCGAAACCAGTCCGTCAGCACGCCGTCTTCCGAAACTCGATTGAGGACGCCATTCGAGCCGATGATTGCGGTGTTGACAGCGCCTGCCAGCATGAGAAATCCCACGACTACGATGAACCCCTGGAAAACCAGTTTGAGCGGCACCGGGCCCGCCAGATTCATCGAGATGCCGCTGATCATGTTGTCAAAATATTTTGGTCTCTGACTGTCGGGAATGATCGCGTAGGCAAAGAAAGAGACGAGCGAAGTAAACAGAAGCGAGTAGATAAAGATCACCAGCCCCGCTTTCATCAAATTTCTGTGCTTGGGATATTCGAGCTCACGATTTACCTGGGCCAGAGATTCTTCGCCTGACATGGCCAGAAACGAATGGCCAAACGCGATTAGAATGCCGATGAGTCCGAGCAGTGCGCCGCCATTTGGAACCAGACCATAGCGTGGTTCGGGCGCAACGCGCTCCGGTTCTGGAGAATCCGCCGGAGGGACTTCCGAGCGTAGTTCACGCAATGCCGCGGGAGCGATACTTGGAAGCCAGCCCACCGCATCATGATTGAAGGCCAGATTACCAGGGACAGGAGCGGGCGGCAGTCGACGCGTGTCAGCTTTGGTCAGAATCGTCACGCTGCTCCAAAGAATTAACATCACGACCATGGCCGTGGTGACGTACATGATCTTCAACGCGTCGTCTGACGATTCGTGGATGCCGCGCGTGTTTCGCCACCAAAAATAAACGGTTATCAGGATTGCTATGCCCGCAGCCAACGCATTGATTGTCTCTTTCTCAGGAGACCACGGATGCCCAAAATAAGTGACTGTCTGTGCTGCCAGACCGACAATGTATTGTCCGGCGGAAACTCCTGAGATAGGACCCGTTAGAATGTAGTCAAACATCAATGCCGATACAGATAATTTCGCCAGCGTCCCGCCCATCGCTTCCTTGACAACGCGGTAGACTCCGCCGCGCGTGAACATCGCGCACGACTCGACATACATGGCGCGCACCGCGTAAGAAAACAGCATGACGCCGAAAATGAACCACGGCGCGGCGCGCCCAATGGCCTGTTCCGCAATGCCGCCGACGTAATAAGCCGACGAGCCCAAATCGTTGAGCACGATAGCCGCCGCTCGCCAGAAGGAGATGAACGACAACATGACTGAGGTGGCGACCACCACCTTAGTCGGGCTGCTTACGATTAGTGCCTTTGGCTGGTTCCGCATGAGCTCCTGATGTCCGCCTTAACCCACAAGCGTTCGTTGCTGTTCAGCACGCGAAGCGGGTTTGTGCTTATCGCGTTCCATCCAATCCATGCAGTAACCGGCGAGAATGAGTAAAGGGATAGTCAGTATCAGCAGGGCCGTGCCGAGCCCTCGCACCCAGGGGTGCATTTGGGCGCCTATCACCCAGGTGACTGCCGTCAGTATGCTGCCGATTAGTGCGGCTATTATTCCTCCGCCAAAGCAACAGACAGCGCCGGTCGCCTCCCACCAAAGCTTGCGGTTGATTCTTTTGTTGTTCATACAAAGAACCTACGCCGGCCGCCGTAAGGATGGAGTAAGGGTTTTATAAAAGATTTATAAAGACGGGCACGAGGGTGAAGGGTGAGTAGTGAACAGTGAACTTGAACAAAAAACGGCGTAGCCGTGAGCGGCGGACACTAAACAGCAAGCTCCCTTGCGACTGCTTACCATTTGATGTTCACCGTTAACTGCCCCCTTGCTCCGTATTCGGGTCGAACCGATATCCGATCCATGGTTCCGTGAGGATGTACCTGGGGTTGGCAGGATCGGCCTCGATCTTTTTTCTGAGTTGGCCGATGAAAACGCGCAGGTATTCGTTTTGTTCCGTGTAGTCGCCACCCCAGACGGCGCCGAGTAACGCATGATGCGTAAGCACTTTTGCCGGATGGCGCATGAGGTGGACCATCAAGTCGTATTCCTTCGGCGTCAGGTGCACTTCGCGACCCTTGATTGTCAACTTGCGTTCGTCGATTTGAATGCGAAAGTCTCCCGCCTCCAGAACGCTCCTTGGTCCCGAGGCCGCCGCGGGCTTTCTGCGCAGGATTGCTCGAATGCGCGCCAACAGTTCGTCAATACCAAAAGGCTTGGTCACATAGTCGTCAGCGCCGGCATCGAGCGCTTCCACCTTCGCCCGCTCTTCGCCTTTCACCGACAAGACAATGATGGGAACTTCGGAAAACGCGCGCAGCCGGCGGCAAAGTTCCAAACCACCCATGACCGGCATCGAAAGATCGGTTACGACGAGATCCGGCTGCCAGTCGACGAATGTTTGTAAGGCCGCCTCGCCATCGGCCGCCACGTGAACATCGTAACCCTGGGCGTTCAACCCGCGGCTCAAGACGCGCGTAATCTGCCGCTCGTCATCCACAACAAGTATGCGTTGCTTGTCAGGCACGGTTCCCATCCTCATTCGTGGGCAAAGCAACGACGAACCGCGAACCATGTCCCTCGGCACCGTCTTCAATCCAGATGCGCCCGCCGTGGGCCTCCACGATGCCATGCGCGATCGCCAGCCCCATTCCCGTTCCCGAAGGTGGTCCTTGGTCCCCATCGCGCATTGCCCGGAAAAATTTATCAAAGACCCGCTCACGCAGTTCATCCGGAATTCCCGGACCCTGATCTTCAACGACCAACCGCACCATGTTCTCCGTTCCCGGTTCGGCAGCGACGCGAATCACTCCTCCCGGCGGAGAATACTTTGCGGCGTTTTCAACCAGAACATAAATCACTTCCGCGACGGCGCGTTCATCGACACGA
>DATGYM010000222.1:0-40722 GCA_035297925.1 Pyrinomonadaceae bacterium | reverse complement strand
ACACGCGATTCTGCGTTATTCGGATCTGGCCCGAAACATAATGAGCCGGCCGGAACCGCAACATAAATTGTTTCCCACAGTGTCGCCCGGTTGGGATAACTCGGCCCGCCGCAAAGCCGGCGCCAGCATCTATCTCGGTAGCACTCCGGAGATATATCGGACATGGTTTGAACACGCGCTGAACCAAACTCAGCGTCGCTTTAACAATCATGATGAACGGTTGGTTTTCATTAACGCCTGGAACGAATGGGCTGAGGGAAATCATCTGGAGCCGGATCAAAAATGGGGTCGCCGGTATTTGGAGGAGACGCGCAACGCGCTTGAAAAGTGCGTTGAGTTTCCGGCGCAGCTCGACATGGCGGAATACGCAGCGTGATGTTTGACGAACGAAAAGCACGGTTAATTGCGTTTTACTTGCCGCAATTCCATCCCATACCGGAAAACGATGCGTGGTGGACCAGGGGCTTCACGGAGTGGACTAATGTTGCCGCCGCGCGTCCGCTTTTCAAAGGTCACCAGCAACCAAATTACCCGGCGGACCTCGGCTTTTACGACTTGCGCGTGCCCGAGGCGCGCGCGGCTCAGGCAAAGCTCGCGCAGGAGCATGGTATTGAGGGTTTCTGTTACTGGCATTACTGGTTCGCCGGCAGACGCCTTCTCGAAAGACCGTTTCGGGAAGTGCTTAACTCCGGAGAGCCAAAATTCCCGTTTTGTCTGGCCTGGGCCAACGAATCGTGGACGGGAATTTGGAATGGCGAGCCGAATAAAATACTTTTGGAGCAAACCTATCCGGGCAATGACGATTACGTTCGTCACTTTCACGCGGTGGTCGATGCATTTGGCGACGATCGCTATATTCAAATCGACGGCAAGCCGTTGTTTGTCGTCTATATGCCCGACTCGCTGCCCGATCCCGAACGGTTTACCGACTTGTGGAATGAGCTCGCCCTCAAAGCGGGATTGCGAGGAATGTATTTTGTCGGCATCGTGGATTCTCCCTGGTCGGAAACGCGCGGTTTTGATGGCTACACCTACCACTTGCCCGGCACTTTTCTGAAGGCGCTGCCACAGCGAAAATTGAATCGACTAGTCAAAAAGATTCACGCCACTTCGACAGGGGGCGCCGCGCGCCGCCATGCGAGGTCGCCGTTGCAAGTGAACTATGCGGCCCTGACGGCAAACGTTTTCAACTCTATGTCGTTCGGTGCCAAGCACTATCCCTCAATTCTTCCCAACTGGGACAGCACTCCGCGGCACGGAGTAAAAGGGTTGGCAGTCACGGACAGCAGTCCGGAACTTTTTCGTCAACACCTGCGCGCGGCGATTTCTATTGTTGCAGCACGTGAGCCAGACCGGCGCGTGGTGTTTGTTAAGTCGTGGAACGAGTGGGCTGAAGGAAATTATCTCGAGCCGGATACGCGTTTTGGTTTGAGCTATCTGCAGGTAATCCAACAGGAACTTTTACGCGCTCGAGCTAAAGTCGAGGTTGGATTTCCCACGACTGGCCAAGGTATCGCGATCGACCTACCCGCCCGGCAGGAAGCGCTGCTGGCCGACTAGATTTCGAATGTTCGCCGAATTTCGCAAACTCCTTCAAAGGTTGTACACGTGGCGCCAGCGACGTTCATTTGAGCGCCTGCTCTTGTTCATGATGCTTTTGTCTGTCTGGCCGTTCAGGATGATTGTGCAGTCGTTGCTGAATTCTTTCTTCAGCCGGCGACCGACGCGGATCCTCATTATTCAGCTTGCGGGGCTTGGCGATACGCTGATGTTAACGCCTGCGCTCGCCGCGTTGCAGCGCAATTATCCGAGTGCACGGATCGATTTCATCACGCTGCACGCCTACGTGAAAGAAGCATTTCAGAATCATCCGCGCTTCCACCACATCACGACGCTGCCCGTTTTGCCGGGACAGTGGATCGTTTCAAGGTTTGTAAATCGTTCAGGCGCAAGGCTGCTGCTGACGGCAATGTGGTGCTATCCGGAATTGCTCTGGCAACACTTTTTCGCGCGTTATGAGCTCGGGATTAACTTTGCTCTTTCGGATTTTGACCGGAACCTTGGCAATGCGCTTTTGTACTGCCTTGGCGTGCAGAGCAGAGTCGGCTCCGTCGGAATGAACGATAAATTGCTGACAACGCGAGCAACAGTCAATCACTTGCAAACCCAACGCGCCAGCGCGTACTTGCAATTCTTGCAACCGTTGGAAATTTCACCCGCCAGCAACGCTTATGAATTTCCGGTGCAGAAAAACGACCTCATTTCAGTAAAGGTTGCCCTCATATGTGAAAGCGTCGACCTCACGAAGCCGCTGGCGGTGATCCATCCGGGTGGCAAGCAGCACATTAATTCACGCCGCTGGCCGGCTGAATATTTCGCGCGCGTGGGCGAGTTTCTGTCAGCCCATCAGGGATTTGAAATCGTTCTAACTGGTGACGAGTCTGACGTCGAAGTCTGTGAAAAGATTGCCGGCAAACCTGGTAAAGGGATCAAATCCATAGCCGGCCGGCTCACGTTCGCAGAAACGGCGGCCCTGCTTAGTATTAGTGAGCTGTTCATTACCAATGACACTTCCGCGCTGCATTTGGCGGAAGCGGTCCAGGTGCCGAGAGTCATTTCGATTTTTGGTCCAACCGATGCCGAACTGCTGGCGCCGCGAAACCATCGGCATACAGTGTTGAAGTCAAAGTTGCCCTGCGCTCCGTGCATGGGTGGCAGTATCGACGGCAATACCGAACGCTGCTGGCGCGACGTGAAGGAAGAGTGTCTGTGGGAAATCACTCCCGCTCAGGTCATCGACGTTCTTGAACATTACTACCGTAAACCTGCGGCCCGCGTCGCTCTTGCGTGACAGGGATTTGAAACTGTGTCGAGCACGTTTAGCGTACGGCGGTGGTCATCGCGTTTTCGGAAGCACTGTGCTTCCGTTGGCAGAGACCTCGCCGTGCTTGGTCCGTGCGAAATAAATTCGGAAGGAACGATCGAAGTGGGCGACGGTCTGACGATTCGATCTCGTAAGCACAATATGGTCGAGATTTCCTGTGCTCGTCAGGGCCGTCTAACGTTAGGAAAAAATGTCTTCTTGAACCAGGGTGTGCGCATCGCCTGTAGTCAGGAGATCAGCATCGGCGACAACGCGCTTATCGGAGACGAGACCGTGATTCTCGATAACGATTATCACGGTGTAGCTAACTCGCCGGCGAAAGCCGCTGCTGTGACGATCGAATCGGATGTCTGGTTGGGAACGCGCGTAATAGTCTTACGCGGCGTCACCATAGGCCGCGGGAGCGTCGTTGGAGCCGGCGCGGTGGTCACGCGTTCGATTCCGCCTTTTTCCTTTGCTGCCGGCGTGCCGGCGAAGGTAATTAAAAGCTTACCGCAAACCGCTTGAAGCCTTTGCACATCTGCTACATCTCCCAGGAATACCCGCCGGAAACCGGTTGGGGAGGGATTGGTTCGTACACCTATGAGATGGCGCACGCGCTGGCGCGCATTGGTCATCGGGTGACAGTCATCTCGCGCGCTGTTAATGGCGAGACGATTACGATTAACGACGGCGTTGAGGTTCATCGCATCTCGCCGCGGCCTGCCTGGGATTCCGTGCCTGGGTTATGGCGACTCAACAAAATCTGGCCTGGATTTTCGTGGGCAGCAATGCGCCGGGTGCGTAGGATAAATCGCAAACAACCAATCGACATTGTGGAAGCCGCGGAGGGCAGAGCAGATGGGTTTTTTGTCAGTTACATGCCGGGCCGGCCAAAACTCGTGACGCGCCTCCACACAGCGCGCATATTCATCGATCGGTTCAATGGCCTTGAGGCAAGACAGGGCGGCTATCGAGATTACTGGCTTGAAAAGCAATCCATCTCGCGGGCCAACCTGGTGACGGCGCCCAGCAAAGCTGTTATTGACCTGACGAAGACGTGGCTTCCCCTGAGTGCGAAAACAACCCTGATGGTGCCTAACCCGATCAATCCTGTGAGTTTTGTTCCCTCGGGCTCAGCCTGCAAAGAGATTGTGCTGTTCGCGGGACGCCTGGAAAGAAACAAAGGCGCCGAAACAATAAAGCAGGCGATTCCGATTTTGCTCGATCGTTTTCCTGCGCTCGAGTTTCGCTTTATCGGTGGTGACGCTCTTGATTCCGACGGTCAAAACTGGCGAACGAAGATTGTTCAGTCACTCGATCCCGTTCACAAAAGGAAAGTTCGTTTCGAAGAAATGTCACGTGAGGATCTGGTCCGAGCTTACCAGGAAGCCGCTGTGTGCATACTGCCGTCAACCTGGGAGAATTTTTCTTATACGCTGCTCGAAGCCATGGCCTGTGGAACTCCAGTCGTGGCCTGCAATAGCGGTGGTTCGCCGGAGCTGATCGAAAATGGAATCAGCGGGTTTCTGATTCCCGTAAACGACTCGCGCGCTTTGGTGTCACGAGTAGCTGAATTGCTGGCGGCGCCTGCTTTAAGAAAATCCATGGGCGAGAATGCGCGGCGCCGGATTGAACAATCCTTTAGTGTCGAACAAGTCTTACCGAAAATGATAGCCGCTTATGATTACGCAATCGCGCAAGGCTAGTACGCCCTCCGTTTCATGACAAAAATTTCCGCCATCGTCTGCACTTTCAAGCGGCCGCAATACCTAAGACACGCGCTGCGCAGTCTGTGCGATCAAACTCTGTCTCGAGCGGAGTATGAAATTATTGTTGTGGATAACGCCGTAGATGCCGAGACACGTCAAGTCGTAAGCGAATTTGAGAATGGTCGGGTGAACCTGTGTTACATCCCCGAAGAAAGGGTCGGACTTTCACGGGCTCGAAACACCGGCATAAACGCTGCAGTTGGCCGTTACGTTGCGTTCATCGACGATGACGCCCGCGCCGACAGCCGCTGGCTCGAAGCATTGCTGGCCACATTTGAACAGACAACGCCCCGGCCTGCAGCGGTGGGTGGGCGCGTGTGGCTGGACTGGCAAGGCGAAAGGCCGAGCTGGGTGCCGGAGCGGCATCTTTCGCTTTATACCTATGTCGATTACGGCGATCAAAGCGGGTCGCTCGAAAAGGATCAATACCTGGTGGGGGCAAATGTGGCCTTTGAAAGGAGTGAGCTGCTTGCACTGGGCGGGTTTGACGAAAATCTGGGGCGACAGGGAGCAGTGCTGTTGTCAGGCGAAGAAGCGGCGATTCTTGCGCAACTGCGCGACAAACAACTGAGTATTTATTACGAACCGGCGGCGGTGGTCTGGCACTCCGTCGATCAATCGCGCAAGCGGCCCGCGTGGCTGCTGCGACGTTTGTTTTGGGATGGCGCCTCTCAGCCACTTATCGATCAAACGTCTACTGGATTTTCGCGTCGCTCGACATCTTTGAGCGCATTTAGAGATCTGCGCCAGTGCGCACACTGGGCGGGAAGTGTCTGCGTAGCTGTGTTACGCGGCAGCAAAAGTTCCGCCTGGGAATCGCTTTTGGGTTTATCGCAACGCGCCGGTCGCTTGCGTACTGAAGTCCGTCTGTTGGCCTGGAGTAATGACTAGCGTCCAGCCGAATGTGCCGTAGAACACGGGACCCATGAACATCTGCTTTCCATCGCTTAGTTATCCAATGAATGGCGGCCCGACCAGTGGCGTCGGTTCGCAGGTGCGCTTGCTTGCGCATGGCCTGATCGAGGCTGGCAATTCAGTCAGTGTGATCGATCTTGCGGAGAGGGAAGAGACAATTGTCAACGACGATCACGGCGCTCGAGTCCACCGCATGCGCTGCGGCAACCTTCATTGGTTCGCCGGCAAGCTGCCCCTTGTCGGCAAGGTGCTCGCGCTGCCGCTAAGAGAAGTCGAATACAGCCTTGCTGTCTGGCGCGGCGTGCGCCGGGCGAACAAAGCCGGCAAGTTGGATCTCATAGAGGGAAGCGAAACCGGCATGTTGTTCGTGACATTGTTTTGTAAAGACACGCCGGTGGTTATCCGACTTCATGGCGAGCAATACACCTTCAACAAGTACACTCCCGGAATGCGACTGACCTGGGCCATTCGCCTCAGTCGCATGCTGCAGCGCGTCGCTCTTCGTCGTGCGAAGCTTTTGATCAGTCCGAGTTACGCTCACGCCCGCGAGATTCAAAATGAGCTTGGCGGGGCGCGTCCGCCGGTAGTGGTCGTTCCGAATAGCCTGAGCCTGGACAACGTATGTTCTGAATCAACAGTTTCACGGAATCCGCAGACAGTGCTGTACGTGGGTCGCATAGAGCAGCTCAAGGGTATTTCAACATTGCTTCAGGCGGCTGCCAAAACGAAGGAATCCTTGCCCGACTCGCACTTTGTCTTTGCCGGCGATTTTCATTCTTCGCTGCCCGAAACGGAATTTCGCTCGCTCGTACATCGCTATGGTCTGGACTCTGATGTTGAGCTGCTGGGGCCGATTGGCTGGCGGGCACTCAGCGGTTGGTACCAACGCTCGGCAGTCAGCGTGCTGCCGTCGTACTACGAGACGTTTGGGCTGGCTGCGCTTGAGCCCATGGCGTTCGGCACGCCTGTTATTGCTACGAGCGGCGGGGCCCTAGCGGAAGTAGTTGAGTCGGACGTCAGCGGCAAACTGGTGGCTGCCGGAGACGCCACCGCTTTGGCCCGGGCGTTGACTCAACTTCTGACGGACCATCAGTCACGGGAAAAAATGAGCGCGGCGGCCGTAAAGCGCGCGGCGACTTTCGACGTGCGCAACGTGCTGCCTCTCAACGCCCGTTACTACGAATGGTGTTGCGAAAAGGTGGGAAGTGAAGCGGGTGCGCATGTGTTTTTCTCTCCTCATCTTGACGATGCGGTCTTGTCGTGCGGCGGATTGATCCATTCGCTGATTTCAGGGAACAAGTCAGTGCAAGTGATAAACGTGTTCGCGGGTGGAGATGAAAGTCGGCCTTCCGCATTCGTTCGTCATCTGCATAGGAAATGGATGGCGGATGACATCCGTGCGCGCCGCCTTAATGAAGACGCGAGAGCGCTGAATGAATTGGGAGTCACGAGTGTAGAGCGATGGAATTTTGTCGAAGCGCCTTATCGTTCTGGCAGCTATGGTAGTCCTTTGTATGCCAGCTACGATGAATTGCGCGGGAAGCCTGCAGCCATCGACGAAAATCTGAAAGAAACGATCGCCGAAAGAATACTGACGTTACTCGAGCAGCTGCCGGATGCTTCAGTTTTATATTTTCCGCTTTCGATGGGACGGCATGTCGATCATCAAATACTTTTCTCGATAGGATTGAAGTTGAGCGCCACAGGTAATCGAGTTCGCTTTTATGAAGACTATCCCTATGCGGAAGCCTATCGCATTGACCAGCAGAACCTGAATTGGTTGCCGCAGACCTTGCCCATCGCCATGGCGCCAAAGCTGAAAGCGATTAGCGCCTACGAGAGCCAAATACGCGGCCTGGGAGGCTCACTCAGAAATCTCGAAAAACGATTGCGCAGGTTTGGCCGAGCTGTAGGCGGCAACAGCATCAGCGAGCGTTACTGGAGCGTTGTACTGCCCACGTCCACAGAATCGAATGGCAAGCCGACTGCGCTTGAGCTGCCGTTCGCTGTCAAAGAAGCAAGGCCTGCGTTTAGAGACCTCGGGAATTTTTTGAAAACGTTTCGCTGGGGCGCTCTCGATGAAGCGCTTCCGGGCGGCAACGGTCTGTGCCTGGATCTCGGATGTGGCACCGGCCGACACCGCTCGGTAATCGAAAGCAAAGGTTACGAATGGCTCGGGTTCGATCGCGCAGATTCAGGATTATTGACTTTGAAGTCTGACGCTGCCGCTTTGCCTTTGCAGATAAAAAGTGTCGCTGCAGTGGTCGCCTGGCAAGTGTTTGAGTATCTCGAGCAACCTGAAAAAGGCATTGCTGAAGCGGCCTGCGTGCTGGAGACGGGCGGCGTGTTCTGTGGAAGTGTCTCATTCCTCGAGCCGATCCACGGTCATACATATTTCAATATCAGTCCGCTGATCCTGGAGAAGCTTTTGGCGCAAAACGGATTTGGGGACATCGCGATCAAGCCAGGCCTCAATGGTTTCGCTTTGATGTTATGGACATGGTTGCGGCGCTCGGGGATTCCTTTCGCCGATCGCCTGGCGATTCCAGCAGCGTTCTTGATACTTGCTCCATGGGCGGTGCTGATCTTTCTTATCAGTTGGTTAGCGTGGCGCGTTGGCTTGGGCAGCGGTCACATGATGCGCTGGGTCTCTCAAACATCTACTTTGGAATTTGCGGGACACGTGGTGTTCTCCGCTCGAAAAAAGGCTTGCCTGTAAACTTGCACATCGGTTTCGTAACAACTGAGTCACCTTATGGTGACCGCAGTGCCTGTGGAATTGCGGCGTACCTGCGAGCGTTGGTTCCCGCGCTCGCAAATGCCGGACATCGTGTCACCGTTTTTGCCAACTCCAAAGACGCGAAGACGTTCTACGCTGAAGCTGGAATGGTGGCTGTCCATCATTTTCCCCTGACGTCTTTCCACTGGTATGCAGCCCAGGTTCCGGGGCTTAAGCGGGTTGCGCCTTTGCCTTTGCGCCAACTCGAATGGTCAGCAGGCTTCTATCGTCATGTTGCGCGAGTCGCAGCCGCCACCGGCATCGACGTGCTCGAGGCTACTGAATCAGGCGCCCTTTTTCTGAATCGGATAGCTCCGCTGGTAATTCGCCTCCATGGCAGCGAGTATTCTTTTCGTAAACATGCCGGAATCCCGTTGGATCTAAGCGTTCGCTGGAATGATCTGCTGGAAGGGAAGAGCGCCAGTCGCGCCGTTGCCGTCACTACGCCCAGTCAATTTCAGGCTGACGAAATTATCAACCGTCGCCAGTGGCCGGCAGATCGCGTCCGCGTTATACCGAATCCTGTATCCGGGGAGATCTTAAAGGCCGCGCAGCGATTCGTAAGAAACGGCGCCTCAGAACAAGTGGTCCTTTACACTGGTCGCCTGGCCCCGGTCAAAGGAATCGAAACGCTGCTGCAGGCTGCCAGGCTCGTGCATGATCATAATCCGAAGATAAATTTTGTTCTGGCCGGACCGTGGCAAATGCCTGGTCCGCCCGAAGCGTACGGATTACAACTGGATCGCCAAACAGTTGACGGCGTTCGCTGGATTGGACCCCAGGATCAGAGCGAGCTAATAAACTGGTACAAGCGCGCCTCGCTCTTTGTTATGCCGTCCTGTTATGAAAGCTTTGGGATTAGTGCGGTTGAAGCCATGGCTTTTGGCCTCCCGGTAGTTGCGAGTGACAGCGGAGCATTGCCGGAGTTAATTGGGAAGCACGGTGCCGGCTCGTTAGTGCCTAAATTGGATCCGGAAGCTCTGGCCGAGGCAATTCTTAGTTCATTCTCCGGCGCAAACGACAAGAGCGCTGGCACGCCAGCTACCGTCGAACGATTTCATCCGGATCGAGTGGCCGCGGCAACCGCGGATTTGTATCAACAGGTGCGCGAGGAGGACCAGCGCGCAAAGCGAAATTGGTCACTGCCTCGAAAGGTCAACGAAGAGTCACGCGCTTCAGCTAAAGCCCGAGTTCTGATCCTCAGTAACAGCTATTTGCCAGTAGTCGGTGGCGTACAGACAGTGGCGCACAATTTGGCGCGCGAATTATTCGCGTCCGGCCACCAGGTAAGAGTGGTAACGAATCGCTATCCGCGTAGTTTGCCGGCCAAAGAGACTATCGAAGGCATTGAGGTCGATAGAATCCTCTTCATTCGTCCGGATTTTAGTTACCTGCGGCGCGGACGTCCGGATTTGTTCGCCGCTTCTCTTGTAAACGCTCCACTGACCTACGCAAAACTGAAAAACTTGCTGCGCGAGTTTCGTCCTGATGTTGTCAACGTACACTTCCCGGATCACCAGATACCCTTTGTCTTGAAACTGCGCAGCGAATTCGCTTTCAGACTCGTTGTGTCGTTGCACGGACACGATATTGACCGGCTTGATGCAATGCGAACATCAGCGAAGGAAAACACGACTGGTCTGGCGAAATCGCAGAAGCAACTCAAGTCCCTCTTGAAGGAAGCCGACGTAATTACAGCCTGCTCGCGGCACTTGCTGGACAAAGCGGTGAAAATTCAGCCGTCCGTTTCTCGCAAGGGCTGTGTTTTGTATAACGGTGTAGACCTGGCGCGATTTGCGAATAAAACCCGCTATTCCCATCCCCGGCCATACATCCTGTCCTTTGGCCGGCTGACGCACAAAAAAGGCTTTGACCTCCTGTTGCGTGCTTTTGCGCAGGCTGGCGACAGTAACCCGGCAGTCGATCTAATTATTGCGGGGGAAGGTGAAGATCGGGAGCGTTTGAGAGTTTTAGTAAATGAGCTGGAACTGGCCGGTCGGGTTCATTTCTTCGGTGATGCGTTGCCCACGGAAATAGTGGAATTATTGAATGGTTGTGTTTTTGCAGTAGTCCCCTCCCGGCATGAGCCGTTTGGGATCGTCGCGCTTGAGGCAATCGCGGCGGGCAAGCATGTGTTGGCTACACGAACAGGCGGCCTGGGCGAGTTTCTTTCAGAGAAATTTTCAAATGGCGCGACGCTGGTCGAGCCTACCGTCGAAGCATTGACAGATGGGTTGCGCCAACTGCTGGCGGCCGGAACAAATGGCTCAGCCATGGCCATGATGAACGGCTCGGTATTGGAGCAATATTCATGGCCGCTGGTTGCGAAGCGTTACGAGAACATTCTGATCGGCGGCGGCCTTTCCAAAGCCGGGCTCACCATATAGCGCGTATGCGCTTCTAATAAGGTCGACTAACTCCTTTGCTTTTCGTGCACCTAATATTCCGCGTGTGGGTCAAAGCGGCCGCAGCAATTTACGGCGGTGATGGCATGAATATACCGCTGATGTTTATGCCGACGCAGGTGATATCGCCAACGCTGCGACGCTACGGCGCCAGCATTGGTGAACGAGTTCGTTTTCGATCGCCGCTGGTGATCCATAACAGCAATCTTGAACGGAACACGTATTACAAGTTGCTGTCGGTAGGTGACGACTGCTACCTGGGACGGGAATTGTTTCTTGATCTGCAGGACGAGATCGTTATTGAGGATCAGGTCACTATTTCTCATCGCGTAATGATATTGACACATACTGACGCCGGGAGCAGTCCGCTAAAGGATGAATTCATTCGCACCTCGCAAGCACCGGTAATAATTCGGCGCGGAGCATACATCGGCGCCAATGTAACAATATTGGAAGGCGTCGAGATCGGCGCAGCGAGCATCGTCGCCGCGGGAGCTGTGGTAACTCGCTCAGTGCCGCCTGCCACTGTTGTTGCTGGCGTGCCGGCCAGGGTAGTCAAAAACGTCGGCGAAGAGCGCGGCGAGTTCAGGAGGCTTCGGGCAACTAAATGACCACACGCGTTGCAGGAGTCAAACTAAGCCTGTTGATCGGTACGGCGGCGATTGTGCTCGGTGTTTTTGCCGTGGAAGTTTATGCCGACCGCCAGGGCTTTTCCTATAAAGAAATAATTGTCGGCCTGGGCGCTGCCATCGTCGGCATCATCGTCTTTGGCCGCGAACGTGGCATCCGTTTTGGACTTGTGCTCTGGGTACTTACTTTGGCACTGGGTTACCGCACCATCCAATGGACGGAAAACTTAAGAATACATCCCTCTGAAATTCTCGTTTGGCTTCTTTTCGTCTGTGTCTGCGTGCAACGCCAGTTTCATTCGGCAACTCGCTTTTCATTGCCCTGGTGGCTTTGGTTGATGGCGCCTTTTTGGGTGCTTGGCTGGTGGCCGTTAATTGTGGGCGACGCTCCCTGGGATAAGATGTTCAATGAGTTTCGTGACTTCCTGTTGCTGATTCCTCTGATGATCACCGCGTCCGCGGTTCTCGAAAAACAATCATATTGGCGTTACCTGTTAGTGGCGTTTTTCGCAGCCAGTAGCTGGATTGCATTGATGGGAGTGACGGAGTACTGGTTCCCGGGTGTCGAAAGAATTTTTCCGGCATTCATCCACGCTGCCAAGCCTGAATTGACGGCCGAGGGCTTTGTCAGGGCCCAGTTTTCCTTTTGGGGCGGAGCGCAAGCGACTTTCATTTGTGTGCTTGCCCTGCCGGGAGCGATCTTTTTAGCCAGTTGGTGGCGCGGATGGATGCCGCGCCTGGCTATCGTGCTGGCGTCCGTCGTGCAAATCATGGCCATTTATATCGGTGGCTACCGCAGCATTTGGCTGGTCTTGTTAATTCAGGTAGCGGCCGCGTTTATCTTTCGGGTCAAGAAATACGGGGTGGTTGTTGCAGTGTTGGTGTTCCTTGTTGCCATTGGCGGATACCAGTTCATTCCCAATACTAATGAACGTGTGATTACGGGTATCTCGGCGCTTCAGGGGAATCCGATTGATCACAGCGCGCAGGATCGCAAGGAGAGGGCCCTGGATGCTTTGGACGACGCCATTGAATCTCCTTTTGGCAATGGCTGGAGCAGCGCCGGATGGGTACACAGTGATTTCCTTCAGGTCGCCGCAAACCTGGGAATTCTTGCTGGTCTTATTTTCCTCGGCGGATATCTTTTCACACTGACTCGCATGGCCCGACAAATGCCCGTCTGGCTGGAGGTTAGTGCTCGCGGGGACCTGGGGTTGTCACTGTTATTGTCGTTTGTGGGAGCAGGTGGATTGTTGGCCATGCAAGGCGTTCAGGTATTACCGCAGATGGCGTTACCAGTCTGGTTCGTCTGGGCCCTGGTAGACATTTGGCTGCGACAGACTTCAGAAGCGAGAGACGTTTCCTATTCCTATGCGCCACCCGATCTCTATCCTGCTGCCAACTTTCAATAGTGGCGCCACCGTGCGTGATACGTTGGAGTCAGTAAAGTGGGCCGACGAGATTCTGGTAGTTGATTCTTTCAGCACCGATAATACGCTCGAAATCTGCCGGCAATATGGAGCACGAATAATCCAACACGAGTACATCAATTCTGCTAAACAGAAAAACTGGGCGGTGGCCCAATGCCGCAACGAGTGGGTACTGCAAATCGATACGGACGAAACTCTTGAGCGAGGTTTTAGTGAGGCCGTCGAACAAACGCTGACTGCCACCAGCGACGACGTGCATGCGTTCCGCCTGCCGCGCAAAAACCATGTGCTGGGCCGTTGGGTGCGGCACGCAGGAATATATCCTGACTACCAAACAAGACTCTTTAGGCGCGATAGCGGTCGCTGGATCGAACGCGAGGTGCATGCGCACATCAAAGTGCCGGGCGAAGTGCGCACTCTTGAGAAGCACATAATGCATTATGGAATGCCGAACCTGTCGAAGCAGCTTCGTAATCTCGACCGCTATACGCGCTATGAAGCGGACGAGCTGCGCAAGCAGGGCATTCGCTTTGGCTGGAGTCGCGTGCTGCTGAGGCCCTGGCTGGTATTCCTGCATCGTTACGTCTGGTTGAAAGGTTTTCTCGAAGGCTGGCGTGGCTTCATTCTTTGTGGCTACCTGGGAATCTACGACTTTCTTTCCCAGGCGAAGTTGTGGGAATTGGAAGAGCTGGGACTGGAACAGAGCCCACGCTAACGCTGCTTGAAGTCGGTATTAAGTAGTTCGCACATGCAATCGAAAGCACCGAAAACTGTCGTCTTTGTAGAGGCTGCTGCCGCGATGGGCGGAGTTCAATACAGCACGCTGTACCTCGCCCGGTATTTGGATCGGACCTGGTGGAATCCGATCGTCGTCTGCCCGCAGGAAGGAGACCTTAGTCGTGCCTGCCGCGATTCGGGCGTTGAAGTTCGCGTGTTAGAGCAACCACGTCTCTGGTCAACCAGTGTGCGCGTCGGCATGCATCGTTTGCCAAACCCCTTTGCCTGGGCCTGGGACGCCTGGTTGATCAGACTGGCGACAAAAAGACTTCGGAGCTTCCTCACCAAGTGTGCACCCGACCTGGTTGTGACCAAAGGACTCTCATCACATTTCCTGGGTGGTCTGGCGAGCAGGGGACTGCACATTCCCTGCGTATGGCACGTGCAGGATCTTATTTCGGAGCGAACTTTTGGAATCTACCGGCGGGCATTTGGCTGGGTCGCGCGTTATTTGCCAACCCGAATTATCGTCGATGGAAAAAGTATTGAGGATCAATTGCCCCAATCATTGCGGCAGCGCGTCACCGTCATTCACAACGGTATCGACACCAGCAACTTTCGGCCCGACCTCGATGGCTCAAGCGTTAGGCGCGAACTCGGTATCCCCAGCGACAGTTTGGTCATAGGAAATGTCGGTCGCCTTACGCCCTGGAAGGGCCAACATTATTTGATCGAAGCCTTTGCCAGCATTGCCAACGAAGACCCGAACGTAATCTTGTTGCTGGTGGGCTCTCCGGTGTTTGATAACGATACTTATCAGCGACGTCTGCTGAACACGGTAACGCAGCTTGGGCTGGAACATCGCGTCAAGTTCGCCGGCTATCGCCATGACATGCCCGAAGTCCTGGCTGCGATGGATGTTTTTGCGTTCACTTCAGTCGAGAAAGACACAAGTCCGTTAGCCCTATTGTCCGCAATGTCCTGCGGTCTTCCCATTGTGGCGTTTGATATCACGGGTACGCGGGAGTTGATGGCTACAGACGATCAGTTTTTGCTGGCTCCAGTTGGTGACGTTGTTGGTCTTCGTCGCGCGTTGGCAAACGTTCTCGTTGACGACAAGCTGCGACAGCGCCTGGGGTTGGCGGCTCGAAAACAAGCCACTGTTCAATTCAATCTGGAGAAATACAGTGCCCGCAGCGAGCAGGTGTTTATGTCGGCTTTATTGGGCCAACAGCTCGGCGACAGCACGAATCTCTGCGAAGTACCAGCGGCCGCTTCAGAGCTACGTATCTGAATTAGCAATGCGCCGAATTCTTTTCATTCACAACTCGCTGACTGAGTTTGTGCGTTTGGACCTCGAAGAGCTCCGCAAGCACTACGACGTGACCGAGCGGTATGAGCGGTCTCGTTTCGTAAATCCTGCAGCGCTTTGGCGGCTGGTTAAGCAACACGATCTCGTTTTCGGCTGGTTTGCCTCATGGCACACATTTCTGCCGATGCTGCTCGCCTCGATTTCGCATAAACCTTCCGTGTTGATTGTCGGGGGTTATGACGTCGCGAAGATGCCTGAGATCGGTTATGGGCACCAGCGTGGCGGATTAAAGAAATGGGTTAGCCGGCGAACCATAGGACTTGCGAGCAGCGTAATCACTAACTCGATCTACAGCCGTGAAGAAGCGATCAAAAATGCGGCCGTTCCGGGAGCACAAGTGAACGCGTTTTATCACGGTGTGCCGGATCGATTTGGAAGTCTGCCGCAAGGACCACGCGCGCGCATGGCGCTCACGGTGGGTAATGTGGATCGGAGCAACCTGCAACGTAAGGGACACGAGCCTTTTGTGCGCGCTGCCGCCTTATTGCCGGATGTGGATTTCGTGCTGGTGGGAAATTGGAAAGACGATGCGATCGAACACCTGCGAAGCATAGCCACCCCCAACGTGACTTTCACTGGTCGCATCAATGATGCCGAGTTGCTCGACTACTATCGCAAGGCGGCTGTTTACGTTCAGCCTTCGCTTCACGAAGGATTTGGTCTCAGCGTTGCTGAAGCGATGCTCGCGGGCTGCGTTCCTGTTACAACGCGAGCCGGGGCCCTTTCGGAAGTAACCGGAGAGTGCGGCCTTCGCCTCAGTTCAACGAGTCCGGAAGAAATCGGACAGGGTGTTAGAAAAGCACTGACATTTTCCGAGGGACAACGACGGGCGATACGGAACCGCATTCTGGAGCAGTTTCCGTTGAGCAGACGTCGCGAACAATTGAAGCAGCTCATCGATCCTTTCATTAATGGTAACTAATTCCCAGGCGCAGGAATTCGAGCTGACAGGCCCGCAAGCCTCCGGCTATGACCAGAACTGGTCAGGCGGTAAAGTGCTGCGATTCGCATCGTTGTCCTGGCTTGTGCCCGCGATCATGCTCTTGTCTGTACTCGTTACTTTGGCTTTTTGGCGATTCCTGCCCAACGACTTCCGCGCAAACGAACAAAGTGACTATCACGAGTTTTATAAACCCGTGGCCGAAAGCATTCTCGCCGGACAAGGGTTTTCGACCACAGTAGAAAATCCAGCCACCAAGTATCCCCCAGGTTATCCGCTGCTCCTCGCGGGACTGTTTAAGCTCGGCGGGCTGTTCGGTCTTTCGGAAGAGTTGAGTCTTTCCGGGCTTGCTATCATAAGTATGGCTCTGACCAGTCTCTTTGTTTTTCTTTTGACTCGTGACATCTTTGGCCCACTGGCGGGAATCATCTCGGCTGTCCTGTGGATGACGTACCCCTTCGCTCTGTGGCTTACAAAACAACCAAACAGCGAACTGCCCTTCATGGTTGTGTTTTATAGTGCTCTATGTCTGCTGTGGTTCACGGCTTCAAGACAAAAGGCCGCTGGGCTTTATTTTCTGTGTGGACTGATGTTTGGCGCGGCAATGCTTATTCGTCCGATCGCCTTTGGCATTTGCCTGGTTTTGTCAGCGCTCCTTTGGCTCGGGCAGCGACAACTTGCGGCAAAGGCGCGGGTGTTAGGAATCATGTTGCTCCTGCTCGGTAACCTGGTCGCAGTACTACCCTGGGAAACCTGGGTTTATCTTAAAACCGGGCACGTCATCCTGCTCAGCAGTAACGGCGTAAAGAGCATCAATGACGGCCTCACTTTGGAGTCTCGTGGCTACCGGCAAAACGTCAGCCTGCCGCCCGATGTTATTCAGGTTATGAATGACATTCATAATGCGCCGGGTCAGTCGGGAATCAAGGCCCTGGCCTCGCTGGTCCTTCATGAGGCACGAACTCATCCGGTCGCGGTCTTCAAATTGTTGCTGCTGAAGGCAGCGCGAAGTTGGTATGGCACCGATAGTCAGCGGATGGAAAGACTAATCCTAGCGATCCAACTGGTATATATGCTGCTGATCGCAATTGGCGTCTCGAGACTATGGAGACGTGGTGGCTCGCACCGAAGACTTGCGATTGGCACGCTATTGGTTGTCGGTTACTTCTGGGGAATGACCGTACTGGCACTCTCGATCCTGAGGTATATGGTGCCGGCGATTGCACTGCTGTTTGTACTGCTCGCCGGCAGTTGCACGCGGTCTTCAAGTAGAAGACTGGATAGGGCAGGTAGTTGATTATGAGTGATCACAATCTGCTGAATCAAAGCACGCCGTTCGTTACCGTATTGATGCCGGTGCGCAATGAGGCCGGCTTCATTCGCAGTAGCGTGTCGGCTGTGCTGGCTCAGGATTATCCCCGCGATCGCATGGAAATAATTATCGCGGACGGTCTCTCAAGCGACGGGACGCGCGCCGTGATTGGCGAGTTGGGCGCCAACAATCCAAATGTCAGGCTAATTGATAATCCGAAAAAAATCGTCTCAACCGGCCTGAATGCCGCGTTACGAATTGCCAAAGGAGAGATCATCGTTCGCGTGGATGGGCACTGCGAAATCGCACCCGACTACGTCCGTCGTTGTGTTACGCATTTGCTGACAAAAGAAATCCACTGTGCCGGCGGGCCTTTAGATACAGTAGGTGAAACATACACCGCGCGGGCGATTGCGGCGGCGATGAGTTCGACTTTTGGAGTCGGTGGTTCGGCATTTCGTGTGTCAACGCATGGCGCTCGTTTGACCGACTCGGTCCCTTTTCCAGCGTACCGGCGAGAGACTATCGAACGCGTGGGCCCTTTTGACGAAGAGCTGGTGCGCAATCAGGACGACGAATATAACTATCGCCTGCGCAAACTTGGTGGCCACATACTGCTGGCGCCTGATATTCGATCCCGCTACTACAGTCGGGCCAGCTTGCGCAAACTTTGGAAGCAGTACCTGCAGTATGGCTACTGGAAGGTTAGAGTGCTGCAGAAACATTGGCGGCAGATGTCAGTACGCCAGTTTGTGCCGCCCCTCTTTGTGTTAACGCTGTTGGTGGCGGGCCTGACAGCGCCGTTATTACCCATCAGCAGGTTCCTACTGGCGGCGACGGTAACCGCATACGCCTTGCTCAATCTGACAGCGTCAATTTGGGTTGGCCGCAAAGCGGGTTGGCGACTCTTGCCGCTCCTGCCTTTAGCCTTCACCATAATTCACCTGGCCTATGGCCTTGGTTTTCTGGCAGGCATGTTGCGCTTCGCGAACCGCTGGGGAGATCACACTAGCGGATCGGCGCAGGCGGTTTTAAAGGAACGCATAGGCCTGTTGTAGTGACACCAGCGATCTTATGAATAATCCCGGCCAGATGGATTTCGTACTTGCTGAGCGTCGCCGTATCCAAATTGAATACGAAAGACGGCAACGAGACGTAAGTCCGGATCGATACGCAGCATGGCAACCGGCGTCGCGATTCATGATCGAAGAACGAAGGCGCAAGGCCCTTGCTATGCTGAGTGAAGCGAAAATCGTTCTAACCGACAGCAGCCCTTGCCTGGAGGTCGGAGTAGGAACTCATGGCTGGCTGAGTGAATTGTCGGCCTGGGGCGTGCAGGAATCAAATCTTAATGGAATCGACCTTGATCCCGCGCGGGTGCTCAAGGCGCGCGAGTTGTTTCCCCAGGCGGACCTGCGTATCGGTGACGCAGTGGAACTACCGTGGCACGCAGAGAGATTTAGTCTGGTAATTGCCTCCACCTTGTTTACGTCAATTCTGGATGGCAAAGTCCGGAAGCTGATTGCGAGCGAGATTGAAAGAGTTCTGGCCCCCGGCGGCGCTTTGGTCTTTTATGATTTCTGTTTCGATAATCCGAGGAATCCTAATGTGCGCGGAATTGGCAGGAGTGAATTACGCAACCTTTTTCCGAAGCTCAGCGGCCGCATTCGATCTGTCACACTCGCACCTCCCCTGACGCGTCTGCTAGCGCCGCGCAGTTTGAGACTAGCGACTCTGCTGTCGGGTATTCCACTGTTGCGTACTCATTTGCTGGCAGTTCTGATCAAGAGTGACCATCAATAAAATTACCGTAACTGAAAAAACTCCGTTGAAAACACGTCAAGTCCCATTCTTTCGTCCCGCGCTCCACGATGAAGAAGTGAATGAAGTGGTAGCCACGCTGCGTTCGGGATGGCTCACAAGCGGGCCCAAAGTTAAGCGGTTTGAGGAAGAGTTTGCAGCAGCCGTTGGACCGCGGCATGCGAACGGCAACGGTACAAAAGATAAGCTACACGCGGTAGCCGTCAATTCCGGCACGGCTGCTTTGCACCTTGCGGTCGAAGCGTTGGGTTTGCAACCAGGTCAGGGGGTGCTGGTGCCCACCATGACCTTTGCCGCCACCGCCGAAGTTGTTCGTTACCAGGGAGCAATTCCGATCCTGGTAGATTGCGATCCGCTGACGCTCAATCTGGATCTGCACAACGCAGCGAACAAACTCCTGAGCGCGAATGGGAAAAAGAGAAAAGTCAGAGACTCCAAAACGGACCCTGGGGAAATCGTCGGCATTATGCCTGTGCATGTAGGCGGCAAGCTGATGGAGCTCGATCAGTTGGAGCGATTTGCGCGTGAACACAAGCTTTGGATGGTGGAAGATGCCGCCCATGCGTTTCCGGTCGGCTGGCGGCGGCGGCCTGATGAGCCGTGGCAGACACGCAGCAACAGCGCGAAATCCGTAACCTGTTATTCATTCTATGCGAACAAAACTATCACGACCGGCGAGGGCGGCATGGCGGTAACAAGCAATGGCACACTGGCGCGAAGAATGCGACTAATGTCTTTGCATGGATTATCGGCGGACGCGTGGGGCAGATATTCGAGCAACGGTAATTGGGACTACAAAATTGTCGCGCCTGGTTATAAGTACAATCTGACGGACATCGCTGCCGCGATCGGTATACATCAGCTGGGTCGTGCCGAAGCAATGCGCCGAGAGCGCGAGAGCATAGCGCTCCGTTATTGCGACGCGCTTTCCGGGGTGGAACAAATTGAACTGCCCACACACGATGAAAGTCGAATTGAATCGTGGCACCTGTTTGCGATCAGGTTGAACCTCAAACGCCTGAAGCTTAATCGTGATGCCTTTATGAAGGAGCTGAAGCAAGCCGGTGTGGGCTGCTCAGTTCATTGGCGACCATTGCATCTGCATCCGTATTATCAAAAGACCCTCGGCTGGCGCGCGCAAGACTTTCCCATCGCCACCGCCGAGTGGAAGCGACTGATTAGCTTACCTATATTTCCAGGAATGCTGGATGAAGAACTAGAGCATGTCATTAGTACGATCAAACAAATCTGCCGGCGCAATTCGCGCTGAGTTGGGTGAAGTGGAAAGCGCCGTGGATCCAGCGATCAGGAACGGTCTGCCACGCTGGTTTGACGCGACGGTTGCCATTGCCGGGTTAATCGTCGCGGTGCCGCTCATCGCTTTCACAGCGTTGGCGACTGCTCTCTCTTCGGGCAGGCCTGTTCTTTTCCGCCAGCGCCGCGTAGGACAACATGGTCGCATATTCGAACTTTACAAACTGCGCACAATGAAGCCTTCGCTGGGTGGGCCGCAAATCACCAGCCGCGATGATGCGCGCATCACGCGTCTGGGACGATTTTTTCGTCATACCAAGCTGGATGAATTGCCGACGCTGTGGAACGTGCTGCGTGGCGATATGTCGCTGGTTGGACCGCGACCTGAAGTGCCGCGCTTTGTCAGTTTTGCGGATCCGGCCTGGCAGAGAATTCTGCAGGTAAGACCTGGCATAACCGATCCGGTAACGTTAAGCCTGCGTAGCGAGGCAGATTTGCTGGCGCGCGTTGCTGGCGACACCGAGCTCTATTATGCCAATCACCTGCAACCGGCGAAGTTGAAAGGCTATTTGGCATACCTTGAAAGGCGCAACTGGCGCAGCGATCTTGAGGTGCTGCTGCGCACGGTCGCGGCGGTGATAGTGCCAAATGAAGCCCACCGCATCCCGGGTGACCAAGTGAGTCGCCTTGTTCAGCCCGAAACTGAGTTTCAGGAAGGTTTCAAACCCCTGAAATGACCAGCTGCAACTCAGGGCAAGTACAGATCCCTGTCCAGGACGACCAGATGTTGAGTCGGATTTTGCCCCCGATTACCCTTTTTCACTAATCAGGACTTTTAATTTAATACGAAGGGTCGATTACTGCCCTTCACCGTGCACGGCGGGAAGGAATTTTAGATGCTAGAGTTACCACAAAGAAGACATCTCCTTGCAACTGGAATTCAGGCTTTTCTCGATCTTTCGCTGCTTGTTGCGGCTTTTGTCGCGGCCTACCTGCTTCGGTTTGACTTTAAGATTCCGCCGGAAGAAGTGCACAACTTTGTTACGCAGGTACCTCTTGTGGTCTTGCTGCAATTTGTGGCTTTGACAGTATCCGGGGCCCGCTCGTCCATCTGGCGCTATACCGATCTTGCGCACATCAAAGCGTTTCTATATGCGGCTTTCGGCGCGCTGCTCATTGTCGCCCTGCTCCGTCTCGGCTTACCGACGGCGCACAAAGCGTGGAAGGTACCGCTGTCGGTAAATCTCATTGACGTGTTATTGGCATTCGGCGGCGCTTATGCCATTCGCGTAATACGTCGAGCCGAATACGAACATAAACGGAAACGAGTACAGTTAAGAAATCACATCAATGGTAATGGGAACGGCTATAAGAAACGGGCTGTGCTCTTGATCGGCGCCGGCCGCGCCGGTCTGCTCGCTGCCAAAGAGATTGAAGCGCGCGGCGATATGGATCTCGAGATAAAGGGATTCGTGGATGACGATAGCGCCAAGGTGGGCAGGTTTGTAGTTCAGCGCCACCGTGTTTTGGGAACAACGCGCGATCTTCCGAGGCTCGTTCATACGAGAAACATCAATCACGTAATCATCACCATTGCTCACGCTTCGCGTGACCAAATCCAACGCATTGTGAAAATATGCGAAGGCATTCCCGTAAAAGTCAGAATCATTCCTGAACTCTATGAAATCATCGAAGGCCGCGTTGAGATTAGCCGCATTCGCGACGTTGAGATAGAAGACCTGCTCGGGCGTGAACCGGTACAGCTTGACGCTGACTCGATCAGCGAGGAACTAGCCGGGAAGACGGTAATGGTAACCGGGGCAGGCGGCTCGATCGGTTCAGAACTCGCCCGTCAGGTGCAACGATTTCAGCCTGCCCGGCTGTTGCTCGTCGAGCGCGCTGAGTTCGCGCTGTTTGATATCGATCGCGAGCTAAGAGGCCGAAATTCCAGCCAGTCGATTGTGCCCCTCGTGGCTGACGTTGGCGACGAATCAAGGATGCGCGCAATCTTCAATCAGTATCGACCGCAAGTGGTGATTCATGCCGCCGCGCACAAGCATGTGCCCCTGATGGAAAGCAACTCAACCGAGGCTGTTCAGAACAACGTTTTGAACACGCGCCTGGTGGCTGAGTTGGCAGGTGAATTCGAGGCCGAAGTTTTCGTCCTCGTATCCACTGACAAGGCCGTGCGGCCCACTTCGATTATGGGCGCGACCAAACGGGCTGCGGAATTAGTTGTACAGGATCTCAACCGCGTCTATGAGACACGTTTCGTCGCGGTGCGCTTTGGCAATGTCATCGGCTCTGCCGGTTCTGTAATACCCATCTTCCGTGACCAGATTCGCAATGGCGGACCGATAACAATTACCGACAAACGCATGAAACGGTATTTCATGACCATTCCTGAATCAGCGCAGTTGGTGTTACAGGCAAGCGTCTTGGGCAAGGGCGGAGAGGTATTTATCCTCCACATGGGCGAGCCAGTGCGCATCAAGGACCTTGCCGAAACTTTGATTACGCTTTCGGGTCTCAAGCCACACGAGGATATTCAGATTGTTGAAACAGGGATGCGTCCCGGTGAAAAGCTCCACGAAGAGTTGCGATTCGAGACTGAAGAAACCGTGCCAACGTCTCATCCAAAGATTTTCATCAATAAGCTCGCAACATCTGAGCCTGAAACTATTAGGACCGCACTTAAGGTCCTGGCCAGGCTGGTGCGAGAGAGAAATGAAGATGAGGTGCGACGATTTCTCAGCGATCTTCTTCCCGAAGCAGTTTTGAGTCCTGCGTCCAATGGAAACCAGCGTGAAAGAAAGAGACTGGTGTTGGTTGCCGGCAGCAGGAACTAAAAAGCTGGATCCAGAAATTCGCGTGCGTTATTCATCAGGAGATTCTCAGGCATTCCGGACCACGCCGACCGTAAGTCTCTTCATTGCCATCATTAGTCAGTCTTGACCTGTGCCGCTATCCATAGTAGTTTCCGTAACGTTTCGTTACTGGCCTTCGAAAGTTTCGAACAAGGAGAAAAACAATGATTCGTAGACTCTTGCCCTGTTTAGCCCTGGTGCTTTTTTGTACGAGTGTATCGTTCGCCCAGGACACGGATTATCCTAAGTTTGATTTTACGGCGGCGTACACTCTCAACAACCTCGAAACGCCGGCCCCATCCTCGCGAAAGAATCTGCACGGCTTCACGCTGGCGCCGGCGGCAAATTTTAGAAAGTTTGTTGCCGTCGAAGCGGATTTCACTTATACAGCAAAAACGGTCCTCGGAGTTCGTCGCAGTCTGCTCACATATATGGTGGGCCCACGCTTTACGAAACGTTCCGAGAACAGCAATCTGCAGCCGTTTGTCCATGCCTTAATCGGCGGCGGTCATCTTCGTGGCTTTCCTTTAATAACTGGTGGACCCCCGGCGACTACCGATGGCTGGGCAGGAAAATTTGGTGGCGGATTAGACATAATCGCCGGTAAGCACGCAGCTATCCGCGTGGTTCAGGTCGATTACTATCGCTATCATGGACACATACCAACGGGCAGGCAAAGGCTGGATAATGTCGCCTTCACCTTTGGTGTGCGCCTTTTTTAGTTGAAAGTCTTCGGTTTGCGCCGAGCCCGCTGCAGTCGTATCTGCTGGCGCGAAAAAATTGTAAAGTGAATGCCGAGTGGGCGCCTTAACGTGAAATCATGAAACCTATTCGGATCTGCGTCAGCAAATAAACAAACTGGTTGGGTGAATTCCCCCCAAATTCTATTCAGCAAACTTCAATACGAAACAGCAACCTTGACGACTAACAGCGCCGCCTTAGCCTGCCAGCGATCATGGTTTCGGCACGCTCGGAATTGAAGAATGCCCCGCTGACGTTAACATTGACAGTGTTCATGACCCACGATAATTTCGGAGAGCCGGAGTCTTCGGCAACCTTGTAACATGCAACTCAAATCAGACGATTCACAGCCCATGCGATTGAAACCTAACCCCAACGTGCTCTTCAAACGCCTGGGCGATGACATGGTTTTGTTCAACCTCGATACCGATCACTTCTACGAACTCAACGGCACTGCTGCGAGGTTCTGGGAATTACTTCACGCGAACGGCGATGCAGCGAATGTTCATGAACAGATGGTCGAGGAATTTGCAGTTGACCGCGATCAGCTGGGCGTTGAAGTTAACGCACTGCTCGCGTCATTAAAAGAAGAGGGTTTAGTCAGCCTCGATGAATAAAAACCAATTCAGGGAAAAGCCGCAGGACAGTGTGTTCGAGCAAACTCGACCACGCTGGTTGGCGACGTTCACTGAGGCTGTGCCGCTTGAACTGAATGGTTTTGAGTGTCAGGCCGTGGCAGGTGACGTTAGATCCAGGAAGTTGTATTTGGCTACCGCCGCCAATTCGACTCCTCCGATGTGTGCTGAACACGCCGGTCGGGGAGTGATCCTGGATGGGCAACTGTTCAACCGTAATGACCTTCAGCAAGAACTTGGTGCGTTCCTGGCCCCAGCCGGCAGCAGCGATGCGGAAATTATTCTTGCGGCTTATCTGCGCTGGGGCGAAGACCTGCTGATGCGTCTCCGAGGCGCCTTTGCACTTCTCATCTGGGACATCGATCGCCAGAGCTTGTTATGTTTGCGTGATCCACTGGGAACCTATCCCATGTTTTACGCGGACGCCAGCGCAGGCCTCATAGTGTCGACCTCGATCGAAGTCTTAACCGCGCACCCGCAGGTGTCGAGCGCATTGAATCGCGCTGCACTTGCTGATTATTTCCTGGACCGCTTTCCCCGGTTGGAAGAAACATTTTTTGAGGCGGTCAAACGGGTACCACCTGGCCACGTGTTGCGGCTGCGCCGGGAAGACCGCAAGACTTATCGCTATTGGGATCCTGCACCGGGCGGCGTCACAAAATGGTTAACGGCCCAGGAAGTCGAACGATTTGACGAGCTATTCGATCAGGCAGTCAACCGTTGCTTAAGCTTAGGCCCGGCCGGCATCTTCCTGAGCGGTGGTCTGGACTCCGTCTCTGTTGCTGCTGCTGCCGTTGAGCAGAGCAACCTTAAAGGACTGGCAAACCCTCTCGCGCTGTCGCTAATTTTTCCGGATCCCGAGATGAGCGAGGAAATCGTGCAACGGAGTGTTGCGACGCAATTGGGTTTGCCACAGGTCTTGAAACCTTTTTATGAGGCTGTTGGTTCGAACCAACTACTGGCTCCCGCAATCGAGATGAGCAGGGCCCTCCCGGCACCCCTTATGAATACATGGTTGCCAGCCTATTATGGCCTGGCACTCGAGGGCAAGCGGCGCGGCTACCGCACAATTCTTACAGGAAACGGCGGCGATGAGTGGTTAACTATTAGTCCTTATCTGGCCGCTGATTTTCTTCGAGGCCTGAACGCCGCCGGAATGTATGAACTTTGGCGGAGTTTGCGTCGCTCAAACCGGCGATCGGGAGCGACTCTGCTGCGAAGCCTGGTTTGGAGATTCGGTCTTCAGCCTTTGCTGCTTCCACCGCTGCAGCGAGTGATTAAACAGACAGCCCCCTGGGCTTTGAAACTTCGCCGCCGAGTGTCGCCGGATCTTCCCGGCTGGCTGGCTCCTGATGTCTCCTTGCGTCGCGAATTGAAGCTCCGGAGGGAAGAGTATGCCGTCAACAAACAGAAATTTTCGGGCCAGAGTTTTTATGTTCAGCAGATGCGGAAAGCCCTGTACCATCCTCTGATCTCCTGGGAGTTGGAGGAATATTTCAACATCTACGAAGCGGTTGGACTGCATCTGCTACAGCCGTTCTGGGACGCCGATCTGGTTGATTTGTTATACCGAACGCCGCCGTTGATGCTGGATCATGATGGGCGCAATAAAGGCCTGGTGCGCGCGTCACTGGCGCGCAAGTTTCCTCAGCTTGGTTTTGAACGGCAAGTCAAGTTGGAAGCGACTCAATTTTACGCGTCTTCTGTTCATAATGAAGCAGGCGCGATTTGGAAAAAGCTTGAAAACGCACGGACCCTCGGAGAGCTGGGCATTGTCGATGAATGGGCTTTGCGACCCGAAATGCATCAACTAATGTCCAGGCGCCAACCAGGATCTGCTGCGCATCGCGTTTGGAGTGTGCTAAATTTGGAAGCGTGGGCTCGGGCCCACGTTTCGTGAAAGGAGGATGGGCCATTGACTAGAAAAGATCGGCCATTAAAATCCGATAGCGATAAGGACTCGGGGAAGGCTGACACGGTTACGTCGAAAAAGGCTTGGCAGTCTATGAAGCTAACTCACACTGGCGAAGCAAAAGACGTAGTGCGCGGTGGAGGTGGGAAAACGAGCCCGTCGCCGAACGATCCGGGCGATGTTCGAAAACCACCAGGCCTCAACTAACTAAAGCCTGCAGGCGATTGGTTTACGCCTGGTTGCACTGACTGACTCGCGTGATGCTGAAATTGACTCTTGAGCGGGTAGGGGCAATGTTGCCTCTGCCCGTTCCCGCATTAAATCCTCGTGTTGAAGTCTGGCGCGACAATGAAGGACTGATCAGTGCCTATGGCGAGGTGCTTGACGATGAATATCGTATGCACCTACCTGGGCTCGCGACCTTCCGCTTTACCTGTCATGCGGAGGAAATTTCTGCGTTCGTCGCAAACGGGGCGCAGGAGCATGTAGTAATTGATGCTTATTTTCGTAAAGTGCTTCCGATGGTCCTTCAGGTTCGCGGCCGTGAAGTACTGCACGCCAGCGCCGTTCTCTTTCCGGCGGGCATAGTCGCGCTCTGTGGGGTTTCGCAAACTGGAAAATCCACCCTGGCCTTTGCGTTGAGCCGGCGGAGTCATCCGCTTTGGGCTGACGATTCCGTTGTTCTTGAAGTCACCGACTCAACTGTCACGGCCCTCTCGCTTCCTTTCAACGTGAGGCTGCGGCCAGCAGCGGCCGAACATTTTGATCATAGTCCTCGCACCTCTGCTTTTATTTCAGGTGACCCGGCAGACTCTGACTTCACTGAAACCGCGCCCCTGGCCGCCGTTTGCGTGCTGCGCAGGACGAGTGAAACTGTGCCACCGATTTCCGTGCGCCGGCTCTCTTCGGCTGAAGCTTTCGCTTCTGTTCTGACACACGCTTATTGTTTTACATTCGAAGATCCTGAACGAAAGCGGCGCATGATGAATAATTATTTGAATCTGGTGGAGCGAATTCCGATTTTCGACGTTTGTTTCACTCCCGGTCTCTCAAACCTGCCTGGGATCCTCGAGCGACTGGAAGACATCGGCGCTGAAATTACTCCACCCTGCACGGCTGCTCCAGAGTCGCGTCTTGCTACCTAATCCTACAACCTCAATGCAACCCTTCGCAGAGCTTGGGGCGCTGGTGGAGAGTCGCTGGCGTGACAAGAATTACAATGAGCAGCTTTTCCCGGGCATTGCGTGCACAGCACTCTCCGAGTTACGGCTCACCGACCAAATTGATCCCTGGCAGATCATCCGCTGGGTGCACGCCACTCCCGATCTGCCCCAGCAAATGGACATCGAGAGTAAGTTTGGCAATCCCCCCATCACGCTTTATGTGGGCCCCAGATTCTATGTCGACGTTTACTATTGGCTTGATGGCACAACCAGCATTCATCAGCACGCGTTCTCAGGAGCATTTCAGGTATTGCACGGCAGCAGCGTGCATGCGGCCTATCGTTTCGAGAAACAGCAGGAGATCAATCCACGGTTCCTCGTGGGCCGGCTCTCGCTTAATAACGTCTCATTGCTGAAGAAGGGCGAAGTCAGAGAGATACGTCCTGGTCCTGAATTTATTCATTCGCTATTCCATCTCGAAAGACCTTCAGCGACGATTACCATCAGAACTTATAAGGCGCCCGGTGCCGCCGTTCAGTACAGTTACATGAAGCCTTACCTGGCTCGCGATCCGTTTTTCATCGAGCAGTCGCTGTTGAAAAAGGTCGACACAGTAGAGCTGCTCTTAAGAATGAAACATCCGGACGCCGATAATATTATTGGCGAACTGATCGACTCTTCGGATTTCCAGACGACCTACTCGGTGTTGAAGGCGGCGTTCGGATTCCTTTGTCATCGCGAACTTGAGGAACTTTTCGGTGTGGGGCGAAGTCGTGAAAGGTTTGACCGCTTGCTGGAGCGCGCCCGCACTCGCCACGGGGAACTTGCGGAGTTGCTGCTGCCCGTATTCGATGAAGAATGGCGGCAAAATGACATCAGCCGTCGGCGTGCAGAAATTAAAGGGGAGGAACATCGCTTCTTTCTGGCGCTGCTACTAAACGTGCCGAATCGGAAAGACGTGCTCAGGCTCGTGCAGGAAAGATTCCCGGAAAGGAACGCAGTGGAATTGATTGTCGAATGGGTCAGGCAACTGGCAGCCACCAACGTCTTCGGCTCACGCGAGCCAAACGTGCTCAATATAGAGAACTTTGATGACACTCACTTGCGTGTTTTCAGGGGTCTGCTGGAAGGCCTTAACGTGGAAGAGATCAGGACCCGGATGTTCGGAGGTCAAAGTCAGGACCCGCTAGCTGAGATAGCAGCCGAATTGAAGGGCCTTTCGTTATTCAAGGCGATCTTCAGCGATCCTGAAGAATGGTCCCAAACTCTGACGGCTGTTATTTCAAACAGCTAATCACGGCGCCAACGCTTATTAGGTTTGCCGCGGTCTGACAAAAGGAAGCTCCGGCCGCTTATCGTATTTCCACTCGGCATAAGGTCCGTTTTGATCGACATAATGAAGAAAAGTCTGCGCCGCTCTTCTTGCTTTCATAGGCTCACGCCAGTGCGCGCATTCGGTCCCGCGGTAAATCAAAGCATCGCCTGCAGCCAATTCGATGGACGCAACTCCAGCTGGAGTTTCCAGTAAGAGCGGCCACGGGTTGCCATCCTCATAGCCCAGGCACAACGTCAAACTGATTTCGCACGCGGGCCGGTCAATGTGTTTGACCAGGATATCTCCCTGTTTGTAAACGCGAAAATACGAGTAGGTAGGGAAAAGTTTTAGTTGCGTCACGCTTTCCGCAAGTGGGAGAAGATCCACCAGCAGTCCATCCATGAATACATCTCCGGCGGCGGCCCAGGCGCCGGGCGAACGTGGATCGGTTGACATCGTATTGTTGTCTGCACGCCGGCAGGCATATCTGTAGAGCAGCGACAAGTCAGGATCCTTAACGCACGAGCGGCGAACTGAATATTGCTCCTGGGCAAATATGTTGGCGTCAATCATCAGAAATTACGCTATCACCGCCGTCATCCACTGTTCAACTCGTAAAACGCAAAAATGAATCCTGAGCAAGCACTCACTGGACGGCTGTTTGAGCGACGGGAAAATCAATTGCTCATTGCTGTGGCGCATCTGTCGTCTGTAAGCGAAACACAAATCCACCAATTAATTCGCCCGGATCTGGATTGGGAATATCTGCTGGCGAGGGCTCACCGTCACGGCATTACTCCACTCCTTTACCGCAGCCTCGACTCTTGCCAGATTGCAGTTCCGCCGCCAGTAATGGAAGAGCTCAAGGTGCGCAGTCACGAGATATTCAAATCCAATCTTGCGCTCACGGGAGAGTTATTGAAGCTCGTCGACTTTCTTAACACCAATGATGTTGTTGCGATTCCATTTAAGGGTCCCACGCTGGCGCTGCGCGCGTACCGCGAAATTGGGCTGCGGCAATTCAAGGATCTCGATGTGCTGGTCCACAAATCAGACGTCGCTCGGGTCAGGGGACTGCTTCGCGACCGAGGTTTCAAGCCTGAGCCTGAACTCAGCCTGGCCCAACAAGCGGCGCTTTTGCGATTTGATTGTGCCTGTACCTTTATTAATGAACAACGCGTGGCGCTGGATGTGCACTGGGATTTTGTCGAGCGCTATTTTTCATTCCAAACTGACACGGCGCGCTTTTGGGGCCGAGTTGAGCAAACAACCATCGGCAACAGACAAGTTTCCACGCTATCGACCGAAGACCTGCTGCTGGTTCTTTGTCTGCATGGGTTCACACATCTTTGGGAGAGACTGGTGTGGATTTCAGATATAGCCTGTCTGATCAACTCAGAAAACGAGGTTGATTGGCGGATGGTTCTGGGAAATGCGACGCGCTTGGGGTGCCGGCGAATTTTAGCCCTGGGTTTATTCCTCGCGAACGACTTGCTGCAGGCACCATTGCCGCGCGAAGTCTCCGCGATCATTAATGCCGACCCTCAGGTCGGCAAACTTGCCGCACGCGTGCGGGCGCAACTTTTCACAGAGGAACGTGGGCCGGCTGGATTACTGGCTGAGGTGGCGCTGCTTATCGACGCGAGAGAACGAACGAGAGACAAATTAAAGACTTGTATGCGCATGGCCGGGGTGCCGAGAAAGTTTGACTGGATGGCCCTCGCCGTTCCCGGTCCCCTGTTCTTTGTTTACTATGCGGTGCGGCCCCTGCGCCTGCTGTGGAGATACGGGACAAAACTCCTCAACGCCGCCGATGCCACGACTGCGCCTGCAAAAAGTGCGGTTGAGTCTTTAAAGTCCTAATACTGGTTGCGGCTTGTCGCGCCCTGCGCAAGCGTTTCCAACTATCTGCCTGCCATCTTTCAAAAGTCGCTATTCATGCTTAATATAGTACCGCTTTCACAATCATGACGGCCAAGCAAGAACTCCCGTCTAACATTAAGGAGAATGGATCTGAATGACTTATGTCGTTGCCGAACCCTGTGTGAACTGTCGCTACACTGACTGTGCTCTCGTTTGCCCGGTTGAAGCGTTCCATCTTGATGACGACATGCTTCACATCAATCCCGAAACGTGCATCGATTGTGACGCCTGCGTTCCCGAGTGTCCGGTGGAAGCGATTTTCGCTGACTCGAATGTGCCGCCCGAGTGGGCCCACTTCACGCAGATGAACGCCGAGAAAGCTCTCAGTGGCTTGCCGACCATAACAGCGCGGCTGGATCCATTGTGCGAAGCTGTTGCGCCGGCGCATTGATAGGAAATGAAGAAGAGCACCAAACGCTTGCTGGGCGGTCTGGCGCTGGCCACCGGCGCAGTCGGCGCTGCTGGTGCTTTCTTTAGGAAGAAGAAACGAATGGGGAAAGAAAAACGGCGCGATGATAAGCCAGCAAGCGTCTGGGCGCGTCCCGGCATGACCGTAACGTTTCGAGCAGAATTAATGCCGGGTCGCGATCGAGAACAACGGACGGCACGCGTGAAGAAGCTTCTTCCCAGTGGGCGAGTGCTGCTGCACGAAATAGCAGGTGAACACGCTCAGAAAGAATTCGATCCCATCAGCTAAAAGTCCAATGTCCAACGTCCAAAGTCGATCACGTTTCTCACCGCCGTGTTGATTTTGGAACTTGGGATTTGAAACGACACCTTACCAGTTGTAAGTCCTGCCCGGTTCCATAACTCCCAGTTTCGGAACATTCAACGCCTTCAGTTCATCGATAACCAGCTGGCGATAAGCGGGCTTAATGTGCACCGCTAGAATATCAAGCCCGTTGTGAGTCAGTTTGCGCAGGTCTCTTTGTAGCGATGCCGGCGTGAAGTGACGCGAAACCTCTGCGAGGCTCGCCATTGAGTCGGGAAAGGACGTTTCAACCAACAAAGCGTCGATACGAGGCGTGCGGTTGACTAGGTCCCAAAATTCATCTGTCTCCGATGTGTCCGAACTAAAGGCGATAGTGCTGTTTCCATCTGAGACCAACAAGCCGACAGTTGGCACGATATGATTAACGGAAACGGCGGTCACTGTGAGATGGTCAACCTTAAACTCCTGCCCTTTCGGAATCGGCACATACTCCATAACCGCGCCATACTCGTTTCTTAATCCGGAGAAGCGCGGGTAAACGTTCCAGTTAAATATGTCACGCTCCAGCAGCTCGATCACTTCCGGAGTTGCGTAGACGCGGACCGGACTCTTCAAAGTCTCAAATAGATCATCAATGAAAATAGGGAGGCTGGCGATGTGGTCCATGTGCGGATGGGTGATGATAATGTCGCGCACATTTTGACGCTGTTCGGGAGTCAAGGCCAGAGCGATGCTGCCGGCGTCAATCGCAACGCGCTCGTCAATGAGAAAACATGTTAGACGTTGGTCGGGAGTTGCGTGACCGTGACTATCAAAGGTGCTTGGTAGGAGTTGAACTCTCATCAGCTCGAGGAAGAGACCACCTTCGCGATGCGAGGCTAGTATAAGTGAATCGCAGAGAAATTGGCGAAATTGTTTGCCGCCTCCTATTTGCTGCGCAGCCGCTTCAACATATCTTCCAGGGCCAGACGGTAAGCAGTCTCACGTTCGCGCGCGTCCGCTGCCACAATGCCGCGGGCCACACGGCTCCTGTGAAAGGCGAGTTCGCTGGCGATTTGATTCAACTGCCGCGCAGTTTGCCAATGCCCAACACCGCCGCGCGAAAACGCATTAAATGATGCGCCCATGCGACCGATGACAGTGCCGAGCTGCCGGTACTCCTGCTGCGTAAGTAATCCGCCCTGAAAATCGGGACCGAGATACTCCCGTACGATTTGCCCCTCGCGGCGAAGCGCAAGCAGGATCACCACGAGCATGATAAAGAATGCGGGAATCATAATCAGGATGTAGGTCAGAATAAATGCGCCGCCACCAAAAATTACTCCCGAACCATTCCAGATGCTATGCATTGAGATTGCCGCCAACAATCCGAACGGAGGCGCAATCCATTTGATCGCCATACTCCGTGACTGGCGCGCGAGACCGAGGCCGATGCCCGTCAGACTCGTGAACATAGGATGTGAGAATGGTGCTAACGCGCCGCGAAGAATGAAAACGAAGGTCAACGCACCGCCGCCACCTTCCATCACTGCGCGTCCGTAGTATTGAATATTCTCTGTCATTGCAAAGCCCAAACCCGCCAGTGCGGCATATACGATGCCGTCGATTACGCCATCAAACTCATCTTTCTTCCAAAAGAAGAAGATAAAAAGAATCAAGGCCTTTGCGCTCTCCTCGACGATCGGCGCGGAAATTACGGCGCCAAAGGTTCGCCCCGCGCGCATGCTGTTTGTCATTAGCGATACGGCTACGCCGCTGACCGTGTTGATGAGAAACGCGAAGAACACTGCGACCAGTGCGCCCCAGAAAAAAGCGGTGGCCAGCATCCACAAAGGCTCGGCTTCATAGCGATCAATCCAAAGTACCAGAACGAGGTAAAGTGGAACGGGAAGCGTTGCCGACACGAGCCCGATCAAGAGAGCAATCGGTCCGGTCTCGACGCCAATCAAAAGCAGAACGATCAGTCCGAGCAGTAGGGCAATGAGAATGGCGAGGATGCCGCCTACGACCTTAATTGCGGTGCGCAGGCCTGAAGGTTTAATCGCGACTGGGGGCGCGAACGCATTGGGGCTTCTGGGATCATTAATCATTGGCTGTGACTCACGAACCAGGTATTAGATTTTTTCAGGAACTTTAAAGACGCGAGCGAAATACCTTCCAGTCGCTTAACCCAACGGTTGCGGCAGAGTATATACAGACTGCCATTTAAGCGCGAGCTTTTGATCAGGCATCACAAACTTCGCAAGGTCGCCCGGCTAGCGGGCGCAGGTTTGCGCGCGGCCGCCATCAATTGAGTAAGTACCTCCCGTGATCCAGGAGGCGCGATTTGACGCCAGAAATAGAATGAGCTCAGCAATTTCCTCAGCGCGGCCGACACGACCCAGCGGGTGAGTTGTTTTCGAGTGTTCCAGAAAAGCTTCGTATTGCTCCTCAGACATGCCGCCGCGTTTATGTATTTCAGTAACCACAACACCAGGATTCACGGCATTCACGCGCACCCCCTTTGCCGCCAGCTCAAGAGCGGCGCAGCGCGTTAGCTGGTCGAGTCCCGCCTTCGAAACGCAGTAGGCGAGTACCCCCGCGAAAGCCCGCAATCCCGTTACACTCGAAACGTTGACGATATTTCCGCCTCTCTCAATGAGGGTCGGCAGCGCCTTCTGCATCAGCAGGAAGGGCGTGCGCATGTTGATTTCCATCATCGCGTCCCAGTCTTTCGGAGAGGTGCTCTCAATTGTACCGTTCGAGATATGACCGGCGGCACTTACCAGGACGTCGATGCCTCCAAAGCGTTTGACAGCGGCAGCCACAACTTTGTCGATTGCATTGTCGCGCGACAAATCGGCAGCGATCCCCTCAAAGGGAACTCCCTCGCGTTCGATCTTGCTCTGCAGCGCTCGCAGCGATTGTTCGTCCCGGCCAACTGCCGCGATGCTTGCCCCAGCCTGGGCAAAGCGTAGTGCGGTGGCTTTGCCGATGCCGGAAGTCGCGCCCGTCACCAGCAAAATCCTTTTGAGAAACTCTTTTTCCATGCTGTTTCCTTTGCAGCCAACAGGGTCCCAAGATTTACGGGTCGATCTGAAGCCATCATATATTGACAGCAGAATACTAAAAAGCTGACTATAACGTATCTCTCACTTACGGCACGGCAGGTTTTATTGAATTCGCCGTCAGTCCTGAGAGTGCATGCACCCGGACGAGTCTCAACCTGGCTGAAGAGAGCAAAAAACGTGGGCAATAACTCCGCGGACGATTTTTTCCCCCGGACCGCGCGCTCCAACATGCGTGGCTCCAGTGAAGCTGCACGTCGTCGTGCGTCGCGCGCTCGTATGCCCTCCAGCGCCGGTTACCTTTTAGCCGCATTCGTCGCGGCGATTGCCTTGTTCTTCGGACTCTGGTGGACGCTGGTCAGTGGCGGCGATGAGGCCCCCTGGATCCCAGCCGGCCTGGCTGCCAGCGTAGTGCTGCTGGTCGCGTTGTCGGCGCGTGAAGTGGTGATGCGGCGCGCCTGGACCCGTTACCTGCTTGATCAGCGAAATGAGGCTTCAACAAGAAGTGGCGAACATCATCGCCCGTCAGTTAAGACTTATTCGACCTCATTGTTGGCGGCAACCTGGCGCAGTATCCAGAAGCAATCGGTCGAGGCTGACGCGGGAAGCAGTCCAGAGGCGCACTTCGACGTATTTAATCTTTGCCAGGATTACCTCGCGACCACAGATGAGGCCATTAAATCGAACAGCCTATCCTCGGAAAAAAGGAATTCACTCAAGGCTGGTCAGGAGCGTGCCCGGACTTTGCAAAAGCACCACCTGTTGACCTGGGCCCGGGATGCTTCACGCGCACTTACTTACGAAGCACAACAACGTGCGCGAACATCAGAACGCATTGAAGCAGCAAATCGCGCGCTGCATTGTCTGGAATCCGCCCTGCGCATCTATCCTAATGAGACTGAATTGCAGGAATCGAGCGTCGCGATTCACGAGTTTATTGCCTCAGTGAGAGTGGCACATTGGGTCGAGTTGGCCGAACGCTCAGCGTTCAAGGGGCATTACCGGCGAGCGATCGATCGTTATAAGGACGCGCTGTTTTATTTGGAGCGAGGCACGATGAAAGAAGACGTCAAACTCGCCAGCAGCGAACGTATAGGACGGGAGATCGAACTATTGCAGACGCGCCTGAAGTCGCAGAAAAACGGGAAGAGCACAAGTAGTAGAGACGGGGGTAGCACCGATCGGGAGGGACTATCGTAATGATTTCTCAGAGGTGTCCGAAGTGTCGCAGTTCACGCATCAGGAAAGGCTACAAGCCCACACCACTGCTGTTTCGGCTGGTTGGCATCCACTATCTTTTATGCAATCATTGCAACCTACTTTTCACCGGCTTTGCGGTTCCAGGGACGGTTGGCAGATCCAGCCGAAAGCCCTCGTCGCGGAGTGGTTCGACTGGGATGAAATCGTCAGTAAACGATTTACGAGATGAGGCGTGATCTCATTGCGATTAAGGCATCGATCCTACCAGACAAAACATCTGTTGAGAGGTCATAAAATTTGGTAGGACAGGGTTTTGAGGTAGCTATGAAAAGAAGTTTTATGCTGATGGCAGTCGCAGTCGGGATGTTCTTCCCTGGGTTAGCGCGAACACAGGAGCCGCAAAGCTCTCAAGGCCAGGATGTGCCGCAGAGACCGACATCGCAAGAGTCCGCAGTAGATAACCAGGGAATTCGGAATTACCTTCTCGGCCCCGGCGATGTGCTGGATGTAAGGGTTTTCGGACAATCCGACTTGAATGCGATTGTTGAGGTGGATAGTGACGGAAACATCAGCTCGCTGCCCTTCCTGGATTCTCCCATTTCAGCCAAATGTCGCACCGACAAGGATATTCAGAAGGATATTGCAAAGGCTTATGCAAAATACCTGAAGAACCCGCAGGTGAGTGTTCGAATCAGCGAAAGAAAAAGTCGTCAGCCGGCTACCGTTTTTGGCGCCGTCAGGCAGCCCACGCGCGTTCAGATGCAACGCAAGATCCGGCTCAATGAACTGGTGGTGGTTTCCGGTGGTTTCACCGACCGCGCCTCCGGTACGATCCAAATTCTGCACACCGAGCCGCTGATGTGTCCCCAACCTGGTGAAGAAGCGCTGGCGGCGCCCATCGACGGCACCAAGGTTCCGTTTGAGATTGTAAAAATCTCCGAGTTAAGAAGCGGTAAGGCCCAGGCTAATCCGGTTATTCGCCCGGGTGATTATGTAATGGTCACTGAAGCCGAACCCGTCTATATCACCGGCAGCGTGATGGCTCCTCAGGGAATCTTCCTTCGTGATCAATTGACGCTAAGCAGGGCGCTGGCGATGGTGGGCGGTGCGCGACCCGAAGCAAGACTAAACGACGTACGCATCTATCGACAAAAACCGGGCGCGACTGACCAGGAAATGATCCGTGTTGATTACGCGGCGATCAAAAAGAACCAGAAACCCGATTTTTTCTTACAGGCATTTGACGTGATCGAAGTTCCTGAAGCAGGAATGTTCTCGCCTGGCCGGCTGGGTAAGACACTTGTTGGCGCAGTTTCAGGAAGCTTGGGCAGCATGTTCACCACCGGTGGCACGTCCATAGCGAATCGAGTCATCTATTAGTCGCATTGGCTTTCAGCTCTCAAGCGAGCTTCGGAAAAATTCTGTATTGCATGATCCAGAGAGTTTAGGAGTTTATTAATGAAACGCAGGAACGCGGCCGACGACCGGCGCCGACGAAAGATGATCACGATTCTTTGGACCGCCATGTTGGCGCTCGCAACGATTATCCTGATCTATAAGGAGATGACGGCGCTGCTTTATATTCTTGCCACGCTCGGCGTAACGGCACTGTTGGTTGTGGTGGCAATGGCTGACCTGACTCCGGCGGAGAAGTTAACCAGCGGTGGTGATCGCAGTGATGATTCTGCTGCCATCGGCAGTGGCATTACCTCGACGTTCGGAGCAAAAAAATCCTGAGCAGTGAAAACCAAATTGCAGAGGAGTTGCTACTCAGGCAGGTCAGGTACAAAAAACTTCTCTGGCTTTTATAACAAACTTTTATCGTGATTTTAATCGCGAAAGCTTGTTGAAAGTTTAATCCGACTGTTGCATAATCCGGCTGCGTTCACCTCCCCGGTGAACGAAGTGGTCGCGTGGGGTGAGGACACGTGGCCTTAGGGTGGGGGCTGTGGGAGGCCCCCGCCCGCTTTTGTTTTGTGGTGAAATTCGCTTGCGCCTGATGTTCGAATCTGCTTGACGCAGGATCGAAGCGCGGTAGAATTCCGCTGGTTAAAAAGAGCCATACCTGGAGAGGATTAGCAGTTGATGTGGGCCGGCGAGTCTGGCCATCTGATGCCTCTACTCGATCGAACACGGCGAAAGTTAAAGCTTTGGTTGTACAAGGGCGGTAAGCAGTCGGTTTCCAACGACGATCGCCCGGGCTCTCACAAGCAGCATCCCTGGTGGAAAGTGATGTGCTTGACGGGGGTCGATTATTTTTCCACCCTCGGCTACCAGCCAGGCATTGCCTTCCTCGCAGCGGGCGCACTTTCGCCAATAGCAACTCTTATTCTGATACTCCTCACTCTTTTCGGCGCGTTACCGATCTATAGTCGAGTCGCTGCGGAAAGTCCGCACGGCGAGGGTTCGATTTCCATGCTCGAACACCTGCTTTCGCGCTGGAAGGGCAAACTTTTCGTGCTCGTCCTGCTCGGTTTCGTGGCTACGGATTTTATTATTACGATCACGCTGTCAGCAGCGGATGCCACGGCTCATATCATCGAAAATCCCTTCACACCGCAACTGCTCAAACACCAGGTCGGAGTGACGCTCGTGCTGGTCGCGATTCTGGGCGGTATCTTTCTGCGCGGTTTCAAAGAAGCTATGGGTATCGCAGTCATTCTGGTCGCCTGTTATCTGGCGCTCAATTTCGTTGTGGTGGGCTATGGTCTTTATGAGGTACTTACGCATCCTTACTTCTTTCCGGAATGGAGACAGGCGCTGCTGCACCATCCGCGGGTGAACGGGAATATTTGGCTGGTTATAGGCATTTCGGCAATCCTGTTTCCAAAACTCGCGCTCGGCCTTTCGGGATTTGAAACCGGAGTGGCCGTGATGCCACTCGTTAAGGGAGATGAGGATTTGACCGACGCGGACTGGGAAGATATCCATTCCACGAGAACCGGCCGCGCACCCGAACCACGAACGCGCCACCTGCTCGAAGGTCGTATTACGAATACGCGCAAACTATTACGCACCGCGGCGTTGATCATGAGCGTCTTCCTTTTTACCAGTAGTCTTGTGACCACCCTGTTGATTCCTGCGGAGAAGTTCCAGGTGGGTGGTGAAGCAAACGGACGCGCACTTGCATATTTGGCTCACCACTTCTTCGGCAATATCTTTGGCAGCTTTTACGACCTGAGCACGATTGCGATTCTCTGGTTTGCGGGAGCGTCGGCGATGGCGGGTTTGCTTAATATTGTCCCTCGCTACCTTCCGCGCTATGGCATGGCGCCGCAATGGGCCCAGGCTACCCGCCCGCTCGCCCTCGTATTCACCTTAATCGCTTTCGCTGTAACTTTGATTTTCAACGCCGACGTAGATGCCCAGGGCGGCGCTTACGCTACTGGAGTGCTGGTATTGATGACCTCCGCAGCGATCGCAGTTACGCTCGCAATCCGCAGGCGCGGTCAAAACTGGAAACCTTTTCTGGTCATTGCGCTCGTTTTTGCTTACACCACTATTCAAAACATTCACGAGCGTCCTGAAGGAATTAAGATCGCCTCCTTCTTTATTCTGGCTATCGTCACCGCTTCGCTTTTTTCCCGCGTCTGGCGTTCGACCGAACTCCGAGTGGAGCGTATTGAGCTTGACGATCTGGCTCGGGAATTCGTGCGCAAAGCCGCCGCGGGCACAGTTCGCATTATCGCCAACCGCCTCGATACTGGTGACGCGCTTGAATATGAAATCAAAGAAAGAGAAAAGCGGACCGACAACCACATTCCTGATAGCGAGCCAATCCTTTTCTTCGAAGTGACACCGGGCGATGCCTCGGAGTTTTCCGGAGTGCTGCAAATTCACGGCGAGAAGGTTGACGGATATCGCGTGCTGCGAACAGTCTCGCCTGCGGTGCCAAACGCCATTGCCGCCTTTTTGCTTTTTATCCGCAATGAGACCGGGAAGTTGCCCCACGTTTATTTCGGTTGGAGCGAAGGCAATCCGCTTTCGTACTTACTGAAATACATCGCCTTTGGCGAAGGCGATACGGCACCCGTAACTCATGAAGTCCTGCGGCAAGCCGAAAAAGATCCGGAACGCCGGCCCATTGTGCACGTCGGCGGTTAATGAACCCCGCTGCTTCGCGAGATCCCGATGGTGGTCAACCGCCGGAATTATCCAGCCTGTAGCCAATAGGCTTACAATCAGTTTGTGTTAAACGGCCGGAACAAGCAGTTTCTTGGATACATAATCGCGGTCATCGTTATTGCCGTAGCGACCTCCGTACTCAAGATCTTCGGCGGCCACATCAATCACACAACGGTTGCTCTTTCGTTCCTATTGATAGTTTTGTTTGTCGCGACCGCGTGGGGTTCTAAGCCTGCGGTCCTGGCGTCGCTGCTTGCAGTGGTCTGCTTCAACTTCTTTTTTCTGCCACCGGTCGGCACCTTTAGCATTGCGGAACCCGAAAATTGGATTGCTCTGCTGGCGTTTTTAGTCACAGCTATCACCGCCGGACAGCTTTCGTCGCGAGCCAGGCGCCGGGCGGAGGAGGCCAACGCCGCGCGGCTGGAAGTGGAACGGCTCTACCAGGAACTGCAGGTGACATTCGAAAAATCCAGTCAGGCGAAGGCACTCAAACAAAGCGAACGACTAAAGTCGGCCCTGCTCGACGCCGTTACACATGATCTGCGCACGCCCCTGACCTCAATCAAAGCTTCAGTAACCACCTTACTTGCCGATAGCCTCTCGCATGGGAACGGTGAAAACGCGGTCAGACTCGATGACGAGGGCCGTCAGGAAATGCTCGAAGTAATCGATGAAGAAGCTGACAGGCTTGATCGGTTCATCGAAGATTTGATGGCTCTGGCCCGCATTGAGGCCGGCGAGGTTCAACTTCGTCGCGAGTGGAGTTCGCTGCCCGAGATCATCACCGCAGCCATGAGACGCGCTGCTCATTTGACAAAAAATCATCGCATTGAGTTGTGGCTTTCGGACGATCTGCCCGCCGTTCGTGTCGAT
>DATGYM010000221.1:0-5869 GCA_035297925.1 Pyrinomonadaceae bacterium | reverse complement strand
GCGATCTGATCGCTGACGGTGTACACCTCGATCCCGAGATGTTGCGACTGCTGTTGAAAGTTAAGACTGCCGATCGCTTAGCGCTGATAAGCGATGCGGTTGCGGCGGCCGGAAGCGGCGACGGCGAATATGAGATTTGGGGGGAAACCATCACTGTCAAAGCGGGACGCACCAGCAATGCGCGTGGCGCAATCGCCGGCTCAGTGATCACGATGATGGATGCGGTCCGCATGATGTTATCGCTCGGCGCGTCGGAATCTGAGGTCGCCAGGATGGCTGCAAACAATCCAGCGCGATTGTTAGGCATTGATCAGGAGTGTGGCTCGATCGAGGAAGGGAAGCGAGCGGATCTCGTTGCCGTCGACTCGAACATGAAAGTGGTCCTGGCCGTGGTTGGCGGGAAGACGGTGAAAAGCAGTGAAAAGTGAAGGGTGAAAAGTGAAGAGTGAAAGGCAGGTAATAATGTAACCTCAAACACCGACACTTTTCACTTTTCACTGCTTTTCACCGTCTTCCCGCGTACGCTTCGTCCAGAAGTTCAATCGGATGGCAAACTGTTAGTTCCATCCCCGCCAGCAGCGCGCCTGCACCAATTTGCATCTGGCAGCCGGGATTGCCAGTCGCCAGAATCTTCGCGCCGGTGGCTTTTATGTTGGCGAGCTTCTCTGCCAGCACGCGCGCCGACAAATCCGGCTCAAGCAAATTATAGATTCCAGCGCCGCCACAGCATCTTTCGGAACCCTCGAGCCGCCTGAATTGCTTCCCGCCAACAGCCCCGACAATTCTTAGTGGCGCCTCACCTGCGTGCTGTCCATAAAGCAAATGACACGAGGCATCGTAAGTAACCGGCTCGCTAGCCGTCGCCGTTGTGTTCCTGATGTCGACGAGTTCAAGCGCTTGACTCACGTCCAGCACGCGTTCGCTGAAACGCCGCGCAGCTTCCGCAAAAGCCTCATCAGGCGCGAGGAGATGTGCATACGAAGTCAACATTGCGCCGCAACCACCGGCATTCGTAATGACCGGCACCCTTTCGTTTGCGCCCGCATCCGCGAACGCGGTGATGTTTTGCCGGGCAAGTTTTCGCGCTCCTTCCAGGTCGCCCGCATGCGCGTGCAGCGCTCCACAACAAACCTGTTCCGGCGGAGTTCGCACATTGAAACCGTTAATCGTCAGCACCCGCGCGCTTGCCTTGTTTACCCTTGAGAACAAGCCCTCGCCGACGCACCCTTTGAAAAGCATTGCCGGGTGGGTTTGTAAACTCACTTCGTCGTCCGGCTGTTGCGTTTTTGTAATAGCCAAATTCAAGTCTTTGGGGGCTGAACTCTCCAACAATGCTAGGCCAAACTCAAAGCGTTTCGAGAACAGCCTGGCAATTCCCGACCTTCGCAGTGCTCGCGCGAGACCGCTATCGCGAAAGAAACGGGCCGCAGCAAAAGCAAATTTCAAACGGGCCGGGTGCAGCCAAACATGCCTGAGGACAAGGCGCAACAACCCATAACTTAATTCTCGCCCGGGGCCCGACTGGAATAACTCTCCGCGCGCAGCTTCCAGGAGTTGTCCATATTCGACGCCCGCAGGGCACACTTGCTCACACGCCCGGCAACCCAGGCAACGATCGATATGCCGCTCGAACGCGCTTGAGTCATTGGCCAGCCGGCCTTCGCCTACTGCCCGCATCAGATAAAGGCGGCCGCGAGGTCCGTCGTTTTCGTCCCCGGTGATTACGTAGGTCGGGCAGGCTTCGAGACACAGGCCACAATGAATGCAGGCGAGCAGCTTTTCGCCTTCATGGCCCAACGTAGCTGTTAGCAGGGAGTTGGTTTGCTGATTTTGCAAAATGGGTAGCTACTTATCTGGCTGTCTTTTCCCTCGGAGTTGACGAGCACGATCTGCCCCGCCGTGCTCTTGATGCGCATTCCGAACCTGGCGGATTCGTATAAACTCGGATCGATTTCAGTAACCAACCGCTAACCCATCGCTCCGCCGCGGGTCGGTCGCTCCCAGACGGACTCCGGTTTTTTCTTCAATCATGATTGCTTCCGCATCGCCCAGGTAACGTGGCTTTGCAAGCTTATGACCAAGCGCGGTCAGGGCCTTTTGCGTGTCGCCTGACAGTCCGTAAGGCTCAAAGATCAACTCGTCGGGCAACCACTGATGATGGATGCGCGGAAAATCCAGCGCCTGCTGAATGTTCATGCCATAGTCAACAACGTTTGTAATTACGCAAAGCGCGGTGTTGATGATCGTTGGGCCACCGGGACTGCCGACGGTGAACCAGAGACTGCCATCCTTGCGCAGCACGAAGGTCGGGGTCATCGCTGACAACGGGCGCTTATGAGGCGCGACGGCGTTGCGTTCACCCTGGATCAGGCCGTACATGTTTGGCGTTCCCGGCTTGGCAGCAAAGTCGTCCATCTCATCGTTGAGGATTATTCCTGTGCCTTTTGCTACGGCCGCTGAACCGTAAGAATTGTTTAGCGTATAGGTGTTGGCAACCGCATTTCCCTCAGCATCGACAACAGTGAAATGTGTCGTCTCTTCGGATTCGTAACCGGCCGGCTGTCCCGCGCCTATTTCAACGCTGGTTGACGCCCGTTCACTGTTGATGCTGCGGCGCAGCTTTGCTGCGTATGCTTTGTCGATTAATCCGGCAACGGGTACTTTGACGAAGTCGCTATCGCCCAGGAACTCGGAACGATCCGCAAATGCGCGACGCATCGCTTCAGCCATCAGGTGATAACGATCCGACGAGGCCGCGTCCAGCTTGCCAAGTTCGTAACCTTCGAGGATGTTCAGCATCTCTATCAAAACAGCGCCGCCGGATGAAGGAGGCGGCATCGATATGATTTCATGCCCGCGATAAGTGCCGCGAACAGGCGCACGTTCCCTGGCAACGTAGCCCCGCATGTCAGCCAACGTTATCAGTCCTTTATGCTGCTGGATGTCGTTGACAATCATGCGCGCGGTTTGGCCCTCGTAGAATTCCTTTGGTCCGAAACTTTGCAAACGCGCAAACGTCGCGGCGAGATCGGGCTGCCGAAAAAGTTCACCTTCGTTGTAAAACTTGCCGCCCTTTAAATAGATTCTCTTTGTTTCCGGATACTGCGAAAGATAATCGTCGTTTCCGCGCAGGGATTGCGCCAGTGTACGCGTGACAGTGAAACCGTTAGCCAGTCGGCGCGCGGGTTCCAGCAACTGGGACCAGCTAAGTTTTCCCGACCCATATTTCTTCAGTGCTAACTCCATACCGCGTACCGTTCCGGGAACGCCCGCAGCGCGATAACCAACCAGTGAACCACCTTCGCCGGCAATCAAATTCCCGCTGCTATCGAGGTAGATGTTTCGCGTTGCGGTGGCCGGTGCCATCTCACGGTAATCAATCGCGGTGGTCTTTCCACTTTTCAGCCGGATCATCATGAAGCCGCCGCCGCCGAGATTTCCGGCGGCCGGATGTGTCACCGCAAGTGCAAACGCAACGGCGATTGCCGCATCGACAGCGTTGCCGCCGCGTTTCAGCACCTCTACGCCAACCTGTGATGCAACTTCATTTGTGGAAGCAACCATGCCGTGTTTCGCGCGCACGGGATCGCGCGAAGCTGCGTCCGCAACCGGGATGGCGCGAAATAAGAAAGCTGGTAAGACTATGAACGTCAGGGCAAGCGCAAGGACGAGGCGAAGATCTGAATATCTTTTCGTGGTGTACATGATTAGGTTTCTCTTCTTCACGGATTATCTTGAATCCTGCTGCTCATTATCTGACTTCAGTCTGCTGTAAGGCGCGGCTTTGAAGCCAAAACGGAGACGGAAACATCTCATTGGGATCCAGTTGCTGCTTCACTCGCTGCTCAATAGCTTGCGCGGCATCGGACGTCGTGCGGGCAGCTAATCGATTTTTACTGGTGGCGGGCGCATGCTCAACGATCAAGGCCGCCCCAAAATTCTGCGCCAGGCCCTCGAGTTTTTGAAGCCGTTGGACGTGCTCTTGTCCATCATCCCCAGATCCATTTTCCTTTGGTCCCAGTTGTTCAAATACGCGAATTCTCCCATCCCCAACGCCGGCCTGCCACATTAATTCGGACGGGCCACCCTCTACCCGCGTCTCGAGTAAATCGGAAATAAACTGCGTTAAGTCACCGGGACGTACGCCCACACGCCATACCAGAGCATCCTGAAAGCGATTGACCAATCCGGTCAGGGAATGCCACAACTCATCGTCATCGGCTCTCACAGCAAGTTGACCTGACCCGTCTTTGTCCGCGACCAAAGCCCGCGCGCTATCAGTCTGCTGCCTGATTGAGCTGGGCGATCCGGCGAACCTCAGCAGGAGGAGATGTTGCTTTTTCCAGTCAGTTGCATCGACTGCGCAAGCCAGGCCGGGCGAAAGCAATTCTGCGGCTACCGGAAAAAGTGGCGCAGCTATTACCTGCTGTGCGTATTGGAGCAGATGCTGCAACCTGCCGGAAACGAACATCGTTCCGGTTTCGAAGGGTAACGGACGTAGTTTGAAGTTAACTTCTACAATGACTCCCAGCGAGCCATAGCTCCCGGTGAACAACTTGCAGAGATCATAACCGGCGACGTTCTTTACAACTCGTCCGCCGACTTTGATGAGGGCGCCGTCTGCCAACACTACTTTCATTCCAATAACATGCCGTCGGGGCGGTCCGTAACCAAACTGTTGTGCGCCGCCGAGCCCCGTGGCTACCACGCCGCCGATTGTCGCCTCTCCGCAGGCAGGTGGATCAAGCGGCAACCATTGCCGGTTTTGCGCCAGCGTGCGATTGAAGTCACCCAACGTGACGCCGGCTTCGGTAACGGCCACGAGATCCGCAGGTTCGTGCTCAATGATGCGATTCAGCCGCTGAGTGCTGAGGATAAGGTTTACTCCCGGTCGAGGTACACCCGCATCAAGCCAGGTCAGCGCGCCTGCCGGCAAAACTTTCCAGCGCTCACTGGCTGCGACTTTAATGATTTCGCAAACTTCAGCTATCGATCCGGGAAAAACGGTCAATGCGGAAGTGGATAGGGAGAGATGCGGAGACGTGGCGACATTTTCTTTGCCCAGTAGCTGTGCTAACTGATGGTGAACAGTCGTGCAATCAAATGACCGGACTGCAACTGCTCTCGATTCCGACGAAACTTTAGCCTTCGAACTTTGAACATCGACTTGAATGCCCAGGCCGGTCGCTACGGCTCCCGGTTCTGCTGGGACGTTGGACGCAGGACTTTGGACATTGGACGTCGCCTGAGCAACGCGGGCTTCGCCGCAGCCACGCAACATCGGGATAATTTTTCCAGGATTGCACAAGCCGGTCGGATCAAACGCCGCCCTCACGCGCAGCATCGTCTCCATATCCGCCGCTGAAAAAATCAGGGACAGCAATTCGCGTTTATCGTAGCCCACTCCATGTTCGCCGGTGATGCTGCCGCCCGCGCGCACACAAGTTTCCATTAATTCACGTCCTGCTTCTTTAACGCGCCGTACTTCATCGGCAAACCGCGAGTCGAAACAGATCAACGGATGGAGATTGCCGTCACCAGCGTGGAAAACGTTGGCGATGCGAAGTTGATACTTGTTTGCAATTCGATAGGCGTCAGCCAGCACTTCAGGAAGCTTTGATCTTGGTACGACGGCGTCCTGAATCATTGAGTCAGGTGAGATGCGGCCAATGGCGCCAAATGCGCCCTTCCGTGCTGCCCAGAGTTTTTTCCTTTCGGCTTCGTCTCGCGCAAGGCGACAAGCTCGGGCCCCGTAATTCAGGCAAATGCCTTTTACTCGTTCCGCCTCTTCATCAATGCCCGCCTCGATTCCATCGAGTTCGATGAGCAACGCAGCCCCTGCGTCCAACGGCAGCCCGGCGGCGAACAC
>DATGYM010000220.1:0-36792 GCA_035297925.1 Pyrinomonadaceae bacterium | reverse complement strand
GGCACCTCGATGTCGGCTCATCGCATCCTGGGGCTGAAGAAGGTCCCAAGGGTTTGGCTGTTCGCCAATTAAAGCGGTACGTGAGCTGGGTTTAGAACGTCGCGAGACAGTTCGGTCCCTATCTGGTGTGGGCGGAGCAGGATTGAGGGAATCTGTCCTTAGTACGAGAGGACCGGGATGGATCCACCTCTAGTGTACGAGTTATGGCGCCAGCCGTAGCGCTCGGTAGCTATGTGGAGCATGGATAAACGCTGAATGCATCTAAGCGTGAAGCCAGACCCAAGATTATTCCTGCCAGTGAGACTCCTCGTAGACCACGAGGTTGATAGGGTGGATATGTAAGTGCAGTAATGTGCTCAGTTGACCACTACTAATCAGTCCCTTGGCTTGACCATAGAATTTACTCAAGCAACAAACAAGCTGCGCCTTGCACAGCTTGCCTTGCAGTCATTGTTCGATTTTGTCTTTTGTACTTAGATCTTTGAACTTAGTACTTTGTTTTCGGTCTTTGGTCTTGGGCCTTTGGTCTTGGACTTCTTTCGCTGGTTGACTCAAGGTTGGTCGGCGAACAAAGACCAAAGTACAAAGACCAAAGTTCACCGCAATTCAAATCTTCGATTTGAATGCGGTTCAGTTTTCCGGTGATTTTGTCGACAGGGTCACACCCGTTCCCATCCCGAACACGGAAGTTAAGCCTGTTGGAGCCGATGGTACTGCGCGGGTAACTGTGTGGGAGAGTAGGAAGTCGCCGGGATTATTTAAGAAAAGCCCGCGAGAGCATCACGCTCCCGCGGGCTTTTTCGTGGAGTGGCTTCAAATTCCTCCGTTAATCCGTTCGTGCCTAAACGCCTTTTCATCCTCTGCGAAAAGCTCATCGACCTAGGCGAAGAATATTGACATAACAATCGCACCTTTGATACTACACGCCTACACATTGCGGATTTGGCGTTAAGAACCTCAAAGTCGCCAACGCGCGCGAAGTTTTCTGCCACAGATTCGATTCGTTTCGGCGTGATCTAACACCTCAGCCGAACCGGCTTTCTCTCACTGGAAGGCATTCATATGAAGCGGAAAATAGGTTTTTGGAAAGTGGTTGCCAAGCTAGTTACCAGGCATTGGAAATCACATCTTGCCTTTCCTTTCATAGTTGCTTTAGTCGTTGAGCCATTGTACGGATCGTTCGCTTTGAAGGATCAGTCGATAGGGCAATTCATGTTTTCACGCGAGGGATTCATCTCTCATGCCAGCATTCTCAGCATTATCGTCACATACCTTGTAGCTGCTTTCTGGTATGTCCACACAGAAACCAAAGCATCCTGGACCGACATATCCGGTGAACAATTGAAAGTTACGTTAAGAGACTCTGTCAGCTTTTTTGCGACTTGCACAATTCCGTTGGAAAACTGGTTCGATCCAGACATCCAGAAGTATTTTTCAGATCTTGTAAAACAGAAATACGAAAATAGCTTACCTCAAAATCGTGTTTTGCTTTTTAAGAGAGAGGAAGATCTGTTAGGCGTGAATCAGCAAAACCTTAGCCAGTACCACGCAAAAACCCTCGTGAGTATTCATCACAACTACAAAATCCCGCTTGGATACCTTAGACCAGACGAGATCGGTCGCATCTTGAATAATTTCACCCTTACGGGCAAAGCCGCGGAGTGGGAGAAGCTCAAGACAATGACCGGCCGAGGGCTCAGAGGCACTCTTTCAAGTCTCGACTTTGGTTTAGTTAAGGACAAGCGAGGTAGGCACAGGGTCTATACATTTGACAAGACGGGCGATTACATCGACTTGGATGTGATTGATGACGCTAAGCAAGTACAGCCCTACCTCAATCTACGCGACGACATCTGGCAACAGGTGTTCGATCAAACAAACTTGCCCAACATCAACCACGATTTTGCTGCTTATTGCGGAATGCCTCGTCTCACCGTAACCAGATAAACTTCAAACCAACTGTTAGTCGATGAATTGGGACGTCATTATCATCGGAGTCGGGGGGATGGGCAGCGCAACCGCGTACCATCTCGCGGCGCGTGGCTGTAAGGTCCTGGCACTTGAACAGCACAATCTACTCCATGACCTCGGTTCCTCGCACGGCATCAACAGGATGATTCGACTAGCTTACGCGGAGGGTCCTGAGTATGTGCGGATGGTTCGGCGAAGCTACCGCCTTTGGCGAGACCTCGGGGCAAAGGTCAAGGAACGACTGCTTTTTATCACCGGTGGGATTGACGCCGGTTCGGAACATAGCTGGATCATAAAAGGAAGCTTGAAATCTTGCGCAGACCATAAACTAAAGCGCGAGTTACTTACGGCTCAGGAACTACGCAAACGGTACGCAGCGTTCCGATTGCCCAAGTCAATGGTTGCGGTCTATCAACCACAAGGTGGATTTGTGCTTTCAGAGCGCGGGATTGTGGCGCACGTTTCGTTAGCGCTCGAATTGGGAGCTGAGATCCGAGCTTGTGAACAAGTACTTGAGTGGAAAGTTCGTAGTGGAACGGTGACGGTGCGCACTGATCACGGATCGTATCGCGCAAGTCGATTAGTCATTACAGCTGGAGCGTGGGCTGCTAAGGCCGTCAAAGAACTGGAAGAGATTGTGTCGCCAGAGAGACAAGTGCTGCTTTGGGTGCAGCCGAAGCGGCCAGAACTTTTCCAAATAGGATCTTTCCCAGTGTTTTACATGCAGGACGGAGATGAGAAGTTTTACGGTTTGCCGATCTACGGTATTCCAGGGTTCAAAATTGGAAAGTATAACCACTTGAAGGAACAAGTGGATCCAAACACTATGGATCGTGAATGCCATCCCAGAGACGAGCAGGTACTACGCAAGGCGATTCGCAATTACTTTCCAGATGCCGACGGACCTACCATTGCGATGAAGACATGCCTGTTTTCGAACACCAAGGATGAAAACTTTATCCTAGACCTTCATCCTGAGTTTCCGCAGGTATCGATCGCCGCCGGCTTTTCCGGGCACGGGTTTAAGTTTTGCCCAGTGGTTGGAGAAATCATGGCAGACCTTGCTCTAGAGGGAGGGTCAAAGTCCTTTGATCTAGGTCCTTTCAGATTGGACCGACTTCGTCCTCACCAATAGCCGTTGCTCAAACTTCAAATCGGTTTAAGGTCCAATTAGTTGGCAGGGTCACACTCGTTCCTATCCCGAACACGGGGTTAAGCTTGCTGGAACCGGCGTACGGTGCGGGTCATTCCGTATGAATAAGATTGGCCCAAGGAAGATCAACTGCCGAAGCCGAATGTTGAATGTCCGATTAATTAATCAGTTTCCTTAGATGACGTTAGATGAAGCAGTTGTTATGTAGTTGAGTGAGCGCTCCTGCGGTGAGCGAGCGCTATTACTACGTGGTTTCAAGTACCTCTCCCCAACGCAATCGATATCGCCGTTCACGTTCTAGAAATGCTCGTTCGCCACCTTCCAAAATGCGACATACAAGATTCCGAATATCTCGATTTTCCAGCGAGCCGCCAATATAGGAGATCGTCGGCAGCCCAGTGGGCTGAGTTCTTTGAGAAGTAGCCACTATAACTTGGTCAACATCCGTGTTGACGACAAGATTCGCATTATGAGTAACGATCATGACTTGGCGCCTCTTTCTGGCTTCACGAAAATGAGGAACCAACTCTTCGAAGACTGATTTTGGGTCAAGGTTTTCCTCGGGCTGGTCGATCAATAGCGGTCGCCGATCTTGACGATCAATGGCCAGATACAATAGCAACAAAACTATTCCTCTAGTGCCCGGGGAAAGTTGTTCGATTGCCACACCTTCGTATTCAATTCCATATCTAATGTCGATGTGGCCCGTATCGTAAAGCCAAGTAGCTAGCGATTGGATCCAATTTGATTTTTCAATAGCCGTTAACCCCTTCGGCATGCCGGCAAGAAGCGCATCTTTATGTTGCGTACGGAAATTATCAATAGCTGCGGCAACTTCCTCAGCGGAACCAGTCCGCCACGCCTGGGCTAGTTCTTTTTCAGCTTCCTTGCTGAGCGTGCCATAACCATGGAATGGCGTGCGCCGAAGATCTAACAATTCTTCACCGTTATCGATCCATGCCTTAAAATTGATATTGCGGCGGACCACGAATCGAAGCTTTGAAAGCGCACCCGAGGCATCTTTCATCTCCTGCTGGAGTGGCGCGTAAAGCCGTTCAAGCATTTGCTGCTCTTCGACGAAAGTTCCAAAAACGGTGACGTATGCCGATCGTCTCGATTCAATCAGTTGTCGCCGCCGTTCGGCAGCGCCTTCAGCATTCTTGATCTCAGCTGCTAGCGTCCTAAGGGAGGTTTCTTGGTTCGTAATGGCCTGCTGAAGTAGTTTGTATTTTCGCTGTTGATTCGCGTCTACAACGACGGCCTTTTTGATAAGATCTCGTGCTGCTCGAAGCGTGACAAGCGGCCACGTGCTCGGCGCATCCTTTTTTGTGTCGACTGGAGAAGACGGATCTCCTTCCGTTATTATTCTTATCTCGGTGTCAACTTTCTGCTTTGCTAAATTAACGATGCCGTCAACGTCACCCACAAAGTCCATTGCAAAAGCTGTCCACTCATCGTCCCCAAGTTCTGCTCCTGAAAATCGCTTGCGCATGCTAAGTAATCGGTCGGGTTCTGAATGTTGACGTAGGTAGATTACTTCGCTGGAAAGATCGTCGAGAATCTTACTGCACCGGCGAAGCTTCTCAATCTTCGCCTCACCATCTGTGCACAGCTGTTCAAGTAATGCCAGACGTTTGGCGCGCGCCTCATCACCCTTAGGCAAAAGCGATTTGCGATCCTTACGATCCTGTGCGGTTTTCTTTTCGAGAGCGGCGTGGTCTTTGCGCAGCTTACCAAGCTTGTCACGTAATAATTCTTCGCGAACGATTTCCTCACTGGTTGAGCGAATACCCTCACGAAGCTGTTCCCGGCGGTGACGAATCGGCTCTAAGAGAAGATCGGTTAGTTCGGAGAACGAGTTCGTTTCATACCTGTCGGTCGTATCGGTAGAGTCGAACACGACGCGTTCGATCTCCTTTCTAAGATCGGTTGCTAATCCCTCCGCCGAACACAGTCGGCTGACGAAATGTTGAGAGAGATAACAGACCTCTTCAGCGGTCTCATCGTCGCTGAACATGAATCGCGGATTCAGCTGAGCGTTACTGGTCGAATTATCGCTCCAGGAAAGTTGAACTTCGGCATCTTCGAGATAGTCAACCGGATGAGACGCTCGTACCAAGAACGACGATTCTCCAAGCGAACCGGCCATAGAGTCGGCTCCGGACGCAATTATGTCGACCAACGCGGTCTTACCGGATCCCCTCGCTCCAATAACAGCAATCATTCCTGGATTCAAATCTATTTGCGCGTTTTCGAGCCACGCAGTGTCCTGAGTCTCGAGAGATTGCAAGTATGTCGAAGGCTTACTGTGCGCGGGCGGTTCTGGGCCGATCCACACGCGATCCTCGGGTTCAATGACAGCTTGCCGAAGGGTTTCAAAAATTGGATCGCCTTTAATCCAACAGTAACGATCCAGATCCGGTTCTAATACTTTGTTCATTCGATGGGCATCCGAGCCATGAAGGCATGGTTTCATTGCACCATAAGTTTGTTCGATGAACGTTCTGTCTGCTCCCGGTTTTTTCCCTAGCCAAAACTCTCGTTGACTCGGCGTGGCCGCAAAGATGATATCGGCAAAGCTTTCTATCTCACGCCGAGTCGCAGCGAACGAATCATCGTCTTGAAGCCCGGCCGTTCCGTCGTTGACACTACCGGCAACAGCGACTAGACAATTCTTTCGGAGCCAAATCTCTTCACGGAAACGCTGTCTTAAATCTTGGAGAGTTACCTTAAACTGGTTAGCGCCTACCCTAATGGCGCCTTGCCGATCAGTCTGCGTTGGATCATAAGCGCGACCCAGAGCCGCCAACTGGTCCGACGTACATTGATATGGTCGCTCACGAAATTCAAACCGCAAATGGCTGAGAATACGCTCGATTTCTGCTTCGTGGTTCTGATCTTCTGGAGAAAAGAGAAGGTGGATGTTGATGGGCTTTGCCTTGCTTGTCTTTATGTCGAGGCGCATCTCTACGTTAGGGAAAATGAGAGCTACGTCTTTAAGTCTGCCTTGTTTTTTCCACTCGCGGACCGCTCGATAAGTGCCAATGGAGAAGTAGTCTGTTACACCTAAACCCTCTACAGGCGTTGCCGCTTCCTCGATGTACTTTAGATACGTCTGCCAATCACATTTAAACTGGTCGCTAAGCAGAGTTCCGGGAGCATGAAGATGCGGATCCCACCGTCGCCAGTGTGAGCCCGTCGAACTTGTGAGACCTTCATTCAAACCGATTTCCTCGGGTTAGGTAGAGCTCAGTTATCAGAGGTTAGAGGACCAACTGAGCCGAATCGATAACAGACATTATGTCAGCTATCGCAACTAGTCAAACGGACGGCTGGAGTTAACTTATTTGGCCTGATTCACGGTTGGCAGATCAAACCCGTTCCCATCCCGAACACGGAAGTTAAGCCTGTTGGAGCCGATGGTACTGCGCGGGTAACTGCGTGGGAGAGTAGGAAGTCGCCGGGATTATTTAAGAAAAGCCCGCGAGAGCATCACGCTCCCGCGGGCTTTTGCATTACCTGGGCTTTCAGCACCGTCATCGCTACGTGAAGTTGCCGGCAACCGATGATTGCGAGCGTTGCCGTTTCACTTGAGAAGTTCCGACTGGTGGTGTTATAAATCGCGAACCGTTTCACTCACTCTAGTGCGGATCGTAACAAAGACCTTTCTCAACCTGGAGGGAGAATGACAAATTCTATTGTGGCTGCGACGTTAATCGCCGTCTGTCTGCTAGCGTGCCAGTACCTGGGGGCGAAGAAGGAGGCCGGACTCACCGTGCTGAACGTCAACGATCTGAATGACCAGCACCGGAAAGATAAAGACGCTTTACGCTCCAGATACGACGGTAAGGAGGTGATTGTCATGGGTCGGGCCGTCGAAGATTTTGACCCCAACCATGTTTACTTCGAGATTGGGGACAAGCAGTTAACCTTCAGCCTGCAGGCGGACAAGAGCCAGGAGACCTGGGTCGGCGTAGACTGCAAAGTGGATGCGGCGAACAAAGATAAGTTTGCCGGGATTAAGAAGGACGACGTATTCGCGGTCAAAGGCATATTCCACGTCATCCAGGGCGGCATGGAGGTGTCACCTTGCACCCGTGAGCTCCGCGAATCGCCGTGATCTTGAGGCACTATTACGACGCGTGGGAGAGTAGGAAGTCGCCGGGATTAATTAAGAAAGCCCGCTCGATTCAATTCGTGCGGGCTTCTTTTATCACGAAAGGCTCGGATCTGGTTTGGGTCCCACCTGGGTCATCGCTTGTAATCCGTTAGTGAACTATTCTGTAGTGCGGCTGCCTTGACTTTGGGGTTTTCGGCCCAGGACTTTGCCGAGACGAACGAGTCCTTATCGTAAACCAACACGATTGTTCCCACGGGCATTAGTTTGCTCACTTCACGAGCGGAGAAAACTGGTATCCGAATACAGCCATGACTCGCGGGGTGGATGGGGACGTTAGGGTGTCCGTGAATCGCCACGCCGCCACTAATGTAATTGGAGTAATACATCGACCCACGCGACCCCTTCTCCCAACCAACGACTTTGTCGTAAACAATAAATCTGCCGCGGGGTGTGTAGGCTATGCTGGTCTCACCGTCCTCGATAAAATTCTTGCCCTTGCCCGTCGAGACCGGAAGAACTCTGACGCTGCCTTTGCCGTTTACCACCAATAGCACCTGGCGATCTACATCGACTTCAACGTGTTCATATCCAGGCTCCCTGGCTTGTGGAGAAGTACTCGCGCGAATCGCCTCAAGCTCAGCGAGCGTGAGCTGGCCAGTAATCGGGCGGCGCTCCCATTTTTGGAAAGCAGTTAATGCGGACCGCGTGGCAGGATCAAATAGTCCGTCGACCGCACCTGTCCAGTAGCCCAAATCCGAGAGGCGGCTTTCAGCCTCTCTCGTTTGTGCCCGGGTAAGAGATGCGTGCTTACCGCGTTGCTGTGCAGTCGCGATTGTCAGTGTTGAAATCAGAAGTAAACAAATGGTCAGAAGAAACTTCATTTTGAGCTTCCTGATGCTCAAGTGGGGAACAGATACCACCGGCCCTCGTGAATCTTAAGGTTTTGGGTAGTCGCTGTGTCAAATCCTACACTCCGAAACCGGCGTAGAATCGCTTGCCTTCCGCACTGAATAAAAACCACAGACCATAACCAGCCAGCATCGTCCCCAGAGGCAACAGCGGGATGAGTAGAATTGCAGCAATGATGCCCCAAAGGCGTGCGCTGCGTCTGCGTTTCAACATCTTCCAGCTAGCCAGCGCGAGAGGCAGCACGAAGATAAGTCCGAGGACGCCATAGAAGATAAGCGTGAAAACTCCGCCGAGAATTCCTATGCCTGCCTGAGTGTTGTCACCCGTTTCCTGGGCAAAACTGATCCCTAGTGCGACGAACACACCCGATGTCACAACCACCAGCAGAAGAAAAGTCATGAAGAATATGACTGCGAAGGCGCCAAAGCCTATTCCCAGGATCTTGTTATGGTCAGCGGCAGTCATCGTCGGGTAACCGCAAGCCCGCTAAAATGAAGCAGGCCCATAGAGTGTAGAACACGAATCTTATCAGAAGCGGTAGCGTTAGCGACCGGCTAGAGACTCGACCTGAAAATGGACGTTGAGTCTGCCACCCGCTAACGCAGGCGGTTGAAGGTAATCGCTGCCGGTTCTGATACGGCCGCGCCGGGCTTTTCTGACTTTTTGTGACGAGCAAGCTTGCGGCCAAACGGTCGCAGTTCTAAGGCTTCCTACCGGTCTTCATGGCCCCTCTGCCTTTTAGTTCGACAAGTATCAGTTCGAAGGCCTGATCGCTGGTGTTCTCAGGAAGATGCGTGATCGCGGGTGTCCAGAGAACCTCGCCAGCTTTTGAAGTGAAGTCCTGAGCGGGTCCCTTGGGGAAGCTAAACTTCCCGTTGGCGTCGGTGAGAAATATCGCCACGGCATTCGGATGTCGATGCATGATGGACTTCTCGTGCGGTCCATACTTTATCCGAAGCACTCGCACCTGAGAATTCTCAAACTCTACCGAGTAATGCTTTGAATCTACTTTAGCGGAGTCCTGTGCGAAAACGGTGGAAGCAAGAGACACAGTGAAAAAAGCAAGAATCAGGGCTTTGCTCATTTCAATGCTCCTTTCAATTGATAGTTAGGAAACCTTCTGCGCCCGGCTTTTATCTCAAACACTCGTGATGAGTCAAACTTAATCAGGCGCATTGGTTAAGATCCTGCTGGATCGCGTCCTGTCTGCGCAGTCGCCCGGTCTGGCGCTTTGCCGCTTATCTCCTGCCCAGCCCTGATGTTAAGCTGGAGTATAAATGGCCGTCTTTGTAAAGAATCACCAAAAGTGGGTTTTGCTGCTGGCAGTTGGACTCTCTCTCAGCCGGGTAGCTTGTCAGAACGGAACGACCGGCGGCTTAACGTCACAAAAGAGTCCGGAGCAAAGCGTTGTCAGCTATGGATACGAGGTGGTACGCGTTTTCCCCCACGACCGGGACGCGTTTACCCAGGGTCTGATTTTCACGCAGGGAAATCTTCTGGAGAGCACTGGCGAAGTGGGGCGTTCGAGTCTGCGGCGCCTGGAGCTTGAAACCGGAAAGCCGGTGCAAAAAATTGACGTGCCCGCGCCTTATTTTGCCGAGGGGTTGACGCTATTCAAAGGAAAACTGTACCAGCTAACCTGGCAGCACCAACTCGGCTTCATCTATGACGCGGCGACATTTGAACAGCTCGGCACCTTTAAGTATCAGGGTGAAGGTTGGGGACTAACTAACGACGGGCAGTCGCTCATTATCAGCGACGGCACGAATGAGCTGCATTTTCTGAATCCGGACAACTTTCAGGTGACAAAAACGCTCGCAGTTACTGATCGGCGCCGGCCAGTTATGGAGATTAACGAACTCGAATACGTGAAGGGCGAAATATTCGCCAACATCTGGCATGGCGATCGCATCGCGCGTATCAATCCCGACAGCGGTGCAGTGTTAGGCTGGATTGATCTTGCAGGAATACTCCCCAACGGGGAAGTGAGTGATCAAGAGGCTGTCTTGAATGGCATTGCTTATGACGAAGCCGGGGACCGCTTGTTCGTCACCGGAAAGCTGTGGCCCAGGCTTTTCGAAATTCGCCTGCTGCGAAGATAATTGTTAACGGATGGATTCAGGATGCACGCCATGGCGTGCTCCTGCGATGCAATGAATTTCAAGATCTACTTCCGCGCTTTCTCATACGCGACTATTGCCGTGGCTACCCTCGCATTGCTACTCGCCGGCGGACTATCTGTGCCACTGGCCGGCCTGGTCTGGCTGGCCATGATCGTCGCGTGGAAGCTTGAGGATACAAAGTGGCAACTCTCGGAACGCGCCGTTCTCGTGGTTGTGATACTTGCTGTGCCTTTGTTCCTGATTGACTGGAAGTATCAGCAAAGTGTGGGTGAAGCGGCAGGAAGACTGGGTGTAAGCGCGCTGGCACACTTGATTATCTTCCTCTCCGTTGTGAAGTTGATGCAGGATAAGAAGGACCGCGACTGGGTCTTTCTCTATCTGATCTCTTTCTTCGAAGTATTACTCGCCGCCGGCTTAAGTTTTTCCCCAGTGTTTCTGGGAACACTAACGCTGTATTTACTGTGCAGTGTTTCTACGATAATCGCTTTCGAGATTCAGAAGTCACGGAGAGTGACCACGGCCGCCGAAACTCGTCTACTGGTGCCACCGGATTCGCGGATCTTCAAAAACGCTCGCCGCCGGCTGGGCAGGCGAAATGCCGACGCGCAACGACTTCCGCTGATAGCCCTTAGCTTGCTTTTCCTGATTTTTGTTCTGGCCTTGCCACTGTTTCTTGTAGTGCCGCGTTCGGGTGCCGCGGTCCTCAGCCGCTCGGGCAGTACCCTTACAAATTTCATTGGGTTTTCTGAGAGCGTTACGCTGGGAGAGATTGGCGAACTAAAACGCGATAATTCGGTAGTAATGCATGTGCGCCTCGAGGATGCTCAGGTGCGTCCCGGTCTGCGCTGGAGAGGCGTAGCTCTCGATGAGTTTACCGGTCGAGCTTGGAGAAAATCGGATGAGGCACGACGGGCAACCGACAAGAAAAGCGAACAAGGCTTTTTCAAACTGGGCACCACCGAAGCTTTGCATCGTCTGACCACGCAAACGATTTTTCTGGAGGCGATTGAGTCGCCGATTCTTTTCGCCGCTTCACGCCCGGTGGCTATCCAGGGCGATTTTCCTTTTGTGCGCGTTGACGCCGAAGGCTCCATGCAATCGCGCCGGCACGACTTTGACCGCGTGATCTATAAGGCGCTATCTGATCTGACGGAACCGGACGAGGACCTGCTGCAAAGTGACGAGCGCCCGTATTCGACTACGTTCGCTCGCTACACACAGCTTCCTGAAACACTCGATCCCCGAATCAACGCCCTGGCTAATGCGATCGTGGTCAATGCCCATGCAAGGAGCCGATACGACGAAGCGAAAGCTATCGAAGCATACCTTCGTGAACAGTATGGCTATACGTTGCAGATGCGTGCCGGCGGACCAGATCCCCTGGCCGATTTTCTGTTCAACGTTAGGGCCGGACATTGTGAATACTTTTCAACCGCGATGGCGGTGATGTTGAGAACCCGAGGTATCGCCGCCCGTGTTGTGAACGGCTTTCTGGCAGGCGAGTACAACGATGCCGCGGCTGCATATACCGTGCGGCAAAGTGACGCGCATTCATGGGTCGAAGTTTACTTTCCCGAGACTCAGGCGTGGGTGACGTTTGATCCCACACCGGCCGCCGGCCGCACCGAGCCGGTCAGTACCGGGCTCACCGCTCGTCTCGGGAAGTATGCCGAGGCGTTGGAGTTGATTTGGTTTCAATACGTGGTTGGTTACGACAAACAGGAGCAACGCTCTCTGGCGACGTCGTTGCAGAATCATTTGTTTGAGTATCGCCGCACGCTCACGAGGATCGCGGCCGTGGTGCGTAGCAGCCTGTCAGCTTATGGCGCAAAAATAATCCTGGCCGGCTTTTTCCTTGCATCTGGAGTTCTTTTTTATTTTGCCGCCGTTCGCGTGCGCCGCTTTGGCTGGCGGCGCCTCTTCAGCAGTTCGCCCGGCCGGGCCCACCAGAACGAAACGATGGTGGAGTTTTACCAGCGTCTTATCGCCTTGCTGGCTCAACGCGGAATCCAGCGCGACGCAGATTTGACACCGCTGGAGTTTGCGTGCAGCCTCGATGCTCCCGAAGCGCTGACGATTACTCACGCATATAACCGGGTCAGATTCGGGCAGCAAAGGCTTGCGCCGGAAGAGTTGAAGGATATTGAACGAGCACTTAGAGAGCTCGAAAGGAAAGACAGCGCCGGCTCCTAGCTCGCGGTGACAGATTTACTGATTATGAAAAAAGTTGGATTTATTAGTTTGGGCTGTCCCAAAAACCTCGTTGATAGCGAGGTGATGATGGGCACGCTCAAGGCGAATGGCTATGAGCTCACAGCGGATGCCAGCGAGGCCGACACGATTGTGGTTAACACCTGCGGCTTTATCGACTCTGCCAAGCAGGAATCAATTGATACCATCCTTGAGGCAGCGCGATTGAAGACGAACGGTAACGCTCAGCGCTTAGTGGTCGCGGGTTGTCTGGTCGAGCGGTATCGCGACGAGTTGAAAGCGGAAATGCCGGAAGTGGATGCCTTCATCGGCACCAGCCAGATTAACGACATTCTGGCGGTTTGCGATCCCGCCACCAATATACGTTCGCTTCCGGTGATAGCGCTGGGCAATCAAAGCGCCACCTACCTTTATGACGAATCTACCCCGCGCGTGTTGGCGACGCCCGGTCATTATGCGTTCATCAAGATTGCGGAGGGCTGTGACCGGCCCTGCGCCTTCTGCTTCATTCCGCAGATGCGCGGACATTTTCGCAGCCGGCGTTTTGGCTCGATCGTCGCAGAGGCGCACCAGCTCGCCGATGAAGGCGTAAAGGAACTCATTCTGGTGGCGCAGGATTCTTCGCGCTATGGGGAGGACCTGGGCAAGCAGGACGCGCTGGCGCATTTGCTGCGCGAGCTCTCTCACACTGACGGCATTGAGTGGGTGCGCGTGATGTATACCTATCCGACGCACATCAGTGACGAGTTTCTGCAGGTGCTCGCCGAAGAGCCGAAAGCCGTAAAGTATCTCGATATCCCTTTGCAGCACGCGTCGCAGAATGTTTTGAAATTGATGAAGCGCGGCGGCAATCGCGCCTCGCTGGAACGATTGCTTGAGCGAGTGCGCGAGCGGGTGCCTGGCATTGCGGTGCGTACGACCTTCATAACGGGTTTTCCCGGAGAGACGGAAGAAGACTTTTCGGAGTTGCTCGCGTTCGTAAAGAATGTTGAATTTGACCGTGTAGGCGTCTTTACGTATTCCGATGAAGAGGGCACGCCGGCCTACGATCTTCCTGATAAGGTCGATGCAAGTATTGCCAACAAGCGCCGGGCCCGTTTAATGAAAGAGCAGGCAAAGATCGCCAGACGAAAACACAAGTCAATGGTTGGCAAGACGGTGCGCGTGCTGTTTGAAGGGGAGTCAAACGAGAGCGAACTCCTGTGGCAGGGAAGAATGGAAACGCAGGCTCCGGATATCGACGGCTGCGTTCTGATCAATGATGCGCCGGAAGAGCTCGCTCCTTCACCGGGTGAGTTCGTAAACGTGCTACTCACTGAAGCGCAGGAATACGACCTGGTTGGCCGGATCGTATCGGCGGAGCCGAAAGAAAACGTGAGTGTGGCAAACCTTCGATCGCTCTGATGATCAAAGAATCTAGTGATGAGTTGAATCCCCAGGCTATGACACCCGGTAAAATCATTCCGGACCGCCGGACTGCACGTTCCGGGAAGGACTATCTCGCCCTTGCGATCGCGACTTGCGGAGTTGGCTACCTTCCGCTCGCTCCGGGCACGTGGGGATCGCTCGTCGGCATTGTTGTTTATGCTTTGGTTCGTGCCGGGTCGATGAAGCTTTTCTTTGCCGCCGGCAGCGGGCGCAACTTCAACCTTCTCCAAATTTTTTATGGCGTCGTTGCTTTTGAATTAGTGGCGGCGCTTGCGATCACTCTCATTGGGATCTGGGCAGCCTCTCGCACAGAAAAGCTGTCGGGACAAAAAGACCCCGGCAAAGTAGTAATAGACGAAGTTGCCGGTCAGTTCATCGCCCTGATTCCGGTTCCTTTTGTTCTCGGCACAGTTTGGTGGACGGCGATTCTGGCCTTTGTACTCTTCAGGTTTTTTGACATTGTTAAGCCATATCCTGCCCGTAGGCTTGAATCGCTCGAAGCAGGAATGGGAATAATGCTGGACGACATCGTCGCGGGAGTTTACGCCGCGATCGGAGTCGCCTTGGCAGTAGTGATTAGCTGGTTTATTTAGGGGGAGAAGATGCAGGAAAGAAAAGGCCCGAATTCAACGAACGGGGGTTAGGGGACGGGGGTTAGGGGTCAGGGAACGAACGGGGGTCAGGGGACAGAGGTCAGGGCTCCGACCCCTATTCCCTGACCCCTATCCCCCGTCCCCTGACCCCCGCCCTCTTTGGTTCTGCGTGACCTATCCAGCCGCGTTTCCAGAAGAACAAAAGCATACCCACCGCCACCGCGATCATGATCGCCCAGGCGGCGTAATAGCCGTAACGCGAATGCAACTCAGGCATGTTGTCAAAGTTCATGCCGTAAACGCCGGCAATAAAAGTCAACGGCAACATGATGGCTGAAAAAATTGTGAGCACCTTCATGATCTCGTTCAGTCGATTCGAAACGACTGACAGGTAAGCCTCCAGCGAGCCGCTGATCAGGTCACGGTAGCTCTCCGCCAAATCTGTCACCCGTAGCAGGTGGTCATAGATGTCGCGAAAGAAAGGGAGTACCGGTCCGGAGATTAACTGGAACTGGCCATGACTCATGCGATACAAGACTTCAAGCTGTTTTGAGGAGATGCGCCGCAAGCGCAACACGCTGCGCTTCAGTCCCAATATTTCTTCGAGTATTTGATCGCTGGGCCGGTGCAGCGTGAAGATATTGTCTTCCAGGTCGTTAATGCGCTCGTCGAAATCGTCCATTACCGGCAGGTAATCATCAACGATGCTGTCGATAACTGCATGTAATAGAAAGACGGCACCGCGCTGGCTGGTTACCGGGCTGGAACGGATTGTCTGCTTCACCTTATTCACGCTGGCAAACGCTTCGTGATGATAAGTGACGAGGTAGTTGCGTCCCAGAAAGCCATCCAGCTCGATGGTGTTGAAGCGGTCGGGACTGGCATCAGTCCGCACTGCATGTACGATAAAGTAAATATAATCGGGAAACTCTTCGACTTTCGGATGGTGACGATTGGCGCGGCAGTCTTCTATGGTCAGCGGGTGAAAATGGAAAACGTTCAGGAGAACATCGTCGTCGCTGAGAGACGGCGTTTCCATGTCAACCCAGATTACGGCTTTCTCTTCCTTGAGTAACTCCGGAAGCTGCGCGACCGTAAAACCTTCTTCAACCTTGTCTGAGCCGTCGCGATAAACGAAAATTTCCAATAGTCACCTCCGAACGTGGATAAAATGAAGTTTGTCGGACTTCAGGCAGACTGTTACCATACCACCTCTTTACACCAGCACTTAAAATAATCACAAGCGAAAGAGTTCATGACTAATGCACAGGCAAAGATTTTAATAGCTGACGAGGTCAGCGATACCGGCCTTCAGCCTTTGCGGGACGCCGGCTTTCTGCTGGAGAAGCGTCTGCGGCTGGACCCCGGCGAACTGCGGGCGGCGCTAACCGGCTGCGCCGGGCTCGTTGTCCGCAGCGAAACTAAAGTTACCAGCGAGTTGATGGAAAGCGCATCCGCCCTGCGAGTTATTGGTCGCGCCGGCGTAGGCGTCGACAACATCGACGTGCCGGCGGCAACCGAGCGCGGCATCGTGGTCATGAATGCCCCTGATGGCAACACCATAACAACAGCGGAACATACAATGGCGCTGTTGATCGCCCTGGCGCGACGAGTGCCGCAGGCGAATAGCAGTCTTAAAGCGGGTCGTTGGGATCGCAAGGCGTTCGTTGGAGTGGAATTGCAGGGTAAGACACTGGGCGTCATCGGCATGGGTCGTATCGGCAAAGCGGTAGCGGCACGCGCGCGTGGTTTTGGCATGAAAATAGTCGCCTACGATCCCTTCATCGCACCGGAGCAGGCGCGTGACTCTGAAATTGAGCTGACACCGCTCAATGAACTCTTCGCGACCGCAGACTTTATTACGATCCATACTCCGCTGACTAACGAAACGCGGGGCGTGATTGGTCGCGAGGCCTTTACTCTCATGAAGAAAGGCGTGCGTCTTGTCAACTGCGCTCGCGGTGGACTGATTGACGAGGACGCGCTTTACGATGCCATTAAAGCAGGCACCGTCGCCGGCGCCGCCCTGGATGTTTTTGTGGCTGAGCCGCCACCTCAGAATCACCCCCTACTGCTGTTGGATGAGGTTATTGCTACTCCGCACCTGGGCGCCTCCACGACAGAGGCGCAGGAGGGTGTGGCGTTCACCGTCGCGGAACAGATGCGCGATTATCTTTTAAGTGGCGCCTTGCGGGGCGCGGTGAATGTACCTTCATTGGGCACCAAAGAGCTGGCGTTGCTGCGGCCCTATATTGAGCTGGCGGAAAAGCTCGGCCGCTTTCAGGCGCAACTGGTGGACAGCGCAGTGCGGGAAGTGAAACTGGAATTCGCCGGCGAGATTGTTGAGCTAAACGCTGCGCCGGTTACAAGATCTTTTCTGGCCGGACTGTTGCGCGATGTCAGCGCACGCGTAAATGCAGTCAATGCCTTTCTGATCGCCGAAGAGCGTGGCATTGGAGTGACAACAAGTTATTCTCGTGCCGGTTCCGAACTGGCTCCCTCAATAAAGACTCGGGTGCTGGGTTCAGACCAGGAGCAGCTGCTCGCTGGAACTATCTTCGGCGTTGGCCAACAGTCGCGCGAGGGCCGCATCACTGAAATCGACGGCTTTCACATCGAGGCCACTCCGCAGGGCCATATGCTTGTGATGCGGAACCGCGACGTGCCCGGCGTAATCGGCCGAGTGGGCACGATATTGGGCGAGCGCGGCATTAACATCAGCCGCTTTCATTTGGGCCGGCGCGAACGGGGCGGGGAAGCCATGGCCGTGATTGAAGTCGACACGAGTGTGGGCCACGGCACATTGTCCGATCTCCGGGCGCTTCCGGAAATAGTCATGGTTCGTGAAATAGAACTTCCATAGGGGGAACCTATGTCAGTTGAAAACTCTCTGAGCGGCACGATGAAACTTGCCCATGTCCTCTTCATGGACATTGTCGGTTACTCCAAGCTGCCCATCGACGAACAAGCGAGTGTGCTGCATACATTGCAGGAATTGGTTCATGGTTCCGCGGAGGTCAAACGCGCGCGCGCCGCGGAGCAGCTAACCAGCCTTCCTACCGGCGACGGGATGGCACTGGTTTTTTTCAATGAGCCAGTGGCGCCGGTTAAGTGTGCATTGGAAATCAGTAAGGCTTTAAAGAGCCATCCGGAAATCCAATTACGAATGGGTGTGCACAGCGGCCCCGTAAATCAAATCGTCGATGTGAATGATCGCACCAATGTTGCGGGCGCCGGTATCAATATGGCCCAACGCGTAATGGACAGCGGGGATGCAGGTCACATTCTGCTGTCCAAGCGTGTCGCCGAAGACTTGAACCAGTACACGAGTTGGCAGTCGATGCTTCACGATCTGAACGAGGTTGAAGTGAAGCATGCTGTACGTGTTCACCTGTACAACCTCTACACCGATGATGTCGGCAATCCGGCGCCGCCGGAGACAGTGAAGCAAAGAGAGAAGCGGACGGCCACACCCTGGATCGTCGCGGTTGCGATCGCCGCCTTACTTATTCCGGTGATTGTCGTCGTATTCCTCAAGACACGGACACCAGCGTCAGAGGCGACTCGGGTTTTGAAGCCGGAGCCGGAATTTCGCTCTCTGCTGCAGCGAAAAGTCGAAGCGTGGTCTGACACCGTATTCATGGCGCAGGCGGCCAATGGCGGGGTGAAGATGTCGCCTTCGGCGGCTGACGAAACCACACAGGTCTGGCAAACCGCCCAATGTCTGTTAGGGGCCCTGGCAACGGAGAAAAATCTGGATTCGCAGGTGCCGAAGATCAAGAGCGCCTTTAGCTACCTCGAAGGGCTTCATCGAACCACACCGGTTGAGGGTTGGAACCTATACGGAAACACAAGCCCGTACACGATTACCGAGGTAGGTAGCTGGGTAACACTCGCGAATATCAAGTCACTCGACTCGAAGACAAAAATCTGGAACGAGACGGAACGAGAGGATGTGGTGAAGCGAGTCATACGCGACCTGGATGAGACTAACCGCAGGCAAGACGCCACCGGCGGCTGGCGACCCATTCGGGACGAAAGCACGGAGTTTAGCAGAACTTATCCGACTGTTGTCGCCCTCTGGAGTCTGATAGAAGCGCGGACGTCGCCTTCAGTTTCGAAACAGATCGGCGGCAGGTACGACGAAAATATTCGCAGAGGTATCAATTGGCTTCTGCGTACTTACAAAGAGGGACAGGGTTGGGTGCCAAATCCCAATCGTGCCGGACAAAGGGATCACTTCGAAGGGCTTACCGCGCAGGCGCTGTACGTGTTGTCACGCGCGCAATCACTCGACCCGTTTAGTTTCATTAGGAACGACAACGTGTATCGCACTGCGATACAGGACTTCCTCAGGAATAAGCAGATCGGTGACTGGTCTATCGAAGTTAACAACAGCCACCTGCCCGATCCCGACTTGCGGTTTGTGGGCACGGAATTTTTGGCCGAGGGATCCACATACCTTTGGTTTCCCTGGACGTTGGCAGAGCTTTCTCAACTGGCAAACGATAAGAGCCTTTCGGAGAGTGACCGCCAGGCTGCCGCAGAACTCCGTCTTAACATACTTAACACAAACGCTGACAAGCTCGAGAACTACGTCGAGACTGCGAACCTGATGTACGTGTTGGGAGAAAATCTTTACTGCGTGAACGCCTATCTGGAGGCAGCCGGCAAGACTGCCACACCCTAAACATTTCGCGTGATCGACCAAAGCCTAGATTCGAGAGACAACGCGGCTACTTATTCGCTTTCGCCTGACATGCCGAAGGCTGCCACCGGGCGGCGCACCCGTATCGATTCAATCGATCTCTTGCGCGGCATTGTGATGGTTGTCATGATGCTCGACCATACGCGGGATTTTGTTCACTCCGCTGCCTTTCAATTTGATCCCACTGACCTGACCCAAACAAACGTCGCGCTTTTTCTCACTCGCTGGATCACACACTATTGCGCACCGGTCTTTGTTTTCCTTGCAGGCACCGGCGCCTATCTGCAACTGGCGCGGGGGAAGAGCCGCAAAGATTTGTCGCGCTTTCTAATCACTCGTGGGTTGTGGCTGATCGTGCTTGAGTTCACCGTCGTGCGTTTTGGTGCGACCTTTAATTTGGATTACCGGTTTTTTGGCATGATGCAGGTCATCTGGGTAATCGGCGTGTCGATGATCCTGTTAGCCGGACTGATTTATCTGCCACTGCGCGTTGTCGCCGGCTTCGGGCTCGCGCTCATCGCGTTACACAATCTGCTGGATCGTTTTCACGTGCAGGGCTGGCACGGACCCGGCAGCGCGGTGCCGGGGTTCTGGACGAAGGTTTACATAGTTTTGCATCAGGCGTTTGAACCGTTTCCGATCCTCGGCTGGCCGAGCCCGGTTGTGTTCTTGCTTTACCCGTTGATTCCGTGGGTCGGCGTGATGGCCGTGGGTTATGCGTTCGGAGTGATTTATCAGTGGGACGCTGCGTGCCGCCGGCGGCTGTTGTTGCTGGTGGGCACTATTGGAACGATACTTTTTATTTTCGTGCGGGCTATCAATGTCTATGGCGACCCGTCGCATTGGGCGCGACAACGCACGGTAACCTTTACGGTTCTCTCGTTTCTGAATACCACAAAGTATCCGCCGTCGTTGTTGTTCCTTTTGATGACCCTGGCGCCGGCGATGTTTGCCCTGGCCTGGTTTGAGTCAACTCAACCCGCGCTGCAATTATCTCATCCGCCGGGAGCAAATCGAATCCGGAAATTTTTTATAACGTTTGGCCGGGTGCCGCTTTTCTTCTACCTCTTGCAGTGGCCGACAGCCCACTTGATTGCAGTAATTGCTCACCTCGTCGCCGGCAAGCCCTGGCGCTGGATGTTCGGCAGTTTGATTGGAGTTGCTCCTCCACCACCCGGGGTAGGCTTTAACCTGGCGGTTGTTTATCTTTGCTGGGTCGTCGGCATAGTAATACTCTATCCGCTGTGCAAGTGGTTTGCGGGCGTCAAAGCCCGCCGGCGCGATTGGTGGTTATCTTACTTGTGATAGAGAATTAGAACATGAAGCGAATTACCGTTGGCGTGGCCGTGTTATCAATTACCCTGTTGTTTCCGACAGTAGTCTGGGAAACGGTGAGCATGGAATCGCTGTATGCCGGTAACTCAGAGATTAACGAGGCAGCCCGCGCGAACGTAGTACTCTCGAGAGAACTCGAATGGACGTTTGGCTCAAAGCCCCAACGCGGCTGGTATCTCTACACGCCCCTTATCAAGCGCCTCATCAGGGCCGAGCAGGAACCGGCAAGCGTCAAGTTTGCACAGGCAGTCGCGCGTTGGCAGGGAAAAGCCGGACTAAAGAAGAGTGGCATGCTCGACGCCGATACGCTCTACGCGATGATAAAGGCCTGGCAGGACTCGCGACTCAAGGACCGTAGTCCCGCGCCGCCCGAGCAACTGTTAACGGCTCCGATCTCGGATTTTTACGATCCCACGCGCGCGGAGGACCTGCGGCTGGTTGAAAAACGAACCTACGCCGCCTACAAGCGGATGGTCGCGGCGGCGGTTAAAGATCGCTCACTCGGCCTCGCTCACACGCGCAATGATCTGGCGTCCGGCGAGAAGTATTTGAAAATCATCTCCGCTTTTCGTTCGCGTGATTATCAGGAAAAGTTGCGACGCGAGGAACCGAACGCTGGCAGCGCCGGCCTGGCTGTAAACAGCCCCCACTTCACGGGCCGCGCTCTTGATCTGTACGTGGGTGGAGAACCGGTTGACACTCAAGATTCAAATCGTGCTTTTCAGGTCCAGACGCCTGTCTACCGGTGGCTCGTGCGCAATGCCGAGCGCTTTGGCTTTCGACCCTACTGCTATGAACCGTGGCATTGGGAATACGTGCGGTAAGTGGGCTGTGCGCAGTGGGCAGAACGCAGAAAGCAAAATGAGTCTTTTCTGACTACCGCTTTCTGCCTCTGGCAGGAATAAGCGGCACAAGGCGTCCATCTTCAATTGCGCGACCTTGTTCGATGCTGCTCTTTTCGACGACGAATTGCGTGCGGCGAGTTACCTTGCGAAGCATCTTCCTGATCATTGCATCACTGAGATTTGATGAGTCAATCCCGGACGTCTGCAGCTCGGCGCGGAGCAACGCGGGCTGGTTTGTGCCGCGGTCATAAACATCCGGGTAAATGTGCAGAACGCCGCCCTCAACGACGAGGGTGTCGTAGTTAATATCCACCGGCACCGGCTCGGGGATCTGCACTACCAGTGATCTCGAGCTCCGTTTCGCGGCCTCGATCCGTTTGCGCGAGACCGGCAGATTGCGGGCTGCGACGATCGTTTCAGCCAGCTCGTAAAGATCGGGACGTGGCACGCGCACGCAGCCATGAGACACCAGATTACCCACGTCGGTCAGCTTCGCGGCTTGATGAATCAGGTAACGATCGCCCAGTGGAATCTTCAATTTGCCGAGCGGATTGCGAGGGTCGCTGGCCTTAATGATCTCGCCGGGACGGACGTTTTTAATCTCGCCTACCCAATCGCTTGAAGGTGGGATCCAGGCGGGGTTCCAGATGATCTCGGTCGCTTCGCGCTGACCGATATAAATCGGATGCTCTTTCATTCCCACGCCCACGTAGTAAGACTTCACTTCTTTGCCGTCTTGCCACAACGTCAGTCGAAACGACGGGACATTCAAGGTGAGATGGATATCGGCGTCGTTTGGCACGAATTCTCCGACCTCAATATGGCCGCCAGTCAGCTTGTCTGAACGTTCCGACTCGTTTCGATCGGCAGCAGTCACGGGCGCGGAAGCTGCCGGCAGTGATTTATTAGTCGATGTTGGCGCGTTTTGACCAACAACGGCTGCAACCCCCGCAAGCGCAAAACCCGCAATGAAAAAAGCGCGCCGCATCATCGCGGCGAATTGATTGATAGTGAACATGAATTGTCCCGATAAAACCGATCCCTGCATTATGCGCCTGGCGCACAACTGAGCGTACGAAAATGCGGCCGAGTCTTCAACCTGCGGGAAGTTGCTGATGCGATGGAACTCCGGATAGGCCCCAAGGCACAGGGAACCAGTCGTCCTCCCCTGGCAAGCTCCGGGCAGCCTGGCCTGCGGAGTTTAGTGGGGTTTTTCCCCCATTGATTCTCGGATTAATTCGCACGGCAACCACAAAGCCCCTAAAATTTGGGTTTCAGCCGATATGTAGTGGAGCCTCGACATCATAAACAACTAGTCTTTTTGCGCACTCTGCGATCCTCCCATGTCAATACAGACTAGGCACATCAGTTGCCATTTCTTCTCAAAGATCGGAGGAGTCTTCTCAAAGATCGGAGGAGCGTCATGGCTGCAAAAATTCAAGCAATCGACTTCATGTACTACGTTGCCACAAGTGAGTTTATGGAGCAGTGGGACCGCGCTAAAGAAGGCGAACTGGTTTGCCGGATGGAAAGGGCAATTGGCGGGTTGCCACGCTTTGCTTCCATCGCGGAGATGCTGCGCCAGATGGACGACGCGAGCGTGGAAAAAGTCTTCATCACACAGTGCAAGATGTGGTCTTACTGGCGCAAGTGGATGTACATGGACACGAAACTCGAGGATGTGCTCCAGTACACCGAAGCTCATCCCGATCGATTCGTTGGACTCGCCGGCTACAACCCATTTCGCATTAAAGACAGTTTGAAAGAGATCGAACTCGCGGTAACGAAACACGGTTTCAAGGGCGTCTATGTGCACATCTATGGCTTCGACATTCCCTTGAACGACCCGAAGATGTACCCGCTCTACGCCAAATGCGTTGAGCTGGACGTGCCTGTGTCGATGCAGGTCGGGCACGTGCTGGAAGCCAGCCCCAGCGACGGCGCACGTCCGATGTTCCTCGATCGCATCGCTTGTGACTTTCCTGATTTGAAGATGATCGGAGCGCACACGGGCTACCCCTGGGTCGATGAGCTGATTTCAGTTTGTTACAAATGGGAGAACATCTGGTTCGGTGTCGATGCCTGGCTGCCAAAGTATCTCTCGCCGCAAATTATTCAATTTATTAATAGCCGTCTCGGCCGGGACCGGTGTTTGTGGGGAACAAACGGTCTGCCCTGGAAAGAAAGCCTGCGGCAACTTTGTGAACTGGGACTGAAGAAGGAAGTTGAAGCAAAGCTCATGCGCGATAACGCAATCGAGCTTTTCAAGCTGGAGACGGTTATCGAGCACCGTGTTAGCCATGAACCTGAGCCGGTGGCCGTCTAACTATAGAGGAGCCCATGAATCTTTTCGATGGAAGTGGTAAATCTGTAATAGTGACCGGCGGTGCCCGCGGAATCGGAGGCGCGGTCGTACGCGCCTTTGCCGAAGCCGGCGCGGATGTTGTCATTGGGGATTTGCGCTGCGAAGACGCTAAAAACACGGCGCTAAACGTCAGTGAGACCTACCACCGGCGGGTTGTGGCGGTCCAAACCGACGTAACCAAACGCGACGATGTCGAAAAACTTTGCGATGAAACACTACGCTTGTTCGACAAGATCGACGTGCTCGTTAACTGCGCCGGCTGGGACCGCCTGCTGCCGTTCGTGAAGACAACGCCTGATCTCTGGCAGAAAGTGCTTTCGATCAACTTCTTTGGAGTTGCCAATACCTGTCACGTCATCCTGCCCCACATGGTCGAACGCAAGCAGGGCGCGATCATCAACATCAGCTCAGACACAGGACTCGTCGGATCATTTGGTGAAGCGATCTATGCCAGCTCAAAGGCCGCCATCATGGCCTTTTCCAAAACCCTGGCGCGCGAACATGCCCGCGACAACATTCGCGTTAACGTTGTCTCGCCGGGCTTGTGTGATACCCCGCTTATCGACGAGATGCGACAGGATGCCTTCACCGGAAAAATTCTCAGCTCCATCGTAAATGTCATTCCCCTGAAGCGGCTGGGCCAACCGGAGGAGATCGCGCCAATGGTTTTGTTTCTGGCGTCAGAAGCAGCGAGCTATATCACCGGTCAGGTGTTCAGCATCAACGGCGGCTTGAACATGGTTGGGTGAATGGCTTTGCTCCAGAGGAGCAAAATGTTTATAGCCGGCAAAAGAAAAGCAACCAGCGCTCTGTTAAGGAGCCCGCATAGACATGGTGGGGTGAATCAAGTGCAGGAGGTCAGGACAAACGCCAGCAGCACCCTGGTTCTAGTTTATCTCTGTGCAACCCTCTCTTTGGTTACTTGATTTCGGAAAAACACTAACCACAGAGTCGCAAAGAGCACAGAGGTTACACAGAGAATTCAAATTGGGCACTAACCAAGGGAACTATGACCAAACCAATCTTTCACGAATGGGAAAACAGATCGCTCGGCGATGCAATCTACGAATGCCGCGAGTTATTCGAAGACACGACTTTTCCCACCGTAAGGCGTTGGCGCGAACGCGGTGGGAAAGTAGTGGGCCATTTCCAGGTTAACTTTCCGGAAGAGATCGTTCATGCCGCCGGCCTCTTGCCGTTCAAAGTTCGCGGCGCTCCCATCGAAGCAGTCCAGGCAGACTCGCGCTTTGGATCGTACCTCTGCTCGATTCTAAAGACTTCGCTTGAACTCGCTCTGAGCAACACTGTCCCGCTTGAGATGTTCGTTACCCATCCTATTTGCGACGCCGCGCGTAATCTCGCGGCCGTTTGGGGACGCAATGTTTCCTATCCATGTCAGATTCTGTATCTGCCGCAGAACCCGAATTCCCCCCATTCCGTAATCTATCTCCGCGGTGAGTACGAACGGTTGAAAAGATCCATCGAAGAGCTTTCCGGCGAGGCAATCACCAACGATGCGCTGCGCAACTCGATTGCTGTCTTCAACGAGAATCGCCGCCTGATTCGTGAGCTGTACGAGATAAAGAAGGATACTCCGTGGCTCGTTACTGCTGATGAAGCGTATGTGCTCGTGGCACTGGCGGGATTGATTCCGCGCGAAGAACACAATGAACTACTGCGCACGTTGCTCCCTCAGATACGCGCCCGGGGAACAAGAACCCAGGACAAGGTGCGGGTCGTTTTCGAAGGTGGTTTCTGCGAACAGCCACCGCTGGACCTGATTCGGGCTATCGCGCGCTCGTGTTACGTCGTCGATGACGACCTGCTGATCGGGCTGCGTTGGTTGCTCGAAGACGTTCCCGTCGACGGCGATCCGCTGACAAATCTGGCCGAAGCCTATCTCGAGAAATCGTCATATAGCCCGGTCCAACACGATTTGCGCAAACCGAAAGAGAAGATGCTGCTGGACCGCATTCGAAGCGCACGCGCGGACGCCGCCATCATCACAGCCGCCAAGATGTGCGAGCCAGGGCTTGAAGAGCAGGTTGCCTACACACGCGCGCTCGACAAAGCCGGCATCCCGTATTTCGTCGGCGAATTTGAAGAGAGCATGACCAGCTTTGACTCCATGGAAATTCAACTGGAGACGTTCGTCGAAAATATCTTGTTTAGCTGATTGTCTAAGCTATGACCCAGACACATGACATCGTCGGCCGCGGCAATCGTGATGGCGCGGCGCTATTTCAAAAGTGGTTCACTGAACTGAATCACACCGCCGAAACCGGCAGTCAGGCTGCGTATGTTTTCGTCATGGGCAGCATGGCTGAGCTGCTGCGCGTCTTTGATCTGCCAATCGTGATGCCGGAGATTAACTCGCTGCAAACGGCGGTGCGTCGCGTCGCGCATGAGTATTTGGATCAGGCGGAGGACTACGGCTATTCGCCGGATATTTGCGGGTATGTTAAGGCCGATGTTGCCGTCCAACTGAGACACGGCGAACATCCAATGGGGCGCATTCCAGCGCCTTCGCTCGCAGTTCTGACGAACGCGTGCAACACGTACATCAAGTGGGCGGAAATCTGGGAGCGCATGTATCACATTCCGATCTTCACTCTCGATATTCCGGGAACGCGGGCGTGTGGTAAACAGACCTGGCCCGGAGAACCCGATTTCGAGAACGATCGCAAGTACGTTCTGGCCCAGGTAAAAGAGCTGATCACTGTATGCGAGCGTCTTACTGGAAAGAAGTTCGATATTGATCGCCTGCGCGAGACTTTGCAGCACGCCAACGTTATGAGTCGCGGATGGCGTCGGGTGCTCGAACTGAATCAGAGTATGCCGTCGGTCTTCAACGCGCTCACCGACGGAACGATTTACCTTGGCGTGTCGAATGGTTTTCGCGGCACATCCGAGGGCGCGAAGTATTTCGAAAATCTGGTCGAAGAGATGGAGTTCAAGGCCGCGCACGGCATCGGCACGCTGACCGACGAGAAATACCGGCTTTTGTTCGTCGGTGTTCCCTGTTATCCAATCTTTCGCCGCTTTAACGAGCTATTCAGCGAATGGGGCGGCACGTTCGTGAATTCAACTTATCTCTGGTTTGCAGCAGGTGGAGTGGTTCAGGGGTACGAATACGACTTGAGCCGGCCACTTGAGAGTTTTGCCGAAGGGGTTCTGATCTACGTCCGCAACGCGATGGACAGCATGTTTTATCAGGAACAAGCACTGGCCCAGATGATCGATCCGTTTCACGTGGATGGTGTGGTGTACCACCCAATTAAGAGTTGTCGCACGGTCTCGACCGGGCTGGCCGACAATCGTCGCGCGTTAATGGCGTCGCGCGACATTGCCAGCCTGTTCATCGAGTCGGACATGATGGATCGGCGCGTGGTGTCCGAGGCCCAGTTGAAGAACCGTGCCGATGCGTTTTTTGAAGGCCTGGCGTCGCGGCGACTGGCCGCGGCTCGTTAGCCCGTAGTTTAGAGTTCAAGCTTTAGCTTGCTCCTGCCGTCAGCAACCTAAAGGTCGAACTCCGAACCCACCCAGGAGATGGAGTCTGTATGGCATATGCAGCGGGGGTTGACGTCGGATCAACCCAAACGAAAGCGGTCATCATCGACGAGGTCGGCGAGATTGTTGGGCGCGCGCTGATCGATACCGGAGCGAACGTTATCGCCGCCGCCGAAAACTCCTACGCCCAGGCCCTCGCCTCCGCTTCTCTCGACGAACGCGAGGTCGAATATGTGGTCGGCACTGGCTACGGTCGCTATCGTGTGACGTTCGGCAATACCCAGGTAACCGAGATCAGTTGCCATGGGCGCGGCGCGGTGCACATGTTTCCACAGACCCGCACGGTAGTCGACATGGGCGGTCAGGACACAAAAGCAATTCGAGTTAACGCGATTGGCGAGATCGTGGACTTCTGCATGAACGACAAGTGCGCTGCCGGCACCGGTAGGTTCCTCGGTGCGGCATCTGCCGCGCTCGACATTCCGCTCGAGGAGTTGGGCAAAGTTGCGCTACGCGCCGAGCGCGCGGTGAAGATCAGCACGACTTGCACGGTCTTCGCAGAGTCTGAAGTTCTTTCCTGGCTGGGCAAGGGGAAGAAGATCGAAGATATCCTCCTCGGGGTGCATCAATCTATCGCGGCGCGGTCGATCGGCTTGTTGCGGCGCGTGGGCATCGAGCCGGAAGTTACGTTCACCGGGGGCGTCGCCAGAAACATCGGCATGATCGAGGCGCTTAATAAAGGAATGAACCTGAAAGTGAATGTAAGCGCCGATTCACATTTCATAGGCGCCCTCGGCGCGGCGCTGTTTGCACTGGACCACATCCGCGCGAGCCGCGTTCCAGTGGGGGCCCAGGAAGTCGCCTGATCGGGAGAGTTACCAGCCTGCGGAGCAGGCGATAGCATAAAGCCTGGGGTGAAGCGAAGCGAAACCCCAGGTTGGAATTGGCAACGAACATGAGCCCGCAAAGCGGGCGGCAGAAGCGGTCGTTTTAGGAGCGGCGATCATGAAATACAGGAAGCGTGGGTGGCGTTCAGGCTGTCACCCGCTTTCGCGGGCTCGAGATCTTTTTCTTGATTCGTTCCCTGGGGCTTGCGCCCCAGGCTTTAACCTGACACCTGCTCCGCGGGCTAATCCACTAATTGCGCTGTATTGTTCAGCGAACTCTAGAGTCAGTACACCAGGATATTCCCTATGACATACACTGTCGGCATCGATGTGGGCTCGACCTACACAAAGGCGCTGATTCTTTCGGATGACTTTCGTATCGTCGGCAAGGCCCTGGTCAACACCGGGTTCAAACTGGCCGCTGTCTCGCGCAGACTTTTCGACCTTTCCCTTGAACAAGCCGGCCTGGTGGACACTGATGTAGCCTACGTGGTTGCGACCGGCTTTGGCCGTCACATGGTTCCGTTCAGCAACGTAGCCGTGACGGATCTAACGGCAAGCGCGCGCGGCACGGCCTTTTTGTTTCCGAAAACACGCACGATCCTCGATGTTGGCGGACAAACGATGAAGGCGAGTCGCCTGGACGACAGTGCGAAAGTGAGGTCGTTCCGGCTCAACGACAAGTGCGCCGCGGGCACGGGCGCATTCATCGAGAAAACTGCGCGCTACATGGGCTACTCGACCGAAGAAATTGGGCCATTGGTCGCCACCTCGAAAGTGGCCGTGCCGATTTCCGGCGTCTGCGCAGTGTTTGCCGAGTCAGAAGTGATCAATCAACTATCGATGGGCGCGCCACCGGCTGACATCATGCACGGTGCGATCTCGTCGCTGGTCGATCGTTCTCTCCAGTTGATGAAGCGCGTACAGATGGAGCCAGAATACACGCTCATCGGCGGCATCCTGCGTTTCGGCACGATGGCGCGCGTCGTGCGCGAGAAGTTGAATTCGGAAGTAAACGTGCCCGAGGGCGAAATGGTTCAATTCACGACGGCCCTGGGCGCAGCGATTCTGGGCCATCAGCGATTGCGGAAGCTGAAAGAAGCCGGTGTTGAGGTTTCCCGCGTGGCGGAAGCGGTGGCAGGATAACTTCAGTGCAAGGTTAGGCGCTTCTACTAACAGGCCAACGCAGCGCTAACCGCGCGGCAGTCTCGTAACACTCTCCAAATGCGGAGATAGAAACTTAGTCAGGGTTTTTCACAGCGAAAAGCGGCAGGCCCAAGACTGAAGGGAACCTGCCGCTTTTTTTCTATTCGAAATGGTGAGCCGTGGAGGGCTCGAGCGGTTAAGAAGCATTGCGAGCGGCAGTTGCTAAGAGTGTTAAAAGTAAATCCGTCTATGTAGCGGCTTCGTTTTCGATTCGAAGCTTGGAATCTCGCCCGATAAGGATTTTCTTGATCTAACTTGAGTATGCTTTAGCACCTATATCTATGACGACTTTCCATGACGTATTGTTAACCAAATATATCCCTACCTTACTGATCGTGTTAGCCCCTCCGCTCCAATAGATCGCAACCCTTGAGCCAACCTCATAAATTTCTCCACCAAGCGGTCTCACAAACCTTTCTTCGGCAGTTCGCTGCCGTGGTTTCGGCCCACTTGATCGGTAGCGTGCAGCGAAACCCGATTCCGATTCTTCAACCAACTACCAGTTGGCGTTCCGACGCAACATCAATAGTTCCCATCAGAGAATCAAGGCAGAATGAAAGAAACCCGTCGGGTTCCTCCCTGAAATGAATCTGACATCCCTCGACCAAACGATAAACTAAACGAGGCGATATCTGGGCTAACTTAGATCGATCGGCTCAGGCTCACACCGCGTTCCATAAACGGAACAGTTGTCTTTCCTTTCAAGCACCAACGTATCCAAAACTAGCAACACATTCTTGGAAAATTGAAAACCCTCAAGTCACTTGGGTCCGCGATCCACGCGCGGAGCTCCGACTTCAGAACAAATCCCAAGCGAGCTGGACGGGCTGAACCTCATGCGCTTTGGGCACGATGCTTGCCCGTTACATTCCAGTCGAAAGGTTTAGTCTTCGAGACTGTACGCGAAGTGGAACACACTTCTCAGCGACACGAGAAAACGATTACTGCATGTGTCTTCAGGCTTCCATGCTTTCCAGGCATAAACGATCCACAAGGATTTCTCATTGGTTTTCGCAAAGTAAACATTTGGAGCCCCAGCCCATCAATCTTGTAGGAGGTATTGTGAATGTTTGAATTTAGTTTCAGGAAAGAGCAGCAGCCACGTTTGATCAGGCGTCTGCTTCTATGCCAATTAATTGCGATTTGTGCTCTGCTGATCGCTAGCTCGCCGGTGTTAGCTCAAGGTTCGCGAGGCACGATTAGCGGCGAAGTTACCGATCCGGCAGGCGCTGTTGTTCCCGGGGCAACCGTGAAACTCTTAAAAGCTGTCGGTCAGCAGGAAGTACGCGTCGTCACAACCAACGATCAAGGTCTGTACCAGTTTCTGGAAATCGAACCCGGCGTCTATGAGATCGTGATAACGGCCACGGGCTTTAGCGAGACTCACTTGAAAGATGCGGCTCTCGAACCAAACCGCGCTCTTCGTCTCGATGCCAGACTTGGTGTTAGTGGGGCGACTGAGGAGGTGACGGTTACATCCGCGCAAGAGATACTGGATCGCGATACACCGACGCTTGGCACTAGCATCGAAGGCCGTCGCGTTATGGGTTTGCCTTTGAATGGTCGTAACATTCTTGACCTCGCGCTTGGACAGCCGGGCGTATCTGCGGTCTCCACTCTGACCCCTGGAGGCGCCACTGCTTTCGGCACGGGTCTGGGGATTCGTGTCAACGGACAACGCGGCACGGAGAACAATATTTCACTCGACGGCGCAAACAACAACGAGACGGCCGTCGGTGGCTCAACAGGATTCCAGCCGCGTCCCGACGCCGTGCAGGAGTTTCGGCTACTGACTTCGAACTTCGAGGCCGAGTTTGGCCGCAACACCGGGTCAGTCATCACAGTAGTAACCAAGGGTGGTACCAATGACTTTCACGGTAATGGCCGCTTCTTCTACCGCCCGACAGTACTCTCGGCTGCTCGCTTCTTTGATCAGAATGAAGCTGGCGACAAGCCACGAGCTGGCACTATTAACGACTTCAGACGTCGCTTTGAGCGCAAAGAGTTTGGCTTCAACATCGGCGGACCGATTTGGCTGCCCAAATTTGGCGAAGGTGGAAAGTCGATATGGAAGGGTAGGGATAAGAGCTTTTTCTTTTTTGACTATGAAGGTCGGGCCCAGTTGATTGGCGACACCCGCACCGTCAGCAGTCTGCCTAGTGCCGCCGAACGAGCTGGCCAATTCTCGAAGACGATCATTGATCCTGCTACAGGCGCGCCATTCCCCGGCAACCTGATTCCGCAGAATCGGATTTCGCCAATCGCGCTGTATTACCTACAATTTCTGCCGCTACCAAGCAGCGCCGCAGGCACAGCTACAGTGGGCGCTAATGAGGTCGAAAACTTCGACATCATTACCGCGCGTGTGGATCACTTGCTGAACAATGCGCAGACTTTAAACTTCACGCTCAATTACTTTGACCGCGCGGTAGATACGCCCTTTGCTTTTGGCGGCTCGAACGTTCCGGGCTTTGGCTCAGTTGACCTGCGCACAACCTTTAACTTAGTAGCCCGCCACAGCTATACAATCAGTCCGACAATCGTGAATTCCTTCCTGGCAAGCTATGCGCGCAACAATCAGCCTAGCACTGCCCCGACAAACCACGATTCACCGGCCTCGATTGGCTTTGTTTCCACGTTTACGGTCAATCCCGCTTTTGCCGGCCCGCCGAATGTCCGACTTCTTGATCGCGGCTTAAACCTCGGCAACACGATTCAGGGCCCGCAAGCACGCGTCACCGAGAACTTCCAGATTCAGGACGCTCTCAGTTATTCGAACGGAAACCACCGCTATAAGTTTGGTTTCGACGGAACGAAGTACAAGCAGGATCAACTGTTCCTGTTCATCAATCAGGGAATTATCCAGTATGCCAGTGGTAATGGCGGCAACTCGACCGGAAACGATCTGGCAGACCTATTAATTGGCAACTCTCCCATCTCGCTGCAACTTGGTTCAAACGGCGAACGTGATTTCCGCCAGGTGGCAGGCGCGCTCTTTGTACAGGACAACTGGCGCTTCCGCGACAATATCTCCCTTTCTTTGGGAATGCGTTATGAGTACAACTCGCCCTTGACTGATAGGTCCAACCGTGTTGCCTACTACCGTCCCGGACAGGTGTCTACACTTCTGACCGCGGGCTTCACCGGCCCAGATGGAGTTTTTATCTCTACCGGCCCGGGCGGCCGTGCTCCAAGCGGGCTAGTTTATGTGGGCGACCCTGATTCAATCCTTGGCGGCACAGTGCCAGATGGCGGCGTAAAGAAAGACTGGAACAACTTCGGTCCTCGCGTCGGCATCGCTTGGTCGCCGAAGAGTTCGGAAGGTAGTTCCTTCCGTTCTATTCTTGGGAATAGCGATACCGTGATCCGCGCTGGCTTTGGTGTTTTTTACGGCGCAATCATCGGTGACACGGCGCTTCAACAACTGAGTGCTCCCGGCTATCAGGGCACCAACGCGTTCTTCTTCCCAGCAAGCGGCACGCTGGCTAACCCGTTCCTTCCCGATCCGTTCCCGCTGTATGTTGCCACTGGGGGAGATCCCCGTTTTCCTGATCAGGGACAGATTGTGAATCCCTTCCTGTCAGTTGGTGGACCCGTCAGGGTTACTGGACCGCAGTCGCAGTTTTCGCGCTCCATTGATCCAAACATTCGCACGCCTTACACCTATCAGTTCAACCTGACGGTCGAACGTGCGTTTATGAAAAACTACGTCGCGAGCGTAGCCTACGTCGGTAACCGCGGCAAGAAACTCTACGCCCTCGAGCAGGTAAATCCTGCTCTCGGCACGTTCTTCCCTGCGCCAGCGGGTCGTACGATTCCGGTCCCGGTCGCCAGCAATGTCAACAGCCGCCGTTTAAACGACGATTTCCGTCTCGGCATCACTCAGATGGTTTCGGCTGGCAACTCTTCATTTGACTCGTTGCAGGCCCAGGTTCAGAGACGGTTGAGCGATGGTCTCTTGTTCCAGGTGGCCTACACGTTCTCTAAGTCAATTTCGGATTCTGATACCCTGCGTGACACCCTCGACCTGCTTGACCGTCGTCGAGGCAAGGCCTTATCGATTCAAGACGTCCCGCACCGCTTCACCGCAACGGCCCTGTACGACCTGCCGTTTTTCAAGACAGGGAATGGGCTTGCGCGCACCTTGCTCGGCGGCTGGAACATCGGTGGCATCTACAGCTACCAGTCTGGCGCGCTTTTTAATGTTAACAACGCATTTGATACTGTAGGCACAGGTGGCGGCGTGTTATCGCTCGCCGACCTCGGCGCACCTTACCGGCAGTTGGACCCGCGCACAAACGATGGACGTGCATTCAACATCGACGCCTTCCGGCGCATCGCTGGTCCAATTACTGACGTTGCTTGTAGGACCGCAGCTAACCCTACTGCGTTGTGTATTCCCGCAGATGACCCGCGCCGCTTCGTCATGGCGAGGGATTTCCGTCGCGGCACGGCCGGCTTCGCCCAATATCGGCTGAACAATCCCGTGAACAACTTCGACGTGATCCTTGCCAAGAACACGAAGCTCGGCGAACGGGGAAACATGGAGTTGCGCTTTGAGGCATTCAATGCCTTAAACCACACCCAGTTCACGACCGTTGACCTTAACATCGGCAGCGGTTCCACTTGCACTGCTACAGCACCTGGCGTCATCGAAGGCGATTGCAACCGCGCCGAGAACGTCAATTTCGGGAAGTACACGGGGGCGCGTGAATCTCGCGTGATCCAGCTAGGCGCGCGCTTCTCTTTCTGACCCTGATGCCCGGCCTCCTTTGAAAAGCCTGCCGGAGCAATTCGGCAGGCTTTCTTTTTAGGCCGGCTGCACGACTTTTTGCATGTTTGCTCGCTTGGAAAAGTTGAGCGGCAAAGAAGGGCAAGTAAGACTAAAATAGCGGCTACGCAAGAAACCTTCCTGAGGGGCAACGAAGACAGTCTGCGCTCGATAGTGTCGGCGGAATTATCTGAATGTTAAGAAGAGATTCCAAAAATAGTAACCGTGGCTAAACAATTAATATTGCTTTGCTCAGTCGTATTCTGCTTCCTGGCTTCGTATGGAAGAACCATCGAGAACCCCACACCAGAGTCCATTAACTTCTCCAAAGATGTTGCGCCAATTTTGAATCGTCGATGTGTTGCTTGCCATCGTCCGGGTAATATCGCACCGAGCGACGGCGAAAATGCGATACCGCTAATGAATGACCTGGGCGCTGTCGTTTTCGGATCAGCGCTGAAGAGTCGTAAAGAGCGATGGGAGTCAATTTGGACCACGCGCTCGGGTCAAATGGAAATTGGTTGCAAAAGGCGGAATCGCGATCTCAGGATTTGGGAAAGGAGACCAGGCTCCCGGATTTCCGGCGGGCATATCCTATGGAACTTTCTCCCAGAGCTTCATTAATAACAACAAGGATATCGCCTTCGAGTGCCAGAATTCGAATTTCTGAATTGTTCTCATCATTTCATTGAGTCAGATCAATGTCCAACAATTGGAACAGCTTTTGGGTGCACTTCACATGTTATCCCCCCTTTAAAAATCCAAATCCATCAATTTCCTCTTGCGAGACGTGCAATTCTCTGTAGTTCCGCCCGAGCGATTTCTTCTATCGTCGAGAAAGTCCCCTTAGACAACGCGCTTGCAGCGAATCAATCATAATTGGAATGGAGATTGCACCCTCGAAGTGAGCAAATGCTTTGCTCCCCAAGCAATTGTTCCGACTTCGGAACGCTCTCTTGGAATTTAAGGGCACTTCGATCCCCAAAGGACCAACGAAAACAGCAGAGGGTTCTTATTCAGCTTTTCCGATTTCTGCGGTTGGTCAAGCGCGCTCGCGTACGACACGTGAGAACGCGAGATTTTCGAGCTCAAGAAAGGAAACCATAATGAAGAATGTTTTAAGGCTGTTTCTGGCCCTGTGCATCGCTTTAGCCGGTACGGCGGCCTTTGCGCAGGATACTTTAACTACCGGGTCGATCGCGGGTGACGTAGTCGACTCGAACGGTGGTGTAGTGCCGGGCGCCACGGTGAAACTGACAACGCCGACGGGCGAGCGCACGGCTACTACCAACGACGCGGGACGGTTTGAGTTTGCTAATCTCGTTCCGGGCTCGACATATAAAGTAAGAATTGAGAAAGCGGGTTTCAAATCTGCTGAAGTAACGGATGTAATCGTATTGGTTGGTAAATCTACTAACGCCAACGTTACTTTGCAGGCCGGAAACATATCGGAAGTGGTCACCGTGGTCGGAGGGGGCGAAGGCATTGACCAGGGGAGCACGGCAACGAGCTCGAACCTCAATGATCAACTATTCTCCAACATTCCTGTCCAGCGAGGCGTCTCCAACCTGTTTTACCTGGCGCCGGGCACAACGGACAGCCTCGGTGGCGGTCGTGACAATCCGTCGATCTCGGGCGGTTCCGCTCTCGACAACTTGTACGTCGCTGACGGTGTAAACATCACCGACTCGGCCTTCGGCGGCATCGGTACGTTCTCGCGCTCATATGGCGCCCTTGGTACCGGCATCAACACCTCCTTTATTAAGGAAGTGCAAGTCAAGACCGCTGGATTTGAACCGCAGTATGGTCAGTCGCAAGGCGGCATCGTTAACATCATTACGCAATCCGGCAGCAACGAATACCACGGTGCCCTTTACGGGTTTGCAGGTCCAAAGGCGTTTGAGGCGACGAGAAAACAGGCGGACGATGCTCCGCGTAGGAACACAGCTGGCAAGCTCATCCACCAGGAAGCATATGACATTGGCGCCGATCTAGGCGGGTATGTGCCAGGAGCGCGCAACAACTTGTTCTTCTTCGGATCCTTCAACCCGAGCGTGAGACGAGATACTAAGCGCGGAGCGGAAGCAAACGCGCTGAGCACTACTGACTCTGGCCTGAGGATTATCCGGGGTCCTGAATTTGCCGCTCGCACACGCACATACAACTACGCGGCCAAAGCCGAGTGGTTGATTAATCCAAATCATCAGATCACCTTCTCAATCTTTGGCGATCCTTCAAAAACTAACAAGAGCACTTTCGGAACGCTGGCCATTGATAACACGACTGCCGACAGTGTTCTGGATTACGGAACTCGCAATATGTCGTTTAGATACAACGGCACGTTGTCTCCAACTCTCACGTTCAACGCGTCGCTTGGTTTTGGCAAGTCGCGCTTCAATGAAACCGGGTTTGATAACATCAATCAAATAGCTGACAGACGAGGCTCAGATCAGCTTACCATTGAAGCTGTAACTGGCCAGCTTCCGGCACGAGGAAACTTTACCGCCGTAGGCTTAGGCTTCGTTGAGCCGACAGAGAGCAAGAGCAAACGTGCTGACTTTAATCTCTCCAAGACCCACTCGATGTGGGGCCAGCATACACTCGGGCTTGGCTATACCTTCCAGCGTGGCACTTACGATGGCACGCGCGACCGCAGC
>DATGYM010000219.1:0-23332 GCA_035297925.1 Pyrinomonadaceae bacterium | reverse complement strand
GCTTAATGACCCTACCGGGAATAGAAAAGATTCAACTGATCGGCCATCTTTTGGTAGTTACTAAGACCGAAGATCGAGAGTGGCCTGATCTTGGTAGAGAAGTGGAATCTGTGCTCACCTCATATCTGATCTCAGGCGACGCGCTAAGTTCTGATGATGTGCAAGAGAAGATGATGCTTATCGGCAGAAGCACCCGGGAAAAAGTTCAGTATCTAATCGACGCGCAGATCAATCCCGGTGTCGCCGCGCACGGTGGTTCCGTGCAGGTTGTGGACGTAAAAGATGACAGTGTTTATTTAAGACTCCACGGCGGATGTCAGGGATGCGGCGCTGCCGACTTTACTCTCAAACAGGGTATAGAAACGATCGTGAAACGCGCAGTGCCGGAGATTCAGCAAATCATCGATCTTACGAATCATAGTGCAGGTTTGAATCCTTATTATCGAGGATCCAACTTAGACCAGACTGCACATTAGCAGAGGAGTACTCTGCAATGAGTAATTGGTGGGACAAGCAAATTCGGAGAGCCGATCAGTTAGCGCTACAGGCTAACGGTTCGAAAGAACTGCTCACGTTCTACGCACAGTTGCTACGCGCGCAAAAAGATATTTACGAATACTTGCGCAACCGCGAGTGTTGGCTTCCCTCCGGTAGTCTTGAGGACGATTGGCCAGTCCTCAGCGAGGCATTTCCCGGTTTTCTGAAAGTAGTTGAAAGATTTGGTCCCGCACCTCTTGCGACCGAGGCTCGCGATATGGAGCAGGCCGACAGCCAGGTTTTGCGTGAGAGAGCACTTACTTACTGGCAAAGTCCATCGGACATTCAGTTTTTCGAAAAAGCATTTCTTCAGCCTTACCTCAGATGGCTGGCTGAATCAGATGGCAAGCCAGTCGGGCGAGAAATTCCAACGAGCGAACGCTACTGTCCCTTCTGCGGCGGCAATCCGCAAGTAAGTTTTCTCCAAAACAGAGAGACGACCGCCGAGAGCGGCAACCGTAGTCTGATCTGCGCGAGTTGTCTTTCCTCGTGGGAGTTTCGTCGCGTGGTTTGCGCCAACTGCGGCGAGGAACGGCCTGCGAAGCTGGGATATTTTCATTCGCCAGAGTTCGACCACGTGCGAATTGAAGCCTGTGACACTTGCAAGCATTACATTAAAGGAGTCGATCTGACTCGTGTTGGATTCGCCGCGCCGCTGATCGATGAAATCGACGCTGCTCCTTTAGATCTATGGGCGCGCGAACATGGCTATACGAAGATCGAGCTGAATTTGATTGGCGTCTGAGCGCATTAAGTTTTTAGCAGTCCCCCTCGTTTAGTCCCCCTTAACGATCTGTTTGAAGGAGTGTGTCATTATGGACGTTTCCAGACGGACTTTCATCAAGACTACGTTGGTCGGCGGCGCGGGCGTGACGGTCTTTGGTTTCAGCCTGGCTCCGGTCTATGCGCAAACGCAGGGGCTCAAGATTGCCCGCACGACCGAGACGCGCAGCACTTGTCCGTACTGTTCGGTTAGCTGCGGCGTAATCATCCACACGCTGGGCGACAAGGCCAAGAATGCGATTCCGCAGGTGGTGCACGTCGAAGGCGATCCCGATCATCCGATCAATCGCGGCACGCTCTGTCCCAAGGGCGCGTCGCTGGAGCAGGACATCGTAAATGAGCGCCGGCTGCTGAAACCGCAGGTGCGACGTCCCGGCTCAGATCATTGGGACGATATTTCGTGGGATGACGCCGTAAACGAGATTGCGCGTTGGACCAAGAAGACGCGCGATGCCACGTTCATCGATAAAGACAAGAATGGCTATACCGTCAACCGCCTGGAAACTATTGGCTGGATTGGCGGCTGCACTGACACGAATGAATTAAATTTTCTCGCCGTCAAGACGATGCGCAGCCTGGGGGTCTGCTATTTCGAAACGCAGGCCCGGGTTTGACACGGTCCGACGGTCTCCAGTTTGGGGCCCACATTCGGACGCGGCGCAATGACCAACGGTTGGATCGACATCAAGAACACCGACATGATGTTGATTATGGGTGGCAATCCAGCCGAGAACCATCCGTGTGGTTTCAAATGGCCGGTCGAGGCGAAGCTGCATCGAAACGCGAAAATGATCGTCGTCGATCCGCGCTTCACGCGTACAGCGTCACAGGCTGATCAATTTCTTCAGATACGAGCCGGCACGGATATAGCTTTTCTTGGCGGGCTGATCAATTACGCGATTCAGAACAATCGTATCGCCAAAGACTACCTCATTAACTACACCAACGCGGCCTTCATAGTTAAGGACGGATTCAAACTGCCCGAAGATGGTTTGTTCTCTGGCTTTGACGGCACGACCTACGATAAATCCACCTGGAATTACGAAGAAGGTGGCAAGGTGGAAGCTGCGACCGCAACTGCAGCGGCTTCGTCTAAACCAAACTCCCAGTCGGGCGCTGCGAACTCTCAATCATCTTCGCCGAGCAACGGTGGGGGCAAAGGTTCTGAGAAGGGCGGCGATTCAGGCGGACACCAGGCGGCGAGTGGAGTGGGTGCTTCAGGCCAGGGCGGACAGAAGCCCGCACCGATGCTGCCGCCGAATGTTGCTTATGATCTTTCATTGCAACATCCGCGATCAGTCTTTCAATTACTGAAGCAGCAGTACTCGCGCTACACCCCAGAGATGGTGGAACGCATCACCGGCATTCCAAAGGATCAATTCATTAAGGCCGCCGATCTGTTCACGTCTATTCGCAAAGACGGGGACATGAAAAAGGCCGGCACCATCATTTACGCCGTGGGCTGGACGCAACATACCTTCGGCACGCAGATCATTCGCACCGCCGCGATCCTGCAATTGATTCTCGGTAATGTTGGGCGCGCTGGCGGCGGCGTCAACGCATTGCGAGGCCACTCAAACATTCAGGGCGCGACCGACATGGGAGGCGTCTTCGATATCTTTCCCGGCTATCTGAAGATTCCACAACCTAACGAGACTGATCTGGCCACGTTCCTGAAGCGCACGACGCCCACGAGTTCAAAGCCGAACGAGTGGGACTCCTACAACTATTGGTCCAACACACCGAAATTCATGGTGTCTTTTCTGAAATCGCTCTACGGCGATTCGGCAAAGAAAGAGAACGACTTCAACTTTCACCATCTGCCGAAGATCGATCGCAAGTTCTCATGGACCGAAATGTGGGACGAGATGTACAGCGGCAAAGTGAAAGGTCTGTTTGCCTTCGGCATGAACGGCGTGGCGATCGGTCCTAACTCGCGCAAGAACATTGAAGCCTTAAAGAAGGCTGACTTCCTTGTCGTTTGTGATCTTTATCCGGAAGAAACTGCGGAGTTCTGGAATTCTCCGGGGATCACGAAGGACGACATGAAGAAGATCAATACCACCGTCTATCGTCTACCCGGAGCTGGCTTCGCTGAGAAAGACGGAACGTTCGTTAATTCAGCGCGTTGGCTGCAATGGAAATACGTTGCCGTGCCGCCGCCGGGCGACGCGAAAGTCGATCAGGAAATTCTCGCGCGCATCTTTTTGAAGGTGCGTGAACTTTATCAAAAGGAGGGCGGCAGGTTTCCCGATCCGATTCTGAATCTGACTTGGGCCTACACGACCCCGCAGAATCCGTCACTCGCGGAAGTCGCAAAGGAAATCAATGGCAAAGCCCTCGCCGATCTGACTGATGAAAAACTTTTTCCTGGTCAAACGATCAAAGCCGGACAACAACTTCCGGGGTTCGCGTGGTTGAAAGACGACGGCACGACCGCCTGCGGCAACTGGCTGTATTCAGGTTCGTGGACCGAAGCCGGCCCGCAGATGCAGCGACGCGGCACCGAAGATCCCTCGGGATTGGGTATCTTTCAAAACTGGGGCTGGTCTTGGCCGGCCAATCGGCGCGTGATGTACAACCGCGCGTCCTGCGATCCATCAGGTAAGCCCTGGGACATGGAACGCCGCCAAGTCTGGTGGAATGACGCTCAACAGAAGTGGGTCGGCAACGACGTGCCCGATTTCAAGGCCGATTCGAAACCGGCAGATCACATGGGGCCGTTCATTATGAATCCCGAAGGCGTGGGCCGCATCTTTGCGCCACTTGCGGCTTTTGCGGACGGACCTTTTCCCGAACACTACGAACCGGTCGAAAGTCCGATCGCCAATCCGTTGCATCCTCAGCAATCCAACAATCCTGTCGCCAAGAAATTCAAATCGGACATGGACAGGCTGGGCACGCCTGCCGAAGGCTTCAATGTGGTCTGTACGACGTATCGGTTGACTGAGCACTATCACTATTGGACCAAGAACAATCCCATGAACGTGCAGCTGGTGCCGGAGCCATTTGTCGAAGTGCCGGCGCAGCTCGCCAACGAAATGGGAATTACTGGCGGCGAGAAGGTTAAGGTCACCAGCGCACGCGGTCAGTACATCGCGAAAGCGATGGTCACCAAACGCATCAAGCCGATGATGATTGACGGTAAGAAGACTTATCAGATCGGCGTGCCGATTCACTGGGGCTATCGCGGCATCGCCGAAGATGCCGGTAAGACCTCCCTAATGACGGCAAATCAGTTGTCACCGGCGGCGATCGATCCAAACGCTTACACACCTGAATTCAAAGGCTTCCTGGTCAAGATTGAGAAGGCCTAGAGAGGAGGGCACGAGAATGAGTAATCCACAAACATTTCAGATTCAGGAAATCTCGGCCCACCCGGGGCCGGTTCCTGGGGCAGGTACACGCCGCGAAGACGAAGTCTGCAAGTATATCGACGTTACGACTTGTATCGGCTGCAAAGCCTGCGAGGTCGCTTGTGTTGAATGGAACGATCATCCATTCCGCGAGACCACTTTCGACGATACCTATCAGACGATGCCTTCGACTGAATGGAACTATTGGAACCTCATCAAATTTGCCGAGGATGAGCGCGACGGCAACTTGATGTGGTTGATGCGCAAAGACCAGTGCATGCACTGTGAAGATCCGGGTTGCTTGCGAGCCTGCCCGGCCGATGGGGCCATCATCAAATACGAAAACGGCATCGTCGATTTCCAACAAGAGAACTGTATCGGCTGCGGCTACTGCATCTCCGGCTGTCCCTTCGACATTCCCAAGTTCAACGAGAAGACAAAGAAGGTGTACAAGTGCACGCTCTGTTCCGATCGTGTCGGTCAGGGACTCGAGCCTGCCTGCATTAAGGCTTGCCCTACGGGATGTCTGCACTTCGGCACCAAAAGCGACATGGTCCAGATCGCAAGTTCTCGCGCAAAACAATTGCGCGAACAGTCTGGCTTTGTCGATGCAGGCGTTTACGATCCAGCTTCGATCAAAGGGACGCACGTGATTTACGTTCTGCATGACATCAAGCGGCCGGAACGTTACGGCTTGCCCGCGAATCCCATAATCCCGCCAAGTTATACGTATTGGAAGTGGCTAGCGAAGCCGACGAGTCTGCTATTAGCGGGGCTGGGCGTACTTGCCGTGTTCTTTCATCGGGTTTCTGTCGGACCGAAACTCCCGCAACCTGAAGAGCCGCCGCCGGTCGAACGTCAACCAGACACCATTGAAGCGAAACGAAAGGAGCAGCCATGAGCACTTCAGTCGAACAACTCGATGAACGCTTGCGTCGCCAGGCGGATCGCTTCGGCGAGACGGTTGTGCATCGCGGTGAACTGTTGCGTCATCCGGTTTACACCCGCGTGCTGCACTGGCTGGTCGCGATCGCCTTTGTCCTTTCTTTATTGTCGGGCTTTGCTCTGTACTCGCCCTGGCTCTTTCGTTTTCTAACGCCGATCTTCGGCGGTGGCGCGATGACTCGCTTGCTACATCCGTGGTTCGGGTTGTTCTTTGACATCTTCTTTCTGTTTCAGTTCTTGAATTGGTTTGCACCAATGGCCTGGACATCCGCGGATACTCGCTGGTTGAAGCGAATCAAACGTTACACGAGCAACCAGGACAAGATGGAGCCGGAAGAAGTTGGCTTCTTCAACGGCGGACAGAAGCTTTACTTTTGGGCGATTGTTCTAAGTGGGGTCTTGTTCTTAATTACGGGACTGTTGATGTGGTTCGACCACGTTGTCCCGCGGTGGATCGTGGCAGTCAGTTACGTGATTCACGATCTGGCCGCGCTGTTGATGCTGGCCGGATTCATCATTCATATCTACGAAGGCACCGGCGCCATGCCGGGAACATTTCGCGCCATGACCAACGGCACCGTCACCGAGAAGTGGGCCTGGACTCATCATCCGGCCTGGTATCGAGCACTGACTGGGCGCAACTCGCGCGAAGCCTACGAGCGCGATAAGCGCAGACAATCGGAACGGCAGCAGGTAGTTGCTGCGTGGGAGAGCGAATACGACTCGCGCGAAAATTCGCGACCAGACCTAACAGGAACTTCTTCCAAAACTAATCAAGAGGTCTGAGTATTCTGTAAGGAAAGGAATTCTAATGATTACGCTATCTCTACGATCTGTGTGCATGTTGGCGCTAATGCTGATCGCCTTTCCGGTTGCGCTCGCGCAACAGGAGACCGCAACTGATCCGCTCGTCCGCGTGCTGGTTAGCAAGGGTGTTCTGACAACAGAAGAAGCCCGCGTGATTACTGCGAATGCCTCACCAACCGAACAACGCGATCGGTTGGCGTCAATATTGCGGGACAAAGGCGTCATCTCGGCAGCAGAATTTGATGCCGTGCGGACGGCTCCTGCGGGAGAAAGTACGGCGGTGAAAACAATGACGGCCGACTATAAAATTGATGCCGCCACCAAACCCACAGCGCTGCCGCAACCGACTCCATCGAAAGTAATAGCCGCAGTTGCTCCGGTTCGTCTATTGGGAATTGACTCGCCGAAACGAGAAGGACTAATACCTGACATCAAGCTTGGCACCGGCGCCCGCCTAAAGCTCTACGGCATCTTCAAAACCAGCATCATTCACGATTCATCGTCGCCGCAAGGGAACGATTTTCCGTTACCGCTGTTAGCGGCGGATACCGGCCCAGGCGGTTCGCCGGAATTTCATATTCGGGCGCGGGGGCTGCGACTGGGAGCAAATTTCGAATGGGTCGATCCGGCTCCAAAGACAACAATTACCGGAAAGATCGAATTCGATTTCGAAGGAGACTTCACCCGCGTCAATAACCGGAACATCACTTCGATTCGTTCCAGCCAACCGTCGCTCCGTCTGGCTTGGGTGCGAATCGATCGCAGATTCAATGACAGCACCAGCGGCTTCGCGCTCTTCGGCCAGGACTGGTCGCCCTTTGTGTCATCGACCATGCCGAACATGATCGAGAACACAAACTTTGGGGGCATTGGCTATGGCGCGGCTTATACCCGCATTCCGCAAGCGCGCTTTGGCTTTAACCACAAATTCGGCGGCTCGCGCGATTTTAGGTTCGGACCAGAGATCGCAATCGTGCTGCCCGCCTTCGGCGATCTGCCGGCGGACGTTTCGAATCAGTTGGCCTTTGGCGAAAGACAGGGGACGGATTCACAAAGACCGGGGATTCAAGGACGCGCAGTCTTTCAGTGGCAACTCGACAAGGCTGAGAACGTGGCCCCGGCTCAATTCATTGTTAGCCTTGAACACGCAAGAAGGACCGCGATCGTAACTGCCGCAAGTGTACCGGCGGCGTTTAGATCAGCCTTCCCCAGTGGCGCCGAAATCAGCAGCAATAGCGATGGATACTCAGCCGAGTTTCAATTACCGACACACTTTTTGACGGTGGTAGGCAAGTACTACGCCGGTTCTGATCTGCGTTTCTTTTTGGCCGGACAACTGTTGTCGAATTTCAACGACACTGCCGGACTGACCGGCACGGCTACGGCCACCTCCATCGATGGAGCATCGACAGTAGTGTTCGGACTGCTCAATGGCGTTCCCGTAGTTGCGCCACAAAGACCGGTGCGCGCTCAGGGTGGTTTCATTCAGCTAGGTTTTCCGCTGTCGCGTATCTTCGACGCCGATCCGAAAGGACGCAATGCCGGATGGACCGCTTATCTGTATTACGGCGACGATCAGGCAGTGGCGCGTGATGCGCGACGGTTCGGCGCGCGCGGCGCTCGCAGCGATCTCTTCTCAGGCAACATTCAGTACAAATGGAATCAGTGGGTAACGTTTGCCTACGAACAAGGTTATTACCGCACGCGAGCGAACAACCGCGCCGGTTTGCTGCCTCTCTTTCGCGGAATCCCGAGCTTCACGACGCACAACATTCGCTCAGAGTTTGCCGCGATCTTTACGTTCTGATTTCGAAGTGTTGGAGGAACTGCCGCTTTCTGCCGCTGGAGGGTTCAAGATGGCGCCAGGTTTTGCAGCTGATATTCGTCCACTGTTTCGAGACTCGCCTGACGTGGAATCTATGAAGGATATGGGACTCGACCTTTCATCTTATGAAAACGTGCAGGCGAAAGCGCAAAGTATTTATTCAAGCTTGGAAGATGGCAGCATGCCATGTGATGGACCGTGGCCCAGGGAGCAGGTTGCCTTATTCAAACGTTGGATGGATGAAGGGATGCAACCTTGACAGTTCGCGACTTTAGTAGAGTTCAGCCGACGATCGTTGCCGTCAGCGGCTTTTCGTCGAATGTTGGCAAGACGACCTTGGTGTGCGAACTGCTAAGGCAACTACCTGGTTGGGAAGCGATCAAGCTGACTCGCGGTCACTATCGTTCATGCGGCAGAGATCCGGCCGGTTGCTGCGTCAGCGACATGCTGCGCGACGAGCCAGTCATACGTTCTGGTCGCGAAGCCAACTATCAGTTTGGCAAAGATACCGGCCACTTCTGGGATGCCGGTGCATCGAATGTTCATTGGGTAATCGTAAAGGATGACCAAGTTGCGCAGGGAATTGGCGAAGCATTCTCACGCGTCGAAGCCGATGGAGTAATTGTCGAAGGCAACAGCTTTCTTGAATACGTCGACGCCGATCTGACGATCATGTGCGCACGGTCCGAAGGTGGCACGATAAAGTCATCGGCGCGCAGGGTTCTCTCAAAGGTCGACTTTCTTTATCTTTCTACGCTGGAAGCAACAGCGGGCAACGCTAAAAGAGAATTCGAAGAATTCCGCGCGGGACTAAATTTACCAATTGACTTAGCCCAGCTAGCGACAATCACACATGACGATTTGCCAACCGTTTTGTCGCGAATCCACGGATTGAAGGAAGGAAGAGCACTAAACCTGCCTCAGTCGGCCTCATGCCTCAGCGATTCGCGGAAAGTTGGCGAGAGTTTCCATACGCGACTGGCCAGGGCCACTGCTTGAGTTAATTCATCGCCAACGAAGGAGGGGATCGATGCCGGAAAGGGAAACCCTGGAACGAGCAGAGGAAGACAAGAAAGAAGGAAAAGCTCCGAGCACTCAAGCCGGAGAGTTTGTCCGCGAAGAAATCGAGCATGTGCGCGAGGGCAAGCACGGCGCGCGTTCAACTAAACAGGCTATCGCCATTGGCCTCTCAAAGGCGTCAGCGCACGTAAGTCCCTCATCTTTGGGTACTTCAAATTCGCAACTTATGGCGTGACGCCGAGCGCACCGCACCATTCTGTAGTCAACGATCCTGGAAACGACTCGAAAAATAGTTCATCAATGTAACACCAACCCCAATCCTCACCCGACTCGAAAGATTTGATGAAGGGATGATTGGTTGAATGAAAGTGCTTTGTCGCGTGTTTATTCTTTGATTCATCGCAGCAGCCCACGTGACCGCACGTCGCGCAAAGGCGCAAATGGACCCATCGGTCGCCCATTTTCAAACACTCTTCACAACCGTTCGGGGTTTTCGGAGTAACATTACTAATTTCAGATAAATGCGAACAGCATCTCATTAGGTAATCCTTCTGACGTTCGTGCAAAGCGAAACGTGAACGACGGTTCAAAATGTTTACATGAGCCCAATTTGTTTTGGCGTTCCGACCAAGTTATAAAACACCTTCTGCTCGACAATCTCCCCATTCTTCGAGCAGGTGACTGTGCAAACCTCGATCTCGAATTTCTTATTTGGCGACTGAATGATGTTTCCATCCAGACCCTTCATTGAATCATTCGTCGTGCTGATCAATCTTGATAAGATGCACGTCCAATCGCCCTGGCCAAAAGCCACCTTGTAAGAATCATTATTACCAACGGCTTCTGCTCGTTGGTGAAGATGGTTGAAGATATCCTCTTCCTGTGCATCCTCAGGATCATCTAGTGTTATCAGCAACTCCAGGTCTTCTTCGCTCATCTGAATCTCCTTCTGTTCGAGGGACTCATTAGAAAAAACTTAATTCACTAATCCGGTAATTAGTACCGCCAGATTCCGCTGTGGATTGCAATCATAAAACCTCGCCTTCTTGCATCGTGCCGTTCGCAACCACAAGTTTCAAGAAACTCGTAAAGAAACAGCGAGGGTTGAGAACAGCATAGCTGCAATTCCTACTTTGAGCGTACGGGCTTCTGGCTTAAGCGAAAAATTCGTTATTTTTGAGGGCCGCTGGCACCTTTCGAAGCAGCTGCAACAGCCTTGGGCTGCAGGCTTGTTGGCGGGATCTGACTTGCAGACCGAGTAAGCCAGTCTTTGAAACGGGTCTCGCCCAGTCGCGCATCATTACCCGGTACCAGTGAGTACTCGCTCAGCTCAGTGCCGAAGTAGCGCGCGTGCGGGTCCGCGATAACCTCGCGCGGATCCTTGCGGGCGCTGAGACCCCGGCTAATGAATTCATCGAAACGGAACTGCTCGGGCCCCGCCAGCTCAACGATTCCATTCAACGGCGATCCAACGGCGACTTTGGCGACCACACTGGCGACATCGTCGGCCGCCAGGGGCTGGAAACCGACAGACGGCAAGCGAACCGTGTTGCCTTCGGTAGCGGAGTCGGCGATGCCCTTCAGGAACTCGAAGAACTGCGTCGCCCGCACGATCGAATACGGGATCGAGGATTCCTTGATCAGTTTCTCCTGAGCGATCTTCGCGCGCATGTAGCCGCTGTCCGGCAGACGGTCAGCACCGACGATGGACAATGCAACGTGGTGTCCCACGCCGGCGGCCTCTTCGTAGCCGAGCAAGTTTCCGGTTGACGTCTTGAAGAACTCCATCACCGCTGCGTCCTCGAACGATGGCGAATTCGACACGTCGACGACCACCGAAGCGCCCTCCAGGACTGCCGCAACTCCCTCACCGGTGAGGGTATTTACACCTGACGCGGGGGACGCCGCCACAGCCTGGTAGCCATGTTCACCGAGCTTCGCTACGACCTTTGACCCGATGAGCCCACTGCCGCCGATAACCACGATCTTCATATTTGGCCTAATGTTATTAACCATTATTTACCTCCTCATGTATGACCTTTCGTTTGTCGTCCGAAGTCCGACGGGTGATCTCCAAGACATGCTCGAAGTTGCATTCGGTCTCTTGCTGGTTCATTCCGGAACCGGCACTAGCACCGGACTGCCCTTGTCTTTGACCAGGAAGACCAGGAACTTTGCCGGCTTGGTGCTGCTTGCGTTCCGGCCCACGAGATGAACATCGGCGGGGCCTTCATAAAAGGTCTGGCCCGGTGTCAGCGTCACTTCCTTTCCACCTTTTACCTGCATCACTATTGAGCCCTCCAGCACATAAACAAACGCATGTGCATTGTGCCGGTGGATGGGATCCACGCTGCCCGGCGGATACTCCACGGTGATCATCACAGCTTCTTTACCAGGAAATTCCGTCAGATCTTTCGACATCAGCGATGAGACATTAGCCTCTTGGGGCGTTGATGCGACCTTTGGTTCTTGAGCGACCGCCAAGCCCGTCATGAGAAACAGCAGAACCAACATTAATTTGATGTGTTTCATGATTCACCTCTCGTTCGGTTGCCAAGCCCCATATGAAAGCGACCTTGGGATTGGTAACACTTGCCGGTATTCGGCGGACTATCCGACGCGTCTATAACTCCGACCGTAACACGCTGATCCACCCGGCTCCTGAATTCAGGCGGATGTTCCAATTGATTTGAGTCCTTCCTTTCTCGCCCGTTCAAGGTCTGTTTCCGAGAGCACGCGTTGGTCTGGATCACCGCAATCGCTTTGCGGTTGGAAATTCAGTTCTTTCATGTAGGGCGTCGGCAGCTTGCGCCGGTAATCGAGAAACTCTTTCGCGTAATAGGCGCGAGCCTCCTGACCGGTCTTATTACCTGTTACCATTTCGTGCATTAGGTTCAACGCCAAAGAATTGGCTTCCTCGTCATGGCATTGGGCGGAGGCCTCGCCGGCAGTGCGCTTGATGGTGACACTACCGTCGAACTCAACGATTGGGCTGATGAACTCGACCGGCACTCGATAGTCAATCACGGACTCAACCGCGTCCCAGTGCGGCACCGGGAAGTTATGCAGATGGACTGCTCTGGACGCTGTGATGCGCTTCCATGACCCGACCTTGTGCCATGTCAGCAAACTTTCCGTCACTTCATCAGGCTCGCCGTACTTATCGATCACCAATTGCGCCGGCTCACGAGCATCTTCCGGCCAGTTCTTAATGACTTCAGATCCTCTTCGTACGCTCATTAGAAACCTTTCATAACACTGTGTATTCGTTCCGACCTGAGACCCGAGCATGATCTGTGCCAAACGGATGAAAAATGACTAAGCTTGAATTATCTAAAGAGTAAGCTACACCGACTGTGGTTTAGGCGTGACGAAAGAACAAATCTGTCTGTCGAAGAGTTGACTATGGTCTCAGGTCGTCGTTGATTCATGTACTTCGCGCTAATTGAAAACAACGATTATTGACACCCCAAATACCCAACAGCTGCCAAGGCAGCCGTCATCAAGGCCGGTTCATATCCTGGGCTACCGAATAATGTCATCTGTCAATCCCGCGCTGATCGTTGCGCCGCTATGAAGTTGAAAAGATCCGCGTTGATCTGGTCTTTACCGGTCGAGCACATCCCGTGCGATAGCCCGGGCAAACTTTTATCGTCGCGACTCTGACAAACTTGGATTACACGAGTCCCGTGATCCCGATTGGCACGATCCGAGAGGCCGCATCCGTTTAGGCCTGTTTGGTTTCCCTTCCGGTAAGGATGCGCTCAATGCGTCTGTCGGGAACTACCCAAATGAGCGCCACAAAGACGTAAACTGCCACCGACAACCACGACGATAGAAACGCCAACAGGATTGCAACGACATAGAGTACCGGAGAGAGCTTGCCTTTCCAGTCGCTGCCGACGGCCTTTTTCAGCAACGCGTCTTGCCCCTGAGCCGCGATAATTCGTTGCTGCAATATCAAGTAGGAGACCGCTGACATCAGCAGCACCACACCGTAGGCGGCCGCAGGTGACTTCGCAAAATGGTTCTCCCCCATCCAACCTGTTGTGAACGGAATGAGCGACAGCCAGAAGAGAAGGTGCAAATTGGCCCATAGCATCGAGCCAGTGACTCTGTGGCAGGCCTGCATCATGTGGTGATGATTGTTCCAATAGATGCCGAGGTACACGAAGCTGAGAACGTAACTCAACAGCACCGGAATTAAGGGTGAGAGCGCTTCGATGCTCTCACCATGCGGCACCCTCATTTCCAGGACCATGATAGTGATGATGATGGCGACCACGCCATCAAAAAATCCCTCCATTCGGGTCTTGCCCATGACTGACTGCCCCTTACATCGCTCTGGCTTCGATTCGCTTTTGTGAGGACTCGCAGTGCTCATCACCTCCCAGCGTCCACGATCGCGGATCGCTCGCAGGGAACGACTCCGCCAACATTTCGTCGATCTCCGCTTCACTCATGCCGTCGCATGCCTCTTCACAGTCTTCGAAGTTGTCGTTCCCGCATCTTGAAATCGCGCCTCTCTTTCTTTCATCAATCATTGACTATTCGTTCTAACCTGAGCCCCGAGCATGATCTGTGCCAAGCCGATGAAGAATGACGAAGCTTGGATTATCGAAAGAGTAGCCACACCGACTGTGGTTAACCCGTGACGAAAGAACAAATCTGTCTGTCGAAGAGTTGACTGTGGTCTCAGGTCGCCGATGATTGATGTACTTCGCGGTGATTGAAGACAAGGATCATTGACGCCGCCGATACCAATCCATAGAATTCCAGCGAATTCGAGATACCGACAATTTAGTTTCTTGACCTAACCCGAGCTAGATCCCCCATCCGTTTCCCGACAGGCGGAACATGGTAGAGCCATGTCCGGTGCCGAGAAGTTAATCGAGAGTCAGCAAGCCGGAGCCGCATTGCGGGAGAGTGAAGAGCATTATCGCGCGGTGGCCGAAGCCGCCACGGATGCGATCATCACCATCGATTCAGACAGCACCATACTCATTGTAAATCCCGCCACGGAAAGGATCTTCGGCTACTCCACCGAAGAGATGATCGGCCAGCCGCTCACTATGCTGATGCCGGAGTATCTGCGTCATCTGCACAAGTCGGGAATTACGCGTTACCTGGAGACGGGCCGGAAGCATATTCAGTGGGCCGCCGTTCAATTGCCCGGCTTGCATAAGAGCGGTGCTGAGATTCCACTTGAAATCTCATTTGCAGAATTCACCAACGATGGCCGGCGCTTCTTCACGGGAATCGCGCGCGACATCAGTGAACGCAAGCGTCTGCAAGATAAGCAGGCAAGGTTGGCGCGCCACGCCGTTTTGCACGCCGAAGTAAGCGCGGCAGTCAGCGAGAGCGAAAAGTCTTTGCGCGCTATGCTAGAGATTTGCGCGGCGGCTGTGGTGCGCCACCTCGATGCGGCGTTCGCGCGCATCTGGTTGCTCAACGAAGAACAGAAGGTGCTTAAACTTGAGGCCAGCGCGGGCCTTTACACGAATCTTGATGGACAGCACGCACACATTCCTCTGGGTAGCTTCAAAATTGGGCTGATAGCCGCGGAGCAGAAGCCCCATTTGACCAACAGCGTTCAGTCAGACGATCGCGTGAGCGACAAGGACTGGGCACAGCGTGAAGGGATGATTTCGTTTGCCGGATATCCATTGCTGGTTGAAGGCCGAACGGTTGGCGTGATCGCGATGTTTGCGCAAGAATCCCTGGAGCAGGACACCATCGAGGCTCTCGAATCCGTAGCGCCAATCATCGCGCAGGGCATTGAGCGTAAACGAACGCAGGACACTCTGCGAGAAACGCAGCGGCTGATTCAGGCAATCTTCGATAACTCCTCAGCGGTTATTCATGTCAAAGATTTGGACGGACGCTTCCTGCTCGTCAATCGAAAATTCGAGGAAGTGGTAGGACTGAAGTCACAAGAGATCCTTGGAAAGACTTCTTTCGATCTGTTTCCTCTGAATGCGAGCGCTTATGATGCTGCCGATCGTGAGGTGATTGAAACGGGCAGTGCTTCGGAAACTGAAGAAGTGCTAATCACCGAACGCGGTAATCACATCTTTCTTACCACCAAGAGCCTACTTTCCGACGAAAGCGGTAAGCCTTACGCCCTGTTTGGAATCTCAGCGGAGATAACTGAGCGCAAGAAAGTGGAGTCGGACTTGCGCGAGATACAGGCCGAACTGGCCCACTTGAACCGGGTGATGACTGTAGGCGAACTGACGGCTTCGATTGCTCACGAGATCAACCAACCGCTCGCGGCGATCGTAATGAATGGTAATGCGGCGCTGCGCTGGCTGGCGCTCGATCCGCCCAATCTTGCCAGGGCGCGCGACTCAGCGGAACTGATCATCCGCGATGGCGACCGCGCCAGCCATGTTATCGCGCGCATTCGCGCGCTGCTCAAGAAAGCACCACCGTCAAAGACCCTGCTCGATGTAAACGAGTTTGTCCTTGAAGTGGTGGACCTGACCCAGAGCGAGATGGTTCGGAACCGCGTCCGCTTGCGTGTAGAGCTGGCAGGCGATCTCCCAAGAGTACCTGGCGATCGCATTCAGTTGCAGCAGGTGATGTTGAATCTGATTGCTAACGCGGTCGAGGCGATGCGCGCCATTCAAGATCGACAGCGAGCATTGCTGATAACTACCGATATCATCGATAACACCGTTGTGCGGTTGGCAGTGAGTGATAACGGGCCGGGAATTGATTCGCAAACGGCTCAGCATCTTTTTAATGCTTTCTCTACCACCAAGCCTGAAGGGATGGGAGTGGGTCTCGCCATCAGTCGTTCAATCATCGAGGCGCACGGTGGGCGTCTCTGGACCGAAGCAAATGACGAGTTTGGCGCGACCTTCCAATTCACTTTACCCATCGTTGCGAACGAATCATGACGGCGCCGAAACCAATTATTTTCATCGTCGATGACGATCCGTCGATTCGTCTCGCGCTTGAGAATCTCGTCAGCTCGACCGGTCAGCAGGCAGAGACCCACGCTACGGCGCAGGATTTCTTGCGCGATTGTCCGCGCGACCCGGCGGGCTGTTTGGTTCTGGACGTACAGATGCCTGGCCTTTCGGGGCTGGATCTTCAAGGTGAGCTGGACCACGCGGGCATTCATCTTCCGGTAATCTTCATCACCGGCCATGGCGATATTCCAACCACGGTGCGCGCGATGAAAGCAGGCGCGGTAGAGTTTCTGACCAAGCCGGTTAGTGATTCGGAACTCCTGGCCGCGATCAATCAGGCAATCGAGCACGATCGTTTGGCACGCGCGGATCGGGCTGAGGTAGCGCAACTTCGCGATCGTCATGAGCAACTCACGCCCAAGGAACGCGAGGTAATGGAGCTGGTCGTGCAGGGACTGCTCAACAAACAGATCGCTCTCAAGCTTAACAACAGCGAAATCACCATCAAGCAGCACCGCGGAAAGGTCATGCAGAAGATGCGAGCGGACTCGCTCGCGGATCTCGTGCGCATGGCTGAACGTCTCAGTAGCCCCGGCTCTCCACCCATGTGAATTACGTACAAGGTACGCGGGTTACTGTCCTCGTAATCGCCTCATACCAAGGTCTGATAGAAATAGGCCCCGTCAAAGTGTAACCTCGCGTCTATCGGGAAAAAGACCTCCTGGTGGAGAAGAAAAGAAGGAAGGCATTGGATTGAAGCATAAGCCTCTTATCGCGGTTGTAGATGATGACCAGTCGGTCCGTGAAGCTCTTGAGAATCTCATCAGCTCGGTTGGTTGCGAAGTCAGGCTGTTCGCTTCGGCCGAGGCTTTTCTTGATTCAGATGCGTCATTGCAAACGGACTGCGCGGTGTTGGACTTATGGCTGCCCGGGATAAGCGGCCTCGAACTGCAGCGGAAGTTGGCGGCTGACGGCCAAAGCATTCCAGCAATCATCATCACGGCAAACGGTAATGAGAAGGCACAGGCCGAGGCCGTTGTAGCCGGTGCAATTGCTTTTCTCAAGAAACCTTTTAAGGAAGAAGTCCTGCTGGCCGCTTTAGACTCGGCACTAAAGCAAAAGTTGGGATGACAGGTACTGAGTTAGCTCAGAGAAAGGATTAGGTCATGAGCGTTGCCAGTTTCGCAGCACATGTTAGCGACATGAATCAGGTTGTGTTTAGCAGATCATTCAAAACTGAACGTCCGCAGAGTGATCGAATGATTGGGTCAAGTTTCAAATTCCAGCAGGTGCTCAAGCAGGTCGAGACGGTTGCGCCTACCAGTTCAGCGGTGCTCATCAACGGTGAGACGGGTACCGGCAAAGAACTAATCGCTCGCGCGATTCACGATCTCAGCCCGCGCCGGGATCAGCCGTTCGTGAAGCTAAACTGTGCGGCCATTCCCACCGGCCTGCTGGAAAGCGAACTCTTTGGTCACGAACGCGGCGCTTACACCGGCGCCGTCGCGCCATCGATTGGCCGCCTTCAGCTCGCCCACGGCGGCACTTTGTTTCTCGACGAGATCGGTGATCTGCCGCTGGAGTTGCAGCCGAAGCTCCTGCGAGTGCTTCAGGAACAGGAGTTCGAGCGGTTGGGAAGCACTCGCACAATCCGGGTCAACGTTCGCGTCATTGCGGCGACTAACCAGGACCTGGCCGCGATGGTCCGCGACAAGCAGTTCCGCGCCGACCTCTACTACCGACTGAATGTGTTTCCCATAAAGCTTCCGCCGCTGCGCGAGCGACGGGACGACATCCCGCTGTTGGTCCAACACTTCGTGCACAAGTTCGCCGCACAGATGAACAAGCGGGTCGAGAATATTCCCGACGAAGTCAATGAAGTTCTGAAACTGCACGACTGGCCGGGCAACGTGCGCGAGTTGCAGAACTTCATCGAGCGCGCCGTGATCATGACTCAGGGAGGTGCATTGCGTCCGCCACTTGAAGAACTGCGGCAGCTGGCGAGCGTAACCACGCCCACAACCTTTTGCACGCTGGCTGAAGCTGAGCGCAATTACATCCTCGATGCGCTCAGGCAATCGCGATGGATCGTCGGTGGGCAGACCGGCGCCGCTGCGCGCTTGGGTTTGTCGAGAACTACGCTGATCTATCGGATGAAGAAGCATGGCATCAAACAAGGACAACTGGCCGCCGTCTGCTGAGGCGAGTGTTGCTGGATGGCGATGTGAAAATCCACCGACGTGCAAAACTGTTGCAGGCCGTTGAAATGGTCAACGACCACACCGTTGATTGCTCCCGTCACGCCGAGCTGAGGTTAAAAGGCAATTAGAAGCCGGACCCCCACGCCTTTTTCCCTCGTTTTCGTCCCTTCATTCCACAGCTCTAATTTGGAGATCGCTTACGCCGGCGTTCGATTTGTTAGCGGTGTGAGGTGATGACGAAGCAGCGAATTCCTGGTCTCGATTTTTTGACAATCGACACTGCTACTGTGGAGTTAGCGGTAAATTTGTTGGTCTCAGATTGGCCGCAGACTTGCTTAATAGCGAACCGTGATCGAATTCGAATCCTTAAGGGAGAAGGATTCGATTCAGACGGAAACGATAGAGGTATCGTCCGTTTTGGGAACAGGAGCGGTGGCTCCAAAAATAAAAGTTAGAGGTTATAAAAATGAAAATCGCGATCGATCCAGCGGTCCTCAAAGAAAATGAATTCCGTGTAAGCGAAGTGCCACCAGGATCGGCCTTGCTGGTGGGCAATGTGGCCGTGTTCAACATTGCCGGAAGTTTCTGCGCCACTCAGGGTAATTGCACGCACAGGTAAGGTCCACTGGACGAAGGCAAACTCGACGGAACAACGGTGACGTGTCCGAATCACGGCGCGCAATTCAACGTATGCACGGGCGAGGTTTTGCGCGGCCCGGCGAAAGATCCGCTCAAAACATACGGAGTGATTGTGGATGACGACATCGGACGGGTAGAGGCTGGCGCGGCCGCGGTCGCGAAGACGATCGCGCAGATCGCGTGATGCTCAAGAGCAGTAGCAGTAGCAGCTAAGCTGGCCGCAACAATCGCCGATCGAGAACTTCGGAAAACTTGAAGTTACGAGAACGGCACAACAAGAAAAGGAGAGTGTTTTATGGGTACTATCACAACGAAAGATGGAACGCAGATTTACTACAAGGATTGGGGCACTGGCCCGGTCGTTACGTTCTCGCACGGCTGGCCCTTGAATGCCGACATGTGGGACGGACAAATGCTCTTCCTCGCACAGAACGGCTTCCGCGTGGTCGCGCACGACCGACGTGGCCACGGGCGATCCAGCCAGGCCTCATCCGGCAATGACATGAACGGCTATGCCGACGATCTTGCGGCAGTGATCGAAGCCCTCGATCTCAAGCAAGTCACGCTGGTTGGCCACTCCACCGGAGGCGGAGAAGTCGCGCGCTACATCGGCCGCCATGGAACGAGCCGAGTCGCCAAGGCCGTCTTGATCGCTGCAGTGCCGCCGCTCATGTTGAAGACTGACGCCAATCCCGAAGGCTTACCCATCGAGCTGTTCGACGGCATTCGTGCAAGCCTGATGAAAGACCGCTCGCAGACCTACAGGGACTTTGCAATCCCGTTCTATGGCGCCAATAGGCCTGGAGCCAAAGTCTCCCAAGGCATTCTCGATCAGTTCTGGGCGTGGAGCATGCAGTCCGGTCTGAAGAACGCCTACGAGAGCGTCAAAGCCTTCTCTGAGACCGACTTCACCGAGGACCTCAAGAAGTTCGATGTACCTACTTTGGTGCTTCACGGCGAGGACGATCAGGTCGTTCCGGTGAAGAATTCTGCCGTGAAGTCGGCCCAACTCATTAAGGGCGCGAAGGACATCTACTACCCGGGCGCGCCGCACGGCATCACGGCCACACATCAGGATCAAATCAACGCCGATCTGCTCGCCTTCATCAAGGGGGAGAAGTACCATGTCGCCAACAGCTAAGCCGGCCAAAGTCTTGGGAAGCATCACGGTGATCGACACGCCGCTTGTGACCCGAGCAATGGACTATGCCCGGACTCATTCCGAACCGTTTCTCTTCAACCACGCTGTCCGATCCTGGCTCTTCGCAGTCCGGCTCGGACAGCTGCAGGGCATAGCTCACGACGCGGAAGTCGTCGCTGTTGGCTCGCTGCTCCACGACCTCGGGCTCACGAACAGGTTGAGGGGTCAAAAGCGCTTCGAGATAGAAGGAGCCGACGCGGCGCGGGCGTTCGCGCGCGAGCAAGGCCTCGACGATCGCCGCGTGCAGTTGATCTGGGACAGCGTCGCTCTCAATTCCACACCTTCGATCGGCTTGTACAAGGAAGCGGAAGTCGCTCTCTGCACGGCTGGGATCGGCGTCGAATTCGGATTCCAATACGATCGGATCCCGCCGAACGAAATGAAGAGCATCCTCGAGGCATTTCCCCGCCTCGACATGAAACGGCGCTTCACGGATTCAGTCTGCAATATTGTCAAGACCAAGCCTGAGACTACCTACGACAATTTCGCGGGCGACTTCGGCGAACGTTTTGTCCCAGGCTACAAGCGGCCGTCTACCGTGGACTTCCTGATGAACGCACCGTTCCAGGAGTAGGTGGGGTCTGACTTGTATCACCGCTTGAGGAGGCATGAAGAGTCATGATTGGCAACGATCTTCAACGTCGAGCGGTTTGAAGACGGCCGAAGTCTGACGGATTAGCTGAGGAACGAGTTCATCAGCCAGCTAGTCAAGATTCTGGCGGTTGGCCGCGACGAATACAGATTGAGGAAGTTGTCATTTGCTTTGGAGGTTCACATGAGCGAAGAAGACTTGGAGTTGTTAATAACACTAGATGACCCAGGAGAGGATGCCCTGGAAGAGGATACTTTCAACCATTTTCAGGCCGGAAATACCGTTGCCTATCGGTCGGGTCAGCCTTTGCCACAAAGGGCCGACACAATCGCGGAGCAGGGGCCACTACTGGCTCCTGAAAGCCCGGTGTATGAGCCAGCAGGTTTCTCATCGTAATCGGCGGAGACGGTGTTCTTTTCGCAGCATCCGCATAGCCACACGTCCGACGCTATTGCCAGGACTTCATACTTACCAGCGACGATTCTCGAAGAGACTGCTCCGCAGATGAGGAACAAAGGGCGGCTTCAGGTTGGCATGGATGCGGATATCACCGTTTTCGATCCCGCGACTGTGCAGGACCGGGCAATTTCGAGCCGCCAAATCAGACGAGCGATGGCGTGAAGTACCTGCTTGTCAACGGAGCGTTTGTAATTCGGAACAGTGAACTCGACACGAATCCCTTTCCCGGTCAGCCCGTTGCGGCGCGCGACTTCAAAGTGAAATGGCAGAAGGTGCGCCGTCGGCGGGCTAAAGGCAATTGAAATCGACTTGCGCAGTTGCGGGAACGTTCTTTACGCACTGTAGAGTCACTGCGTAGGTTGTTTCATCAATCTGTGGTGAACATTGCATTTGAATTGAATCTCGATCGAATTGAAATTGAAATCATAGTTGCTAACCTTTCCCGAGCAAATCGCATCTCGTTCACTGAGGCGAACTGAATCTATTACGCGATTCCCGTTGCTTGCGATGTGGCAAGAAACAATTGCGTCACAATTCATTTAGGAGGAAACATATGGAACCCAGAATCGATTTTCTGAAAGTCGACCGCGGCGCGTTTAAAGCGTTGTTGGGAATTGAAAATTACCTTCGCGAGTGCGGAATCGAGTCTAAGCTCCTTGATTTGATGAGGCTGAGGGCTTCACAAATCAACGGCTGTGCTTACTGCATTGATATGCACTGGAAGGATCTGAAAGCTGCTGGTGAGACGGATCAGCGGCTGTACGGTTTGGACGCCTGGCAGGAATCTCCGTATTACTCGGATCGTGAACGCGCAGCATTAGCTTGGACGGAAGCTGTGACGAACGTTCGGGAAGGCCATGTGCCTGATTCCGTGTATGAGCAAGTAAGAGAATTCTTTCCTGAGAAAGAACTGGCCGATCTGACGCTTGCGGTCACGGCCATCAACAGCTGGAACCGTTTGAACATAGCTGGGAGGACTGTTCCCGGCACTTATCAACCAGCCAAAACACACGCGGCTAAGCCTCGGTGAACAATGCGTGAGGCGTGCTCGGCGCGGTGTCAGGCCCTGGGCGATGGGCATCTTTTTTTCCCGCGCTGGGAAGCAATGGTTGCTATGAAACCCCGGGCGTTCCGTGTTCAAGTAAGGGAAGCCTTTCGCTCCCACGCGCGCGTAGAATCTAGAAGTCCGTACTCGATTGTGAGCCTGACAGATGGGGAGTAACGAGCGAGCACGAAAAACTTGTCAAGCTGTTTGTTCTTGCCCATATTAATTTTGCAGCCGATCAAACGCCAAGTTGGCGACGCAATTTCCTAGTGGCGACGTTGCAAACGAGGGCATAATTCTATCGCTCGACCCAGCGGTGCGATTCGGCGGCCCCCATAGGCTCTTGTAATTCCGATGAGCCGAGCCCGAATCTCAAGAATGATTGGATCAGGCGATTGCTTAATCCGCTCTCTGTCAACTTGTTGAACACATGATTGTCATCAGCGATAAAAAGCTGGTGTCGCGGATAAAGATAAGCAAGCGCGATTGAAGTGCGATAATCTACCGTCTCGTCACCTCCGCCAGCGAGAATGAAGACTTCCGTATCGAGATGATGAGCCGCGGTTAGATTGAAGGTGGGGGCAGGAATCTTGCCCGTCTCCATCAGAGAAATCAGCGGCTCTATGAAGTAACGCTGGGTTTCTATGAGCGGCTGGACGGTCGACCCGTCGAGCTTCCGAAACGCGCCGGAAGGGTAAATTAGCTCCAGCACGCGAACGTCTTGCGGGATGATCTCGGGTGATTCCGAAAGCTTTACTATTGTATTCACCTCGTAGTCCTTAAGAGCTTGCTCGTAAACCTCTCGATCGCCGTTGGTCAGAGTGCGAATCAGTTCGGCGCGAAGGTCGAGATCGAAAATATTGATCCAGAACAAACGGTTATCCCCGGTCTGGTGGACTTGGAGCCCCTCGACAGAAGACGACCGTCGGAGGCAAGTGCGCTGTCAGGGTTAGACGCGGGCCTGCCTCATGGGTCATGCAAAGCCCGGAGTCACGAAGGTAT
>DATGYM010000218.1:0-2282 GCA_035297925.1 Pyrinomonadaceae bacterium | reverse complement strand
TACAAGACCGGATGTTGTGGCAGTCTGCGCAGCCGCATCATGCGTTGTTAATGACAGCGCCACGACTACGCGAACCGTTCCCAACGGCTTTACCGTACAACTTCCTTCAGTGAGCGCTGCGCAGCCGCTGCCGGCCGGGTTTATCGCGACCGTAAACGCGCCGGGTGGCGGATCGTCGCGCCAAACCCGTCGGCCTGATTTAGTTTCTGGCGTTAATCCATATCTGGGGAGTGACAGGAACTTCCTCAACCCGGCGGCCTTTGCGATTCCCGCGGCAGGAACATTTGGAGATCTACCGCGCAATGCGCTCAAAGGGCCAAACTTTCAGCAGTTTGATTTGATCCTGAACAAGCGCATTCATTTCTCAGAAACAAAGAACCTCGAATTCCGGACGGAAGTTTTCAACGTCTTCAATCACGCAAACTTTGCGAATCCGGCCTCAACGCTCAACGTCGCGCTTCCGACCTTGACGTTTAATACGACAGCCAACGCTTTTGTCCTGGGTTCCGGGTTGCAGCCGGGACAGGCGTTCACGCAGAGCGCGGCCGGAAGCACTTTCGGACTGTTACGACAAACGGCTGAGCGTACGGTAGGTCTCGGGACGAATCGGCAAATTCAATTCGCTCTGAGATTAAACTTTTAAGCTACTAATCAGTGGCTTTCAAAGGAGATCGCGTAAACGAGTTAGGAATATCTCAAGGTTGGGACGGTGGGTTTGCCCCGCTGGTTGTTCCCACAACAAATCATATGTCCGTTACACAGACCACAATCACTCAAGTGAAAGGCCCGCAGCCAATTGCCGCTGACGTGTATGACGATGGCTATCTGCGTATCGAGCACAAGAACTATTACGTCGCCTGCGGCGGGCAATCGCTAAGACTGCCACGTACAGAGTTTCTAATCCTTTCTTGCCTGGCGCGTTCTCCAGAAAGGATCGTCACGGCCGAAGGTCTTTGGGAATATGCCTGGGGAAATGAAAAACCCATGAATACTGAAAGTCTTCACGTTTACATTTATCGTCTGCGCAACAAGCTCGGCGCCAGCAAAGTAAGAATCGATACGATGGTCAACGTGGGCTATAGATTATTGTCAGCAACTACCGACGCGCTTTCGTAGCTCGGGGCGCCGGATCCAAAGTTTACGCAGAGTTCAGACGCAGTTCAGTTAGATGTAACACCCGCCACCTAAATTCCTGCTTGAAAAATCCCTGCAGTTGGAGAAATGCCGATGTCCTCTTTGTGGAAATCTCGCCAGATCCTCTTTGTCGTGCTGATCGCGTCGTTCGCGGTCCTCGCTCTTGCCTGTAGCGGTAGCGACGGCCCTGCTGGAACGGGCGGAACAGTGAACCTGCAAGGCGCGGGCGCAACGTTTCCTAATCCGCTTTATCAGAAATGGGTCAGCGAATACGGCAAGCTTCACTCAAACATACGCATCGATTACCAGTCCATCGGATCGGGCGGCGGGATCAAGCAAATCCAGGAGCAGACCATCGACTTCGGCGCCTCGGACGCGCCAATGAGCGATACGGAGCTTAAAGCGGCTCCCGGCGAGATCGTGCATATTCCGACCGTGCTCGGCGCAGTAGTCGTCACCTATAACGTTGCCTCGATCGCCCAACCACTCCGACTTTCCCCGGAAGTCGTGGCTGACATTTTCCTGGGCAAGATAAAGAAGTGGGACGACGCGCACATCAAGCAGGACAATCCCGGCGTGAACCTGCCGGCGGCAGACATTACTACGGTACATCGGTCTGATGGCAGCGGCACGACCTTCGTCTTCACAGACTATCTTTCAAAAGTCAGCCCGGAATGGAAAGAGAAGGTGGGCACCGATAAATCGCCGAAGTGGCCGGTCGGCCAGGGCGGCAAGGGCAATGAAGGCGTCACCGGACAAATTAAACAGCAGCCAAATACGATTGGTTACGTAGAGCTCGCTTATGCGGTACAGAACAAACTTCCCGCTGCTCTCATCAAAAACGCCGGCGGAAAATTTGTTGAGGCTTCAATCGACGCAGTTACTGCAGCCGCAGCCTCAGCTTCGGCGCAAACGCCTGAAGATCTGCGCGTCTCAATCACAAACGCCACCGGGGAGAACGCTTATCCGATTGCCAGCTACACCTATATCCTCGCTTACAAGGACCAGAAGAATGCGGCCAAAGGAAAGGCGCTGGTCGATTTCCTGTGGTGGGGAATTCACGATGGCGAACAGTTTGCGAAGGACTTGCTGTACGCGCCGTTGCCGGCGGAGATCGTAACGCGGACGGAAGCAAAGATAAATTCCAT
>DATGYM010000217.1:0-4108 GCA_035297925.1 Pyrinomonadaceae bacterium | reverse complement strand
AGACTATACGTGATTGGGTCGGTGATTGGGGTCTTTACTTTTGACACTGGTACAAATTGAACTTTGATGAATGTCACAAATAAAGATTTGACACCATCTCCTTCTTCACGTCGCATGGTTCTAGCAAAACCTCAGGCGATTGCTCGGGACATAACGCTGGGCCTGAGCCGCTGGGAATAGCGGGAGCGACGAAGGAGCGGACGCTATTCCCAGTCGGCTCCAGGCCGATGTTAGACGTCGGGGTCAAATCTTTACCTTTGATGTTCGCAGGCAGGATCAGTTGGAGGCGGAATAGTGAATGTCACAAGAAAAGTTTTGACCCCAATCATCTTCTTGGTCCCTGCCCACTTCACGTCGGCAACGGTCTTTACATCATGTCCGGGCAGCTCGTTTCGCAGCTTCCGAGGAACACATTCATCAAGCAGCACGCGCATGAGAATCGACCAGCAACTGGATCCCCTGCTCCAAGACTGCCACCGCCTGCGCGCGAGTCACCGTGGGAAAATCATCCAGAAAATCATCCAGGGTGTGTCCCCCGGCGATGTAATCAAGAAGCGCTTTGACGGGAACGCGCGTCCCAATAAAAACCGGTGTCCCGCCTAGGATATCCGGATCGCGGTGCACAACGACGCTTTCATGTTTCATGGCGACTCCTTTCCCGTAAAGTATAGCACCTATATTCGACTGCACCTAACAAACCAAAACTATGCGACAGACAGGTCATCAGGCTCACGCTTATCTGACCGCGGGCAAACTATCTGGCACCTCACTAACCCTACAGCCGATACAGCTCCGCCGCGTTCCTCCACAACACTCTTTCGCGCGCTTCCGCAGATACTCCCTTGAAACAATGTTCGATGGTTTCCCGGGTTCGCGGCCAAGTTGAATTGGCGAGCGGGAGATTGGCCGACCAGAGAATATGATCGGCGCCGATATAATCGGTGAAGGGCGCGACCGGATCGTACCAGGCGTTGAAGAAACATTGGCGCTTGAACATTTGCAAAGGCGTGAGGTCGTAACCCTCGCGGGCAAGACCGTCATGTTCGAACTGGTGATCGGCCCATTCCAAATAGAGCATGCCCCAACTGAGCGCGCTCTCAGCTAAGACCAAGCGCAGTTTCGGATGGCGCAACAAGACCCGCGAAAAAGAGTAAAGCGAAATCACGAACACGCTCGAAACCGGCTTGGTAGCCGCGTCCAATGCCGCGGCTAGCGCCGGTTTCATCTGCGGCGGCAGCGGCGACTGCAATTCCCGCGACGCGCCCGCATGGAGACAAACCGGCACTGCCAACTCCTCGCAGACGGACCACAGCGGATCGTATTCCGGTCCGCTGATATGAGGAACGTCGCGCAGGTGCATCGGTAACGACGGCAAGATTACACCGCGATGGCCTCGGCCAACGGCGCGCCTGATCTCAGTAATCGCCGCCTCGACCGGCCAAATCGGCACGAGACACTGCGGGATAAAGCGCTTGCTGACGCTGGCCCATTCATCGATCAGCCAGTCGTTGTAAGCTTGAACACAGGCGATTTCCAATTCGGAGTCCTGCAGGCGGCCGAAAGTCTCCCCTGCCAGCCCGGCCACCGTCGGGTAGAGCACCGAATAGTCGATACCCGCCGAATCCATCGCCTTCAAACGCTCCGCGGGCGCAAACGCCGGCGCCGGCACATCGGCCCAGCGTTTGGGATCTTCATTGCGATCCGCCATCAAAGCCCCGGCGCGAGCGGAGCGGCCATCAAGAAGAATTTTACCATCCAGGAGCCACTGTTCGCTGCCATCTTTCGCAGTTACTAAATGCGGGACTCGGTCACCAAACTTTTTTTTGAGCCGCTCACTCCACAGATTGGGCACCTCCTGAACATGGTCGTCAACGCTGATGAATCCGTATTTCAATTGCATGCAAACTTTCCTCTCTAAAATATTCGGGATTAGGAAAGGATAAGAATATATTCACCGCAAAGACACAGGGTTTGCAGAGTTCGGAGAATTTTTTAGTCAATGCCGCTTTACTCTGCGTCCTCCGCGGTGAGTTCTCCGACTATTTATGCTGGCAAAACAGCGTCGATCTTGTACAGCCGCACGGCGTTTTCATATTGCATCTTGCGCCGGTCCGCTTCCGGCACGCCTTTGAGCACACGCTCGACTTCGCGCCAGGAATGCGGATAGTACGACGCCACGTGAGGAAAGTCCGATTCCCACATGATGTTGTCGACGCCGATGTCGTCGCGCAGCTTGATGCCTTCGGCCTCGAACCAAAAGTTCACGTACATCTGCCGGTGCACGATCTCGCTCGGCCGAGTGATCACGCCTTCGGTCCAGAGGTGGCGGCTTTCCCACTCGTGATCGCAGGAGGCGATGACGTAGTTCAGACTGCCGACCCCGGCCTCGGGAAACACACTCACCAAACCAGGAAACCTCTCCGTAATCCCAGAAAAGATAAATTGCGGCACGATCTGCGCCGGCGTCACCGCCGAGGTCGCGGTCTGCGCCGAATGGGCCTGGCGATGCGAATAACCGCTCCACTTGCGCACCGACGCGCCGGCGCTCAGCCCGGCCGAGCCATGGAAATGAACTGGCAACGACAATGCCTGACACACATCCCAAAGCGGATACCAGTAAGGATCGGTGATATGCGGCAAACCTTTGGGCATCTGCCCCATCAGGTTCACGCCGCGATGACCCGCCGCTGCGGCGCGTTCGAACTCTCGTTTAATCACTTCAGGCGAACTCAAGTACGGCACGGCTGCCAATGGCAGATAGCGATCGCTGGTGCGATACCACTCGGCAAGGATGTCATTGTAAGTACGCACCACGTCTAGTTCGAATTCGACGTCGCCAGGCTCGAAATAAGTTCCACCGGGAGGGTTGGGGAAAAGCACTTCGGCGTCGACCCCATCCGCGTCGAGCATCGCCAGGCGCGCCTGCGGATCGTAATAAGCCTTGGGAATCTCTTCGTAAAGTTTCGGATAGGTCGGAAACGGCTCGCCCATCAATGCCGGGCAATTCGCCACGTCGTTGCTTTTCGGCTCGCCGTACACCGACCAGCGATCGACCCGTTTGCCGTTTTTGTACGTTTCGACGATATGCGGTATACGGTCACCCCACTTCGCCGCCGACATCCGGCGGGTAAAATCGTCGCGATCGAATCCCGCGTGAGAATCGGCGCTAATGAGTTTATGTTTGATCTCCATACTTTCTCTCCATCCTGATTTTGCCTTGGTTATTCAGGCGATTGTGCGGATAATGTGTGTTACATTCAATTTGTTTTGCTCACCACGAAGGACACGAAGCTTTTCGTTAAACAAAATTCCGAACTTCGTGTCCTCCGTGGTGACAACAGCTTCACAGTAATCCTGAAAGTACCTGTCCTTTTAGTTCACTTCATGACAAGCGACCCAATGATCGCTTTGTTTCTCCGCCAATAGTGGCTCTATCACCTTGCATTTTTCAACCCTGATCGGACAGCGCGGTTCGAGACGGCACGCCGCGGGGGGGTTGACCGGCAGCGAGATTTCCCCCTTGAGCGTTGCCGGTAGGCTGTCCATGAACGAGCCAACGGTCGGATTAGCTGCCAACAGCGCCTTGGTGTACGGGTGCAGCGGATGCTTGAAAATAGTTTCTGCCGGGGCTATCTCCATCATTTTGCCGGCGTACATGACGCCAACAATATCGGCCAAGTAGCCGACCACGTTCAAGTCATGGGAGATAAAAATCATGCTCAGTTGCAGCTCACGCTGCAGCTTGCGCAACAGATTCAATACCTGCGCCTGGACCGATACGTCAAGCGACGAGACCGGCTCATCAGCAATGATAAGTTTAGGATTGGCCGCCAGCGCGCGGGCGATACCGATGCGCTGGCGCTGTCCACCGCTGAACTCATGAGGATAACGATAGAGATGGTCGGATCTCAGACCGACCAACTCCAGCAATTCGCTGACTCGGTCGACTTTCTTCGCGCCTTGAAGCCCGTAAAAAGTCATCAGCGGCCGGCCAACGATATCAACGACCCGCATGCGCGGGTTGAGCGACGCGAAAGGATCCTGAAAGATCATCTGAATCTGTTTTCGTAGCTCGCGAACCTCTCTATTGGGCATCCGCAAGATTTCT
>DATGYM010000216.1:0-11436 GCA_035297925.1 Pyrinomonadaceae bacterium | reverse complement strand
GCGTGGCTCGCCTCTTCGCGGCAGATTTCGGCGCCGCACGGCGACTGACTGCGCGTGAGGTCGAACGTCTCAAACCTTTGGTGACTGCGCTCATTTCTACGATGATATTTGAAAGGGCAATTGGGGACCTAACTGCTCCGGAAGTTGCGGTGGCAGAGTAACATAGCCTCTGTTCTAAATCAATGAAAACAGCCGTTAAGGAGGGAAAAGCCGCTCACAATTCGCATTCAGATCCTCCGGATGGTCAACAAAGGAAAACACTTGAAGCACATTGTTGGCTATGTTAGAGTGCTTTGCGGCCTTCGGGGAAGATGATCCCCGCCGCTCCGGCGAGAACAAGACAACCGAAAAACGCTTTACCTTCAGTGGCTTGACACCTGAAGCTTTCGGTTTCTCGAATCAAAGCCCGCCATTTGTTCTTGCCTCCCTTATCTTCAAACAGAAAGTTGTACTAATGGCAGACACGCCTCTTCTGCTCCGAGAGCAGCAGTATCACCAGATTAAGGCCATACTCGCTCGTCTCCGCATGGATTCTGCGGCCAAGGTGGTCTTTCTCATCGACAAGGACGGTCAGGAGATAGCCTCACAGGGCGAGATAGGAAATCTTGACACAACCAGTCTGGCCTCATTAGCCGCCGGCAATGTTGCCGCAACCGGCGGCATGGCGCAGCTAATCGGCGAGAAGGAGTTTCCGACTCTGTCTCATGAGGGAGAGCGGGAAAGCATTCACATTTCAGTGATCGGACGTCTGCTTCTCATCGTCGTCTTCGACGAGCGGTCGAGCCTGGGACTGGTGAAATTAAGGAGCAAGCAGGTGTCGCAGCAGCTATCGGTGATGGTGGACGAGATCAGTAAAACCGAATTCCAGGACGAGGATCCGTTCGGCGAAATCACTGAAGAAGACATTGACAGTCTTTTCCAATAAGTGACAACAAGAGTAAATGCCATATGACCTTTATCAATTACGCCTCCCGCGAAATCAATTGCAAAATCGTCTACTACGGTCCGGGCCTGTGCGGTAAGACGACGAATCTTCAGCACATCTTTGACTCCACCGCGCCGCAGTCTCGAGGAAAACTCATCAGTCTGGCGACAGAAACTGACCGCACACTATTCTTCGACTTCATGCCCCTGGAACTGGGGACTGTGCGCGGCTTCAAGACACGGTTTCATCTCTACACTGTCCCGGGTCAGGTTTTTTATGATGCTTCCCGCAAGCTAATCCTCAAGGGCGTTGACGGAGTTGTATTCGTAGCTGATTCGCAGGAAGAGCGAATGGATGCCAATGTGGAGTCTCTTTACAATCTGGAAGAAAACCTGCAGGCCCAGGGTTACGATCTGATGAAACTTCCGTATGTGCTCCAACTCAATAAGCGGGACCTTCCCAACATTATTCCGGTAGAGGAACTGACGGCGGAGCTGCGCCGCAAGGAAGAACCGATAGTCGAGGCAGTTGCCTCCACCGGAGCCGGAGTATTTGACACATTAAAGGCAGTTGCGAAGCAGGTCTTGACGGAATTACGGAAGGGCTAAGGAAGCTCTCAAATTTGAGATTTCACATCATCGCAAAGGTTCACGTCCCAGATCTTCAGATTTCAAGTGAGATTGACCCTCAATTCCCGTCCCACGGCTAGTCCAGCGATTTAATCATCAACAAACCGTCCCCGCCATTTGAGTAATACTTCGGCAGCCGCTGCGTCACCGCATATCCCAGATCCTCATACAGCTTTTGCGCTGCAATATTGAGCGACCTGACTTCCAGCCGCACCAGACGGACATTGCGCTGTCGAAAGCCCTTTTCAACTTCCGCCATCAGACGTTTTGCCAGTCGTCGCCGGCGATGATCCGGAGCTACACCGACCGTAGTAACGTGTCCGGTATGATCCGGTTCGACCAGGCCTATAACAAAGCCAACCATTGAGCCGGCAGAGGTCGTTGCGCGGTAAGAAACGGCTTCGGGAGCAGTCAAAAGGTACTCGAAAGTTTCGCGGCTATAAGCTTCGCCGTCGACGAAGCAGCGCTGATCCAGCCGCCAGCATTCGTCAAGATGTGACACGGTAAGCGGTCGAATATCGTAACGCTGGCCGACAGTCGCCGGCGCAGTACTCTGCGTCTCCGGCGAGAAATCTTCCGCCGAGGGCGACCACCAGCGGGAGCGAATTTTTTTTAGTACGGCCATTGCGACAAAACCAACGAAGCAGTCGGGAGTGCAGGATAGTCTAACATCATCTTTTTACCGATCACTAGATCACAAGCATGCAGTCACCATAACTGTAAAACCTGTAGCGAGTCGCCACGGCGTGGCGGTATGCGCGCAGCGTAAAATCGCGGCCGCCAAAAGCGGCAACAAGCAATAATAAAGACGAGCGGGGCAGGTGAAAGTTCGTCAGCAGCGCGTCAGTGATACGAAACTTGTAACCTGGTGTAATTGTTAATTCAGTCTCGCCGGCCCCGGGCTCAATTTTGCCGTTTGCGCCAGCGGCTGATTCCAGCGCGCGTGTAGTGGTTGTGCCAATGGCGATAACGCGCCCCCCGCGCCCACGGCCCTCGTTAATCAATCCAGCGACTCTTTCGCTGATTTGGAAAAACTCTGAAGCGACGTGATGCTCCGCAACATTTTCAACTCTGACCGGCTCAAATGTCCCATAACCAACGTGCAGCGTGATTTCAACAACAAGGGCGTTTCGCTCCTGCAAGGCTGATACTATTGCAGGCGTAAAATGGAGTCCGGCAGTGGGGGCCGCGATGGCTCCTTGTTCGCGCGCGAAGACGGTTTGGTAGCGTTCCCGATCCGCAGCGCCTTCGCCTGTAGGCCGCCGAATGTAATGGGGCAACGGAGTGTGACCCTGCTCGTTCAGCAAAGCAGCCAAAGGCAAAGCTTCCTCGCGGTCAACTTCAAACTTCAGCAGTCGCAGTCCTTTCGCTGAAGATCCGACCAGGCTGGCGTGCAAGCTCGAGTCGCCGAAACGCAATCGAGCGCCAACCTTCAACCTGTGTGCCGGCCGCACAAGAGCTTCCCAGATTGCCGGTTCCACTTCGCGGGTCAACAAAACTTCGACACGGCCACCTGACGGCTCGCGCCGACCGATTAGTCGGGCTGGAAACACGCGCGTGTTGTTGACAACCACGACATCTCCCGCGCGCACGTATTCCGGAAAACGTTCAAATTTCGAGTCTTCAAGGGTTTGTGTTTTGCGATCGAGAATCAACATCCTGGACGCGTCACGCTGTTCCAGAGGTTCCTGCGCGATCAGTTCTTCGGGAAGTTCATAATCGAAATCCGAGAGATACATTCTTAGGAAGAGAGGGGTATTTGGGCAACCGTCGGGTAATGTGGATGCTCACGGTGAAACACAGCGGTGAGCTGTGCGCCAAACAAGAGAATCAAGCTCGAGACGTAGCTCCAGGTCAGCACCGCGACAACGGCGCCCACCGATCCGTAAATCTGATCGTAATGAAAATAATTGAGCGCTCCGGCAAACACATACTTTGCCACTTCCCACAACAGCCCGCCGATAATCGCTCCGGGCAGAGTGTCACGCAGAGTTACTTCGGCCTTCGGCATGAAGCGATAAACCACGACGAAGAGGATTACTGTGATTACAAAACTGACGATTGCGAAAATACCTTGCCAGAAGACGCTGCCGGCCGAAAGCAGCAGCGGATACTGAGCGACCTGGCGAGGTGACAGTCGTTCCGCCATCTCCCTGAGGCGCAACACCAGGGAAGTCAGCAGCACCGAAAACGCCAGCAGCACGCCGACCAGTCCGATCATTCCAATCGTCAATGCGCGCCCATGCCAAAACGTGCGCGAGGTGGCGCCCCAAATTCTATTAAGGGCACGCTCAATGACAGCGAAGACCCAGGAACCCGCCCAGACAGTAACGACGATACAGGTGATTATTACGCCTGTACCGACTGAAGACATTGAGCCGATCGTTTCGCGCAGAAATTTGCTCGAGCCAGGATAGACGTCGACGGCATGACTCAACAACTCGGTCGCGGCAGTGATGCGATTGCTCAGTCCGAGCATTAGAAGCAGGGCTGGGAAAAGTGCCATCAGGCCGAAATAACTCATCGCCGCCGACGAGGTAAACAGATCATTTTCGTGAAACTGATGTAATGAGTGGCTGATGATCGAGCGCCAGGGACCAGCGTTTCGCACGCCGAACGAATGACGGGAAAATGACGAAAGACGCCGCATTGATGTTCAATTCAAACTCAGGATTGACAGTCGAAATACCGTAACAAATTCTTCACTGAGAATCGAACAGGCCTGGCTTGAGGGAACTGGCGGGCTTAAGTCCGTAGTGTTCGTAGGCGAGGCGAGTTGCCATGCGCCCGCGGCGAGTGCGATCGAGAAAGCCGATTTGAATCAGGTAAGGCTCGATGATTTCTTCAATGGAGTCTTTTTCTTCATGAATTGAGGCCGAGATAGTACCTATGCCGACTGGCCCGCCATCAAATTTTTCGATTATGGTCAACATAAATTTGCGGTCTCTTTCATCGAGGCCAAACTTGTCGACCTCCATGCGATTAAGCGCATCCCGGGCCACCTCCTGCGTGATGCGTCCGTCGTAATCGACCTGAGCGTAATCGCGAACCCGGCGCAGCAGGCGATTCACAATTCGCGGTGTGCCGCGGGAGCGTTTCGCGATTTCGCTAGCTCCTTCGTGGTCGATTTCCACCTCGAGAATTTGCGCCGAACGTTTGCAAATTATTTCCAGATCCTCCGGCGGGTAGAAGTCCAGATGAAACGCGATGCCAAAACGATCGCGTAACGGCGCAGTGAGCAGTCCGGGCCGCGTGGTTGCGCCGATCAGAGTAAATTTCTCAAGGCGGATCTTTTGCGTGCGCGCCACTACGCCCTGTCCGATCATGAGGTCAAACTCGTAATCCTCCATTGCCGGATAAAGCTTCTCTTCGATGGCGGGATTGAGGCGATGAATCTCATCGATGAAGAGCACATCACCCTTCTGCAGGTTGGTCAATTGCCCCACCAGATCACCAGGTATCTCGATCGAAGGTCCCGCAGTCGAGTGCAACACAGCCCCCATTTCATGCGCGATGATATTCGCCAGCGTAGTCTTACCCAGTCCAGGCGGGCCGGTTAGCAACACATGATCGAGAGCTTCTCTTCGATTCAAGGCAGCCTTCATGTAAACGCGTAGGTTTTCCTTGACCTGCCGCTGGCCTATGTATTCGGCAAGCCGAGTAGGGCGAACAGTCAATTCGAATTGCTGTTCGTCCGCGCTCAATGAGGAGTCGCGTGCTAAACCTTCAGTTGACATAGATTCAAGCGGTTCCGAGTTGCATCTTCGGCTTGCTTTCCGATAAAGCGGCAGCCTAAAGGCTGAATTCTAAACTTCGTTTGCTGCCCATAGTGATTAAACTTTAGCCAGCTTTCGCAAACTGCGGCGCAGGATCGACTCAACCGAGATATCGCCGCCTTCGTCAAATGCCGAGGTTACTGCCTTTTCGGCCGAGCCTCGCTGATAGCCAAGGTTAAGCAGCGCTGAAAGCACATCTGAGTGCGTTGAATCTTCACTCACCATGGCCGTTCCCGCTGCGTCGGCGGTCCCCAGTTCTTCTTCCAGTTGCGCAGATGATAACGAAGCAACTTTATCACGAAGTTCCATCACCAGGCGCTCAGCGGTCTTTCGCCCAACTCCCGGAATCAAAGTTAATCTGGCGAGATTGTTTGTCCTGATCGAGGCAATCATTTCATCCGCGCTCATTCCCGAGAGCAATGTGATTCCCAGTTTTGGCCCAATTCCACTGACCGAAATCAGTCGCATGAACAACTCACGTTCGCGCAGCGTCCTGAAGCCGTAAAGCTGGAGCGCGTCTTCACGTACGTGTGTGTATATACGCAGCTTTACATTTGATCCGGGTTCCTCGAGATCGTAGAAGGTGGAAACAGGAATCGTCACTTCATAGCCCACGCCAGCAACGTCAAGGATCACGGAATTAGGATCTTTGGAAAGAAGGGTGCCGGACAAGTGTGCAATCATTGGCGACGGTTGTCTGCAGGCCAGGGGTTGAAACAGCGCAATTGTAGTTTATGGATGCTGGCTTCGGCAACGCTCATTAAGTTTCGAGTTTCAAGTTCCAGGGTTTCAAGTTCCAAGTTCGGAGTTCAAACTTGAGTGGGAAATCACGTTAACCCGAAACTTGAAAACCTGGAACTTGAAACTTGAAACTTGAAACTCGAAACCAGAAACTTGTCAGACTTACCATTGGCCTCGCATTGGGTCTATACTGGACGACGAATCGGGTTCCCTCAAATGAAGTCAGAAAAGATTTCAGAATTAACAACCAATCGACTAAGCGTCTACCTGCGGTGCCTGAATACTCTTTCAGCCACCGGTATTAGAAGCATTTCATCGCAGGCGCTGGCAGAGCAGTTTAATCTGAACTCTGCGCAGATTCGGAAAGATCTGGGCTATTTCGGTGAGTTCGGTGTGCGCGGACTCGGCTACCGTGTTGAGGACCTGCGCGAACATATCACTCGAATTCTGGGATTGGACAAGCCTCATCGCGTTGGCATCGTGGGCGCTGGCCGGCTGGGCACGGCGCTGGCAAACTACAAAGGTTTTAGCCGCTCAAATTTCAGTGTCGTTGCTTTATTCGATAACGACGAAAAGAAAATTGGGCGGCGAGTGGGCGAGGATAAGATTCTTATCCATGATGTAAACAAAATGCCAAGGGTCGTTGGCGACGCGGCTATCGACGTCATGGTTATCGCCGTGCCGGCGCGCGTAGCGCAAAAAGTGCTCAACCAGGTCATGTCGGCAGGGATCAAGGCTGTTTTGAACTTCGCCCCAGCATCTCTGAGTGCGCGACTGGGCGTGAAGGTCAAGACAGTTGACTTGACCACTTCGCTTGAATCGCTGTCATATTTTCTGGCGCGTCCGCAGGCGAGCGCAGTGACGAATCACAAGCGCCGGAATCGAGTAGAAAACCTTAACGAACTAAACGAGCGCGAATTGTAGCGGCTATTTAGCAACTGAAAACTGCGAGCAATTGGCTTGGGGTGAACAAAGCCAGTCAATGATGGACGAACAGACCGCACGACGTGAAATCGTAAACATCGGCCGCTTATTGTATGAGCGCAGCTACGTTGTCTCCTCTGACGGCAACGTCAGCGTAAGACTCGATGACGGCCGCATCGTCGCCACTCCCACGATGATTTGTAAGGGACGGATGACGGAAGATTCACTGGCGGTTACCGACGCCACGGGCAAGCCACTCGGCAACCGCCGGCCTTCAAGCGAGTTGGCCATGCACCTTCTCATTTACGAGGAACGCCCCGACGTCATGGCAGTCTGTCATGCTCATCCGCCACACGGCACCGCGTTCGCAGTCGCCGGCTTGCCAATTGATCAGCCGATTCTTTCGGAAGTCATTCTGACGCTTGGCTGCGTGCCCCTGGCAGACTATGGCACGCCATCAACAGACGAGTTGACCACGGCCATGCGCCCACTGGTGAAGCATCACAACGCTTTATTGATGGCCAACCACGGGGCCGTAGCTTACGGAGCGGACTTATGGCAAGCGTTCGACAGGTTGGAAACGTTGGAGCATACCGCTCGCATTGCGATACTGGCGAGGATTCTGGGCGGCTCGAGAAACTTACCCGCTGATGCGATTGAAAAACTCATAAACGTGCGCGAGGCGGCCGGCTATCTGGGTGAGAGTGCGCGCTGTCAGGCTTGCGGCTACCTGCATGAGACGAGGCTGTCGTGCCCGAGCGGCGACCGTCCCGGGCCGGCCGACTATCATGGGCGATCGGCAACAAACGGGTCCGGCAAGATCTCCCTCAGCAGAGAAGAGTTGGTTGAACTATTGAGCCAGGCTATCAACCGTGGCGAACAGTGAGCGGTAAATGGTGAATGGTAAATGGTGGGAAAGTCGTCTACTATTTGCCATTCACGATTTACTATTCACCCGAATACAGGAGCAACTGATGCAAGAAGCACTCGGCATGGTTGAAACCAAAGGACTGGTCGCGATGATTGAAGCGGCCGATGCAATGGTGAAAGCTGCAAACGTCACTTTGATAGGTTATGAAAAAATTGGCGCCGGTTTCGTTACGGCGATCGTGCGCGGCGACGTTGCGGCTGTAAAAGCAGCGACTGACGCCGGGGCCGCGGCGGCCCGTCGCGTCGGCGAACTCGTCAGTGTTCATGTGATACCGCGTCCGCATGGCAGTGTGGACGATGCACTTCCCATTGGTAACCGCGGCTAGCATGATCATCGCGCGAATTCTGGGAACAGTTGTCTCGTCACAAAAAGACGAGCGCCTACTTGGTAAAAAGTTGCTCATCGTGCGACCGGTAAACGTCGATGGCACGGACACTACCGGCTACGTAGTGGCAGTCGACACAGTCGGCGCGGGCTATCACGAACGAGTGCTGGTGGTGGCAGGGTCGAGCGCGCGACTGGCCCAGGGAATGAAAGACGTACCCGTCGATGCCGCAATTGTCGGCGTGATCGATACCGTGGACGTGAACACGTAAGCAGTAAGTCGAGTCAAATTCATCCGCTACGTACAAAACGCGCACTGATCAAAGTATCAACCTGCTGACGCAGGCGCAGGCACGCACAGAGGAACGCCTGAACATATTAATCAATGTTGTAGAACGGAATATCAGCGGGAATGGCGGCACAGAAAGTCCGGCTTAAACCCAAACCATGCAACTGGCACGCGTTATCGGCACGGTGGTGGCAACTGTAAAGAACGACTCGCTCGAGGGCCGCAAGCTCTTAGTTGTACAAACGCTAAATAAAGATCTCGAGCCTACCGGCAAGCCGATGGTCGCAGTCGATTCTGTCGGCGCGGGTGTGGGTGAGCTGGTTTTCTGGTGCCGTGGAAAAGAGGCGAGCTTTCCTTTCAAACGTGAAGACACCCCCACAGATTGCACGATCATCGCCATCGTCGACTCCGACGCGCATGTGACACAGGGAACGCGAAGTTGATTTAGGTTAAGGAAATGATTCTTGCCCGCGTGCTCGGAAATATAGTAGCCACGAAGAAGAACCAGCGTTACGAAAACGCGAGCATAATGCTGTGTCAACAGGTAACTCCTGAAGGCGCCGAAACTGCCAACACAGTACTCGCGCTAAATACAGTCGACGCCGGAGTTGGGGATACGGTGTTGATTGTGCAGGAAGGTTGGGGAGCATCGACTGCCTCGACTGGAAGACCCGGCGCAGCGATTGATTCAGCAATTGTTGGCGTAGTCGATTATGTAGATTTATTGAAAGACGAGTAGGACAGACATTCTTGTCTGTCCGTTTGATAAAGAACCAAACTCAGAGTTGAATTATAGGAAAGAGGGCAGACAGGAATGCCTGTCCTACAAAAGATGAGCACGGAATTAGATCACGCGCGGGAGATTGCAGAGAGAATTGCTCGTCGAGTGGGAAGTCATAACCCCTCAGTAAGCGATAGCGGGCAAGCATCGCGTCGCTCCCCTCAAGCTGAGCTCACCTCGGAACTCGCGGCCGTGCGCGCCGGCCTCACGGACCTGCAAAGGAAAATTGCGCAACTGGAAGCGAAAGTAAGTTCTGACTCAGCTGAGGTTCCGGCGAACTACGGTTCGTCGAGCCCACCTTCAACCGTTACCAGCGGCCCGAGACCGGTGCCCTTAACTCACTCGCCCTGGTTAGCCGGCGTTAACGCGAGCCTGTCTCATCCGAGTCAGGAAAAGTTTGGCGTTGAAGAAGCCGTCGTCTCGGAACTCGTCGACTATTTCGAGAAAGAAAAGACCTGCAGCGTGGAACCCGGGGGCAAACCCTGTGATCATTGCGCCATGTGCAGCTCACGGGGATTCTGAGAACCCAATTTCAGTTGAAATTATAAGGCCGCCCGGGGGCGGCCTCTTTTCATTAAGCTGTCGATTGCGAGCAGACTATCGTGTCGGCGTCGGCGCGCGCAGAGTGTTTGAATCAATCTTCGGCACTTGCGTGGCGGTTTCTTCCGCCTTGAAGTAAGGTTCTTCCTTAAAACCAAAAAGCTTTGCTGAGATCACAGCTGGGAAGCGAGCGCGCGTGGTGTTGTAATCCTGGGTCGCCTCGTTGTAGTCCTTGCGTGCTACGGCTATGCGGTTTTCCGTTCCCGCCACTTCGTCCTGAGCTTTCAAAAAATTTTCGTTCGAACGTAACTGCGGATACTGTTCCTGCAATACAAGCAGTCGTCCCACGGTGCCGCCAAAACTATTGGCCGCGTCGATTACTGCCTGTTTCTGTTCCGGAGTCTTGTCTCCGCCTTCACCTTGCGGCGCCTGTTGCGTCGCATTCAGCAATCGGGACCGCGCTTCGGCAATCTTGCCGAAGACTTCCTGCTCCTGCACGCCCGCGAGTTTGGCTGTCTCGATAAGATTGTTCAGGAGGTCAGAGCGCCGTTGCAGGTTAACTTCCACGTTTGACCATTTGGCCTTTACGTTCTCGTGTTTGGTGGTCAGAGTGTTATAGCTGCAGCCGCCGGCCGTGGCCGCCACGAAAATGATCAGGGCCAGTAACAGTAATCGTCTTCGAGTCATCTTAATTCTCCTGGTGCTTAGGCTCAGCGAATTCATCTACCACCTGGATGATGCGATCAATCTGCGTCATGTAGGCGGCAAAGATGTCGTTAGCTTCCTTTTCGTTTGGGGGCAAATAATCGCTGGTGCGAAAGGTGAAAATCTTTTCAAAGGGGGCGGCGTCCAGGCCGAATCGACGGGCAGTAGCGCGCACGCAATCCGGTTTCGCCACTGGCGCTGCTTCGCCGTGCAGCATCAGCACGGCGCGAAACAGGGCAGCAAAACTGGCGAGACTATCGCTCATTAAGTCGCATAGCTTCTCGATGGAGACCGAGGCAGGGATGTACATCCGGCGAAGCTGGATTAGCTTGCTGCGCAGTTCATATTCCGTTTGATGGCGCAGGTTCACGTCTGAAAGCGCCACGAGTTCAAAAGGATCCTGACCGTAAAGCACTACGCGCGCGTTGGCCATCTGGTGAAACTCAATCGGAAAAACGTCGGCAGCATCCGAAAGTTCTTCGGCGGTGAAATAAACGGGCATAGGATGTCCCAAACGTTGCCATTCGCGCATCGGTGCTTGGGCCAGTCGTAGATCCTCAGGCGTGATTTGTTTCAAAGTGATGAGCAGATTGTAGTCGGAGCGTAGTTCGATGTGATCCCCGGCGGCTGCCGAGCCATAGAGCACAACCGAGACCAGGTTGTCGCTATGGGTAGATTGCAGATCGCGCAGCAGACTGTTTAATGCGTCGTGTACAACTGTCTTAACCATCTTCTTTGTCTTTGTCAGCCGATACTAACAGAAATTTCTAACGCAGCCACGGCGTCGTCACCAGCTGCCACCGGCGCCGCCACCTCCAGCACTCCCACCGCCAAAACCACCTCCGAATCCACCCCCGAATCCACCGCCTCC
>DATGYM010000215.1:0-2705 GCA_035297925.1 Pyrinomonadaceae bacterium | reverse complement strand
GCAGCTTGATGCGTCCCTTTGGAGACTCTACCCAAATCCAATCATCCTCCTTGATGCCAAGATCAGCAGCCGTCTTCGGATGCACTACCACCCAACTCTCCCAGGACGCGTGCAGGTGAACAGCGGGCTGCTCAAGCAGCCAGGGCTGGTCTCTGCCGCCTCCCATCGGCCGGCTCATGAGACGATAAGTATTAAGGCGAAGGGAAAACGATTCCGTTTGTGTGGCTCGATGGATGCTTACGGCAGGCAGAAACAACAGGTCTTCGGATTTGTCGCCAAGCGTTTTGAGAATTGAGGCCGTTTTCCCTTCTTGCATGACGCTCTTATCAACTAACTGCTTTAACGCCATCGAATAGAACTCGAACTTTCCGGATGTTGTTTTGAGCAGCGCCTTTGTGCCCACGGGCAGACCTGTGGGGTCCCACCACGCGCCCCGCTGGAGCAGGGCATTCCAAAACGCATCGTAGTCTTTGAACTCCGGCACCCAGTAGCCTTGGCGTTCGAGGACTTTTCGCAGGGCTTCTTCAGCAGGTGCCGCAACGATGTATCCTCGAGATGAATCGTATAGACCCTGGGCACCGTGCTTCAGCAGGTCTTCGTATTTTTTCCATGGAAAATTTTTCGCCATTGGTCCGCCGAGAGCTTGGGCAATCTGAAACACTACGTCAGCACTGTTACGAGTCTGATGGAGCGGCGTCGCGGCCGGTGGCGCAATACTGAAGCAGGTAAAACCAGCCAGGTGGGTTACCTGATCATCCTGCCAACGTTCCAGATAGGTGTGGTCCGGCAAAATCAGATCGGCCATCGCGCTCGATTCATCGAGGAAAGGTGAAAAACTTACGATGAAAGGAACCTTCTTCAGCGCACTCGCTAACGCCTCTTTAGCCGGATGATTCGCTAATGGATTGGTCGCAAACAGGAACAGGGCGTTAACCGGGTAAGGAGTTCCACTCGCAATTCTCTCCGCCAAAACCTGTGGCGCGTCAGAAACCAACAGATATTGTTTTTCACCCGCTCCGTCGATTCTCGGCTGAGCTGTGCCTTGTTTTGCAGCCGAATCCTGCTGAATCGCCGGCAAAGGCGCTAGCGGTAATTGCCCCTGAATGCGCAGACCGCCCGTCGCGCCGATGTTTCCCACGAGGGCGTTGAGACTGTGAATGGCCATCCGGGTATGAAGATCATCGGATCCATAGACAGGACCACGCTCGCCTATGACAATGGCGGGCTTAAGGGTTCCGAGATTTCTGGCGATTTCCAGAATATTCTTTACCGGCACACCGGTGGATGCAGCGACGGTCAAGAGACCGTATTCCCGCAGGACCAGATTCTTAAACCCCAGATGCTGCTGACCTGAGCTATCCACCCAATCTTCGAAGCCGAACGTGTGCTGTTCCACGAAATCTTGATCGTAAAGTCCTTCGCGTATCATTGCGTTGGCGATGCCAAGCGCTAGCATCCCATCGGTTCCCGCCGCGATGGAAATCCATCGATCCGCTTTGATCGCCGTCGACGAACGGCGCGGATCTACCTGCACAAGCAACCCTCGGGGCCTTTCGCTACTGCGCCGCAGCCTGGCAAAAGCACGCGAATTGTGAACCGGCCCGAGCCAAGACTCCAGCACACCAGCACCGAACGACAGAATGAATTGCGCTTCCGCCAGATCGTAACCGAGAGGTTCGGTCACACCTTGCATGAAGTGATGCGCGAGCGCAGGTTTCTCGGGGGAGAAACAACGGACGCGAATATAATTGGGGGTCCCGTAGCTCTCGGCAAAACGCTTCCAGAGAACATCACGATAGCCACGGTACTGCCCCCCGAGAATCGCCACGGTGTGCGACAAATTCTTGCCTTGGAGATCCGATAAACGGGAGACCACCATCGACAGAGCCTCATCCCATCCGATCGAGCGAAACTTCCCGCGCTCGCCAGCGCGCGCCAGCGGTCCCTTGATACGATTCGGATCGTAAAGCAGTTGAAGCCCACCAAAAGCTTTTGGGCAAAGCGAGCCGCGATTTATGGGATGATTTGGATTGCCGGCAATGCCAGCCACTTCTCCGTCGAGCGTACGCACCAGCAGACCACAACCGCCAGGGCATTGCTGGCAAATGGACGGAACCATCACCTCCTCAGGCGTCGCCCATCGGTTTATATCGTCCGCTGCATGGCTGGCCTTTGAAGTGATCTGTCCTTTCGCAACAACCGTCGCGCCGGCGGTTGCGCCTAGCAGTTGAAGAAAAGTCCGCCGAGTAAATCGCATTTAACCCTCATCGATGACAGGTAGCGCAGTCGGTCAGTAGGCTCCGACCGGCTATTGTTTGTGCTTCGGTTGTTTTCGCCGCCACGGTTTTCTCGCTACTCTCGTGACAGGCGATACAGTCGTTCATTGCGAGCGTCTTAAGCGGGGCCGCCGGAGGTTTCGTTAGAGTCTCCATCGGCCCATGACACGTCTGACATTTTATTTTTGCTACCACGACGTGCGCCCGATGAGGAAAGAAAACGTGCGGCGGCAGACGCCACACTCGCTGCCAGGGAATTTCTTTGCCTTTCTCTGCATAGTCTTTAAGTTTTTTTATCTCTGCGCTCTTTGAATCTCCCGCGTGACACGCCAGACACAATGCCGTGGGCGGCCGTCCTGCGACGGCGCCCTTCTCCGCGCGCTGATGACAGCCGGTGCAAGGAAGGTTAAGATCCACGTGAGTCTTGTG
>DATGYM010000214.1:0-2151 GCA_035297925.1 Pyrinomonadaceae bacterium | reverse complement strand
TGAACTGGGCCTGCCATCTTTCCAGACTGCCGAAATCGCGTTCGATCGCTTGCGCAAGCTTGCCGCCGGGATCGCCGCCGCCGCCGAGGCTTTCGAAATAGAGCTCGTGCAGCACCATGGAGTTCATCGCGATCAGCTCTTCGCGCTTCAAGCCGTTGATGACGAAGACCGGGGCCGTGGCAAAATCGAGCACCGCCAATTGCTCGGTAATTGCGTTCAAGCGTTTCACCGCGCCGGTGTAATTGTTTTCGTAATGACTGACAATGAGCTTTTCCGATAACCCTTTCAATTGAGACGGATTGCAGGACAATGGTTTTATTTCGTACGTCATGGCCCTTTCCTTTTTGTCGTTGTCGTTCCTAAGGCTTCGCCGGTTCTTGTGACTGGCAGTAGGCATAAAGCGCGTCATACACGGAAGACTCCCGTGCCAGCAGCTCATGGTCATTCTGATAAACGAGTCGGAAGCCCTCGGCGATTGCTTCCAATCCTCGTGATTCTGGCGTGAGATCCTTCGCATTTGTATCAGCCCCTCTGACTATCGAGGCAAGTCGCTGCAGCGCTGCATCGGTGAGCTGGTATTTTTTGATTATGGCGTCGAAGCTGCACTCAGGGCCATTGTGTCCGAGTTCGACGTTCGCCACATCGAACGGTATCGCATTTTCACGTTTCGCTATCTCCATCACTTCTTCAGACGGCACGTATAGGAACTCGGCATTGGGATCAACGAATCTCTTGATCAACCATGGACAGGCCACGCGGTCCACTTTCGGTCGAGCACGGGTTACCCACTTCATGGTTGTGCCTCCTGTGCTATGCTCCTGCGCGTAACAACGGCCAGAGTATTAGTCCGATGACGCCTGAGACAGTGACAATAATCGGTTCGGATATCTTGTAACGCCATAAGACTGCAAAGCTGATTAGTGCGATTAGTGCCGTAGGCAGATCTGTGATCGCCCGCGCGCCCAACACAATCACTGCGCCGGTGATCGCGCCGGTGGCCGCAGCGGTGGCGCCGTCAACAAAAGCCTTAAGCTGAGGGTTGTCGCGGTGACGCTTAAACCATGGTGCCGGGATGATCGTGAATATATACACCGGTAGGAAGATACCAATTGACGCCGTGACCGCTCCTGGCAAGCCGGCAACGAGAAAGCCGATGAAAGCGACGGTTATGACAACTGGACCGGGGGTAATCATCGCGACGGCTACGGCGTCCAAAAACTGGTGCTCGTTCAACCAACCGAACTGTTGTACGACTCCCTGGTGCAAGAACGGAACGATTGCCAAGCCGCTGCCGAACACAAACGCGCCAGCTTTGGTAAAAAACAATAGGATCTCAGTCAATATGTGGCCACTGTTGGTACCTGTACCCGCCTGCCCAAGCCACGACTCCATCAGCCAAACAGCAACGCCGAGAGCCGCACAGCTAAGTGTCATGAGAATCCCTGATTTCCAACCTGGCCAAGCCTGAAAAACCAGAGCGATCAGTCCGGCAAGAATAAAGAATTCCGCCAACTCCGTTTGTGCCCACACGGTCACAACTGTGAGGACGGCAAAGATGCCCCAGAGGAGCGGATTATGCTTGTTTGTGCTGCGCGACAGCTTGTACGCGGCAATAGCGATGATGGCGATAACGGTTGCGCCGATTGCATAGAAGAGCGCTTGCATCCACCACAGTCCACCGTAAGCGACGTAAACCAATGAAATCGCAACCACCATCAGAAACGAGGGTAAAATAAACCCGAGACCGACGAGAGTTGCGCCTAGAACACCGCCCTCGAAATAGCCAATGGCAATGGCTGTTTGTGCTGCAAGCGGTCCCGGCATAATTTGAGCGAGTGCTAGAGCCAGCTTATAAGTGTCCTCCGTAATCCAACGCCGTCGCTCGACGAGGTCTCTGTGCATGAAACCGACCAGTGCGGCGGGCCCGCCGAAACCGACTGTGCCTAGTTTGAGAAAATAGCCGATGAGCGGCGCGAGGCCGGCGCGTGGTTCTAGCGCGGCTGCGGCCGCGCCGGCCGAACCCATTGCCGGAGTCTTGTTTTGTGAATCCGAAGTATGTTGCATTAGCAAAACTCCCCCGGCTTTCGTTAGGCTGTAAAGTCGGTGTAAATTCGTTGGTGTCGCTTTGATAGTCGAAGCTGTATCCGCTAT
>DATGYM010000213.1:0-2061 GCA_035297925.1 Pyrinomonadaceae bacterium | reverse complement strand
GGCCGCTGCTTCCCGTCCGGCTTGGGTATATAAACCCGCCGCACGAGCCTCAGACGGGCATAAATCCGCAAGTTAACGGGGCCCCACTTTTGTGCCATTCCGACGGAGGCTCTTTCAACGTCACAATTGAGTCAGGTTTCTGACTGAGGCTCCACATGCAAGATGCTGGGAGATGTGGAGCCTCAGTAGTTGTAACCGCCAGGAGTAACCAAACTCCGCCATTCTTCCGCGCGCACATTTCCCATCGCAAGAATTCCGCTACTGAAATTCCTTGCCCGTCACAGTCACTAGGCTCCGTTGGGGAAACACTTCGTGTACATCTACAGCACACGACATGCGCTGTGCAGTAATGTAATTCAGCCTTATGCGCTCCTTCACAGAATTGCAACATCTTTTTACATACAATTGACACCGTTCGCGCTCTCCATTCCTGCAGGGCCGAATCCAATCCTCCAAACGCACTGAAGACAATCTTCCCGAGCAGGCAGCGGCTTTTGAAGTTTCACAGGGTGGCCCCGACCCAGGCAGGCCGGGAGTGCGCCTGATGGCCAGACTGATTTCCGTCTGGTTGCTGAAAGCAGCGGGGCGAGAGCGCTCGAGGATCAACCTAAAGCAGCAATGACAGAGCACACAAGGAGGACTATGAAGAAGTTTCTGTTGGGCATACTAATCACGATCGCCGGCTTGTTCGCGTTGTCTGTCGGAGCTCGAGCCGAGACAGGCTTCGCGGTGCACATTAACCAGGATTTCATCGCAGGCGGGAAGGCATTTTCCGCAGGGACATATAAGGTGTATCAGGGCTCGCCGGAAACGGGTCAATGGCTGATTCTGCGCAGCAAAGAGACGGGAACCTCGGTCTTCCTTCTTCCCAGCACGCACGATGTGACCTTTCCGGGGCAGTTCGAGGCGAAGCTGAGGCGAGCGGGGAACGTGTATTACCTGAGCGAAGTCGTGACAGATCTCGGGGTTTACACTCTTCCCGCACCTCATGCTCTGACGCAGAAAGCCAAGAAGAAAAACCACGACAAGATGGCTGCGTCGGGAAGGAATGGAGATGAATCTGGACCGGTGACAGAGTAGAGGTAAACGGCAAGAGCCAGGGCACCCTGGCTCTTGTTGTTTTTCAAAGTAGGAGGCCCGGCGGCGGTCCTTATACGTAACTTTCAGCTTTGTGGTGGAATGGCGCGGCGAGCGCGGCCTGTTAGCCGACTGAGTGATTGGCTATCATGGAGTTGGAGGACCTTTCCATGAGCACAAGCGTGGAACGGCGTACCGTCAATTTGTCTGCTTATCCGGATCTGGTAGTCATCTATCTTGGTATGCGAGTTAATCGCATCGCCGGAATCAAGACACTGCTAGGCTTTGGGCCGAAGATTTCTTCTTCCGCTGCGGCACAGCCCGACGGGCTACTACGACACGAGACAATCATCTACTCGTTATTTCCAATGCATGTTGGCATGCGCCAATACTGGCGTGACGTAAACTCACTTTTGGAGTGGACGCGTTCGGACCCGCACCGGCAGTGGTGGCGGAGTTTCTTGAAAGACTCCGGCGGAACCGGGTTCTGGCACGAAACGTATTTTCGACGCGGGGGCATCGAGGCTATTTACGACGATGTGCCGGAAAACATCGGCTTAATGGCGTTCGCACCAGTGGTACCGGCTCGCGGACCGATGTTTGGCGCAGCAGCGAGGGCGGAAAAGGAATTTGGACAGCGATCCGTACTGTCCGAGGAAGAGCTCTACGGAGAGCCCGAAACATAACGGTAAATTACGCCCAAAATCACATCTCGAAGGGCAAGCCGGTTGCTTCCCGTCGCTCAAGCCTGACGAAAGTCAGCCACTCGGAGACTGGGGACCAGGCTCGCAGTTGGCGTTAAATCGCGATTACACTCACAACCTCCGTGCCGGTGGGATGCCTCCATTTTGGAACCCCTAGCGAGTAGTCAACCCGAGTTCGTCCGAGGGTAAAGGGTTCACCAAAGGCAGCGACCGATTTCCGTCTCTTCGTTTTGGAAAAGATAAAAAATGGGGAGCCAGAAGCCCAAACGGTTACGATGGA
>DATGYM010000212.1:0-1925 GCA_035297925.1 Pyrinomonadaceae bacterium | reverse complement strand
GCAGTCCGCTGCTTTGGAGGCTGATGGCTTGTCGCATAACCCGGCAATCGTGATCACAGCAGTGCCCGGAGCAACAGTCGTCCCGGCAGCCGCCGTGGTGGCCGGCGCCGTTGCTGCGGCAGCCGCCTTCGGCGGAGCCGGACGAACCGCCGGCTTGGCCGCTTGTCCCCAAGCGGCAACGCTCAAAAGCAAACAACACAGCCATCGTCCATAAGTCGTCAAATCAGTATTCCTCCCAGGGCTCGAGCGCAAAGGCGCACGAGAATCCTAGCATAGAGCGGACATCGGACCCTTCAACTTCAGAAACAAGTGCAGCGAGGAAGAGAACGCCGCGTTCGGTGGGATGCGGGACGTAATTGATCGGCGAATCCCGAATCTCTCAGGTTCAATGGAGAGGGTCGGCCCGAGCCGAGTACCGAGTCAATGAGTGCTATAGGGATTTATCAACAGTTATGTATATCAATCAGCGGCAGCGTTCTCTGGCAACCCATACTGCGGATCACGTTTTGGGTTTGGAACAAAATTCTTCAAGCGTGGACGTTACCCATTTTCGAATCTCGGTCTCGGGTTGCCCAAGCGTGCGTGCAACCGACACTTCGTCGTCTAGAATACCGAGGGCTGCTAGTTCTGGCGCGTAATCTGCCCTAATCCACATAGTCTCAAGCTCACGGATGTGTTGGAGCGGGTCACTTCGACGCTGGAGAATGTCCCGCGCAACGTGTTCTGCCATTCGTTGAGCAGCTTCCTGAACGCGAATTTGAGACAACTCCAACTCTTGCAAAACAAGCGGAAGCACTTCGGCAACTTCAAAATACGTCGGATGTTCAAGGGCTGCCAAACGCCTTGTCGCAACACCGTCTAGACCCGCTTCAAGAGCATCCCACGCGATTGCTGGCATGTCGCCTGAGGCGATCAGGTTCAACGCAAGTTTCGCCTCAAGCAGGTGACGGTCAAATGGCACGACGGCTAGTGTAGCTGACTGTCAGAGGGTAAAAACTCTCCGTTTTGACAGTGATTGTTGTTAGCAGGCATTATCACCAACTACGGCCCCAAGGCCGCCCGATTCGGGGGTTCTGAGTGTAATCGCGATTTATCGCCAGTGGAGCTGAAGACCGGCGCGAGTAGGCTGCCCGCCCCACTTGCCGTATGTAGAGGGAGATAAAGTGTTATGTTCTTGAGCATGAACACCATTCCCGATCTAGAAAAACTCTACGCATCCTTAGGCGAACGCGACTACGAAGCAGTGATGTCACATTTAGCGAACGACATCGCTTGGATCGTGGCTGACAATTCGCCGTTTGCGGACCGAAGCCCTTACCACGGGATAGCTGACGTTCGTTCGGGTATTTTCGATCGATTAACGGCTGGTTTCGACAAACTCGTCGTCGCCGTGGACGAGATCTTTGAGTGCGAGGGCGGAAGAGTTGTGGTTCTCGGCTACTATCACGGCAGGTTTCGCGGCAGAGCTGAGGAATTCAAAGCACAGGTCGCTCACATCTGGACGATCCGCGAAGGACGGGCCGTTAAGTTCCAGCAATATCTCGACACGCTGCAGATCGCACGCGACTCGGGAGCGGCCTCAGGCGGCAAGCAACAGTAAACCAGAACAGAGTCGTCATAAGTCACTTCTCTGACGGCACCTGCAGAGAGTACGGCGCACATATATGGCGATAACAGGCGATAGCGCTCAGAACCCGGCCAGTGAGTGCTATCGCGATTTTTCGCCAACTACTTGCGGCAAGTGGCGCCCTGCTTTCAAGGGTACGCGGTCTGACCACCCTCCGTGGCTGGCCCGGACTGATCCCCGTCGCGCACAACAGATACCAACAGATTTCCAGGTTTCACGCGCACAGAAAACTCCGTTCCCGGTGCGAAACGACTGATGTAGGCTTCCCCTGAATTGTGAGAGATAAAAGGCTTTTCGT
>DATGYM010000211.1:0-15616 GCA_035297925.1 Pyrinomonadaceae bacterium | reverse complement strand
CGCCGCTTCCGACTGGCTTGCGAGCGTATCCATCTCGGCAAGCTCGGCTCGCACGGCGTCCGCTTCTACTTCGAGCTCCCGCAGGCGGGCGGCCAGGTGCATGCGCGCCGCCCGCGATTGTCGCAGGCTTTGCTCGAGACGGGACAGAAGGTTTTCATTGGGACGGTCGTTCATTGGGCCAATCTTAAAGCGCTTTGCGCTTTTTCACAATACTTTGTCCTTCGCGGCGGTGATGGCACCTGCGCCTGTCCAGAAGCGAAAGCGGTAGCGCCGGATACAAACAGAGCCGAGCGCGGGTAGCGCCGGATGCTCAAATCAACTTAATGCAGAGCGGGTTGCAGCAGAATCCGAATTAACTGAAGTATCCGAGAGGTTTCGGCGGTGAGATCTGTTTTGCATCCGGCGCTACCGCACTCGTTTCTGCAACAACCGGCATTTAGCGGTCGCGGTCAATGACGTAGGTGGGTATTGCTCGCAAAACTTCACAGAATTCAGAGTTGGGCAGGATATCAAGGGCCGTTCGTGCCGCGGTTGCGTAGTTATCAGCCAGCAGCCGGGCTCGCTCGAGGGTGCCCATATGTTCGACTGCCTGGTCCAGTTCGTTGCGACTAATGGTGTCATAGTTCCCTTCAGTCATAATCGTCTGAACCATCTCGCGCGCCGCAGGCTCACTGGCTATCAAGTAGATCAATGGAAGAGTTACCTTGCCTCCCAGCAGATCAACGCCGGCGCCCTTGCCCAGCGTGTCATCAGTGGACGTGAAATCCAGCAGATCGTCAGTTAGCTGAAAGGCCATCCCAAGGTTCATGCCGTATTCGCTCAGGGCTCTTTGCTCCTGCTCGCTGGCTGTGCCCAGTATCGCGCCCACTTCGCAGCAGGCACTAAAAAGGAAAGCAGTCTTGCGTTGAATGATGTCCAGATATTGTTGCTCGGAAATGTCGGTTCGGCCGAGAGTGGTCAACTGCAACAGCTCGCCTTCGGTCATTCTTCGTGTGACGCGCGTGAGAATATCCAGAATCGGCAACGAACGTTCTGCGAGACTGGTTTCGAATGCCGACATGTACAGCCAGTCGCCCATCAAAACGGCGGTGTCGTTTCCATAGAGCGCATTGACGGTGGCGCGATTTCGCCTCGTGTCGGCGCTATCGATGATGTCGTCGTGGACAAGAGTCGCGGTATGTAGAAACTCCATCACGGTTGCCATGCGAATGGAGTTGTAACGGGAACCATCCCCACCTACGACGTAGTTTGAAAGAATGGTTAACGCGGGGCGGACGCGTTTACCTCCTGACTCGCGAAGGTAATCGGCAAGGTAGGCAATGACCTGCACATTTGAACGGGCCTGCCGCTCAAACTCTGCTTCCACCTGCACAAGCTCTGAGGCTATTACGCTAAAGATCCGCTTCGCGGTGAGCCTTATATCTTCGACAACTATGCTGGGTTCTGTAACGTGCATTCTTTTTCTGATTCCGCTAAGTGGAAACTACGAACAGCCGGCGGTTGACGAGCAAGTCCTAATCAATTCGTCCGGTAGTTCGAGAACTGCATATTAATTCCGAAATCTTTACTCTTAAGGCTGCTGATAACCCCCTGAAGGGTGTCGCGATCCTTACCTGACACGCGCACGATGTCGCCCTGAATGGACGCCTGCACCTTTGCCTTGGAATCTTTAATAAACTTTACCACCTCTTTGGCTTTATCCTGCGGAATGCCCTGCTGAATCTGCACTTTCTGTCTGACAGTGCCGCCGGCGGCCGGATCTACGCTGCCATAACTTAGTGCTTTCAGCGGCACGCCGCGTCGCACCAACTTCTGCTGGAAAATATCGTTCATGTTTCGCAGCTTGGTTTCGTCTTCCGCGGACAGGATCAGCTCGTTTGCTTCAAGGGCAACCGTGGCATGGCTTCCTTTGAAGTCAAAGCGTTGTCGCACCTCTTTGACTGTTTGATTGATCGCGTTGCTTATCTCTGCGCGATCGACTTCGGACACGATGTCAAATGAATTCTGCTGCGCCATTGTGCTCTAGATTTTTTTGCAGAAGCTGAATTTGCTGGGATTTGTTAAAGGTTGAGGATAACACCAAATTGACAGCAGTTGAAATGCAAACAGAACCGAGCCCGGTAGCGTCGGATGCTGGAAGTCAACCCGCCGGTGGCGATAGCTGCTGAACGGGAGTTTGAAGAAAATGTAATCCTAAAACTGAATCCACCAGCCGGCGCTACCGCGCTCGGTTGTGTAATGAATTATTAAGAGCGAAAACCCTATTGAAGTTAGTCGTTGTCGCTCGGGCGATATCTTCCAGGCTCGTTTCGCGAAGTTCGGCCAGACAACGCGCAACCTCGACAACGTAAGCGGGCTCATTACGCTTCCCCCGGTACGGTACCGGAGTCAGGAACGGACAATCCGTTTCAATCAGCAGACTGGCAAGTGGCAACTGTTGGGCGACGGCCCTCAGGTCATTGGCCTTCTTGAATGTGACGATCCCTGAAAAGGAAATGGCGAGTCCCAGTTCAATCGCCTGCTCTGCTAACCATTGACTGCCACTAAAACAGTGCATGATGCCGGGCAAACCATGACCGGCCCAGTGGGATTTTAGTGTTTGAATAGTCTCTCTCTCGGCCGCACGCGTGTGAATTATTATCGGCAGACGCAGTTGGCGCGCGAGCTCGAGTTGGCGGGCAAACACTTGCAGCTGCACATCGCGCGGTGAATTGTCGTAATGGAAGTCGAGTCCGATTTCGCCCCAGGCGATCACTCGCGAGCTTTGGTTTATGAGTTTCGCAATTCGTTCTTCAGCGGCATTGTCAAACAGGCGGGCGTCGTGCGGGTGCGTGCCCAGGGCCACAAAAATGTCGCTGTGCCTTTCAGCTAATTCGACGGCGCGCTCAAGCGCTCCACTATGTGGGTCGCCGGTCCCGACATCAAGAATTGTGGAAACGCCGGCAGCACGCGCGCGCTGAATGACCTCCTCGCGATCTTCGTTGAACTCATCACCGTCTAAGTGTGCATGCGAATCAACAAACATTACGATCAAAAAGTAATTATGCCGCGATCAAGCAGCGTCTTTATCATGCGCAAACTGTCGACTTCGCGAAAAGGACAGATAGAAAGGATAGACTTGACGTCCCACTCGTTATTGATTCGCGAAAGCACAAAAGCCTCCTGGGGCGCGAGTGTCTGAAGCGTCAACCCAGCTTCTGAAATAAGGACTTTGGGCACGGAGTTTGGCAACAGCGGAGCGGTATACAACTGTCTAATCAAGGTCTCTTCTGCGGTGAAGAATAGCTTCCGGGCCTCAGAGTGGTTCGGCTCTTTCTCCAGGATTTTCTGAATGCTGGACAACGCAGCTTCCGCGTCCTTACCGGCAAGCTGCTGCCGTGCTGTGGCCAGGAGGTTTGGAATTGTTTCAGGGACCTCAATGGTAATTTCAGGAGCGCGGAAACTTTCGGGCGCTTCGCCGGCAACGCGTGCAATTCCCTGACTAACCAAATCATAAAGTTGCCCATACACATGAAACGGCGAAGCATGCATGTTGTAGCTTATTTCGGCAACCGACATACGTTTCTGGACAAAATAAAGTATCTGGCGCAGCTCCTTGTTTACGCTCAGCGACGAAGTCCAGCCGGGACCCAATTCAAACAAAGCGCGATCTGAGGGTATGAGAGTGCGATAGCGTTTCCATTCGTCGATCCGATAGGCCCCATCCATGATGACCTTGGTTGGTTGCACTTCTATGCGGATAAAGTAATCGGGCGGCGGTTCATTGTCGTAAAGTTCGAAATGCGCCTCTTCCCAAAGAAACAGCTCATAAATTATGTCGAGCGTCCGGATGCGCAATACCTGCAGCACATCTTCCTGGGATAGCACTCCGGTGGAAACCAGAATTTCACCTAATCTGCCGCCGGCTTCTCGCTGGATTTGCAAGGCGGTCCTGAGTTGCGACTCGTCGAGCTTCCCATAATGGATTAAGAGCTGGCCAAGATATTCCTTCGGGTCATTGGAGTTTGCGCCGATGATCACGCCGTCTTCGAAGTAAAGCTGCTTGACGATGTTCGCGCGATCAAATCTCAACATCCCAGACTTCCGCCCCACCGCCACCAACTGCAGCAGATCGGAGACATTCATTGTCGAGAGATTGCCCTGAATTCCCTTCATTTTTTGCCTTGGCGTACTGCCCGCGCTAAATGACGGCATCCACGGGGCCGCCGGTCTCATTGGATTTGGTACTGGAGTAGATAGGCAAGTCTATTTGGACAAATTCACTCTGGGCTCACAGAGTACACGCGACGCCGAGGCGGATTCAAGCACAATTTGCCTGTTGCAGCGAACCTGATTCCCGGCAACTACCAAAGTACTGCCTTGAGACCGGCGAAGAATGACAATGCTCTCGGGTGGGTTACATTAGAGCGGCGGTCCGGTCCACGCTGGGGGTCAGTAGCATTTCCGAAGCTTGCCTGGCTTACCATGGGTGAGAGAAACGCTAACGAGCATCTCGGAAGAACCTTCAAGCCGCAAGGTGAGAAGCATCATGTCGCCGGTGACAGTTCCGGAATAACGAGCGCGCGACTCGCGGGGCTTATCCTCCCGAATAGGCCCAGGTCCTTCCGGGCTGTATGTGCCAGCTACATCGAAGTGTCCGCTGTCATCAGTTGCCATCGGACCCGCGATCTTCCCATTCGCACAATCAAACTCCACACTCGCGCCCTGCGGCGAAATCTGCATTACGGTATGATTGCCGCCCCACATGCCAGTTGGAATCTGATGGCTGCCGGTTGTTGGCGAGGGATTCGGCCGCGGAGTTGAAGCGTCTTGCGTCATTCTGGAAGCGTTGGGCGTGGCGCCCGATGCCGTCGAATTTGAGCTCGTACTACTATCACGGCAGGAACTGCTATGCATTAGACTACCAAACAACAACGGGATCGCAAGCAGCAATAGTAAAGAGCTTTTCATCGCGACAATATTGTAGGTCGGGCTCTATCAGAACCGGGAGCGGCGGCGACCTGCTCAATGCTCAACCCCGCGTTCTGGAACAGCGATTTGCTGACTGAATCTTTGACCGGTCGCTACCCGCTCCCGGTTAGCTCGCATGGGCGCTTCTTTCTACTTAAGTTTAGCGCCGTTGGGGACGTCTTCTGTAAAGGTGGCAATCACCGGCTTGCCCTCTTCGCCCACCGACGCGGCGAGCAGCATCCCCTGCGACTCGTAGCCTCGCAGCTTGCGCGGTTTAAGATTAGCCACCACGGCAATCTTTCGTCCCAATAACTGTTCCGGGCTGTAGTATTGTGCGATTCCAGCAAGAATTTGCCGCGGCTTCTCTTCCCCCACATCAACCGTCAACAACAAGAGCTTGTCTGCTTTCGGTATGCGTTCAGCGGTGAGGACTTCACCCACACGAAGATCGACCTTGGTGAAATCGGTGATGTCGATGAAGTTCGTTAAGCCCGCGGCGGCGGTCACGGCATCTGCTTCAGTCGCGTGCTGCATGGGCGGCGCCGGTTTTATTTCTCCTGCAGTTTGGCTACCCGCAACTGCGTCCGCTTCGGTTGCATGCATACCAGACGGCAAATTGCCCTGCTCGATTGAGGACTTCTCCTCGGTGGGACGACGTTGCCCTTCGGCCTTTTGCATCTGACCTTCAGCGCCTTCATTGATTTCCTTCATAGTCTTTGCTTTATCCATTCTTGGAAAAAGCGGCTGCACCACGCCAATGGTCGTGCCTTCGACAAGTTCGCCCCACTTCAGATCCGCCGGATCGATACTAGCCGGTGTCTTTGCCGATCCATTCAGGCCCAGTTGACTCCAAATCTCTTTGGTCGCGGTCGGCATCACGGGGTAAAGGAGCACGCACAACCATCTCAGTGTCTCAGCAGCACGATACAGCACGGCATGCAACGTCTGCTTTTGATTGTCGTCCTTTGCCAGTTCCCAGGGCTTGGCATCCGAGATCATCTTGTCGGCGCGAGCCACCACGGACCACGCAGTTTCCAGCGCCTTACTGAACGCAAAAACTTCAAGGTGTTGCAAGAACTGATTGCGCGCGTGTTCGATGAAACCGGAAATCGTAGTTTCATCAGTGTCTACTCCGGTACGTTTCGCGAGCAGCAACTTGTCTTCAGAAATAACACGCGAGGGAATTTGCCCGTCGTTGTAACGCGCAATCATCGTCAACGTCCGGCTGGAAAGATTTCCCAGGCCACTGGCGAGATCACTGTTAGTGCGATCTATCAGACCCTCGTAGCCAAAGCGCCCGTCCTGACCGAAAACCATTTCCCGCAGGCAAAAATACCGAATCGCGTCGATGGAAAAATGGCGGCTCAAAACATCCAACTCGACGGTGTTGCCAAGTGTCTTGGACATCTTTCGGCCGTTGGGATCGAGCCACATGCCATGCGCGACAATCCCGCGCGGTTGTTCCACGCCAGCGGCCATCAGAAACGCCGGCCAATACACCGCGTGAAAACGCAGGATGTCTTTTCCCACCAGGTGCAGCGCCGGCCAGAACTTTTCAAAGCCAACCACGCGGTTTCGTTCTTCGTTACCAAAACCAATAGCCGTAATGTAATTTGTCAAGGCGTCGAACCAGACGTACATCGTGTGCTCCGGATCGTCAGGAACCGGAACGCCCCAACTCACAGAGGTTCGGAGGCGACTGACGGAAAGATCCTGTAGCCCGCCTGCGACAAAACTTTTGACCTCATTCATACGCGATTCCGGCTGCACAAACTCAGGACGGGACTCGTAGAGCGAGAGTAGCGCTCCGGCATAATCAGAGAGACGAAAAAAATAGCTGTCCTCCGAAACGCGATCGAGTGGTGTCTCGTGAACTAGGCACGTAGGCGGCGATTCGGGTGTCTTTGGCTTCTCGTATTCGTCCTCTGTCTTGTAAGCGGCGCAGGGCGGGCAAAACCACCCCTCGTAATGTCCCTTGTAAATTGCCTCGTTACCTTTGGGTGTCCTGGCTTTAGCTGCGCGCCGCCAGAGTTCACTTGCGCCTTCATAATGGAAGGGCTCACTGGTGCGCATGAAAAAGTCGTAGCCGCCATGCTCAGTGTCCAGCCTAAACTCGGCAGTCATCTTTTTGAAATAACTGACAACGTAGTCCGCCTGTTGTTTTGGGGTGCGCCCGGCGCGTTGAGCGGCGCGCTCGATGTTTATGCCATGCTCATCTGTGCCGGTGAGAAAGAACGTCTCCACACCCTGCTGTCGTTTGTGTCGGGCAATCGTGTCGCCCACGATCATGGTGTAAAGATGACCAAGATGCGGCAAGCTGTTGGCGTAGTAGATCGGTGTGGTTAGATAAAAAGTTTCCATTTAGTAAATCGTGAATGGTGAATCGTGAATAGTAAATCGTTAATACATAATGCTTCGCTCGAACGTGGAGGATTCTCCTGCCACCTTCCCCAGAACAAAAGTCGCCTTCAGACAAATGCTATCTACAAGGCCAGGCTTCAGATCAACCCATCTGCGGTCACCGGTTTTTTCCTCACATTCGCATCTCCGGAGCGGTGGGTTTGAAGCGGCGTTTCTATTCACGATTACTATTCACGGTTCACGATTTTTCCGGTCTATCTCTTCCGCGCGAACTCATCGCCCGGGTTGAACTGCGGCAGCGTCGTAGCGTTGCCCACCCGTGTGCCGATGGCCAGCGCTATATCAGCTTCCTGCAGCAGCCCGCGGAAGTCCCATGAATCGCTGTACTCGTCAGAAGGCTGGTGATAGTGCGCCGTGTTGTAGGCTTTGAATTGTTGTTCGCCCCATTCCTTCGACCTTCCCACATAATCGTTGCCTTCCTTTAGACTGATCGAAGGCACGCCCACTCTCGCAAAAGGAAAATGATCCGAACGGTAAAACGATCCCTGCTCGGGTCGTGCGTCCGGGGATACTCGCATTCCTCGTTCGCGAGCGACAGCTTCTACCACGGCTTTCAACGAAGAGCGTTCAGCTCCGAGAGGTATGAAGTCGTTGGTTCTGCCCAGCACATTCATCGAATCCAGATTAACGTTCGCTGCTGTTTTATCGAGCGGCACCAGCGGGTGCTTCGAATACCAGTCCGCGCCGATGAGCCCCTGCTCTTCGGCCGTTGGAAAGAGGAAGAGACTCGAACGTCGGGGCCGCTGCGCCACGGGCAGTTTTGACAAAGCTTCAGCAATAGCCAACACCGAAGCAACTCCCGTCGCATTATCGAGTGCACCGTTATAAATGGTATCGCCTGTCTTATCGGGCGCCCCAACACCGAGGTGATCCCAATGTGCTGAATAGACAACGTACTCGTCGCGCACTTTCGCATCGCGCCCCGGAAGTATGCCGACAACGTTGGGCGCTGCCACCCGTTTGAGCTCGCTCTTCAGATTGATCTTGCCCTTTAAGTTCAGTGGCACTGGTTGAAAGTCACGCGATGCAGCCTTTGCCCGCAGGTCGTCGAGGTCCTGCCCGGCGAGTTTCATAATCCGGCGCGCCGTTTCGTCAGTTACCCAGGCCCGAATTTTTAAGAACGGCGAATTGTCGTAGGTGCGATCAATATCAAAGCGCCAGGACCCATTCGAAGTACGAACAACGCTCCAGGGATAACCGGCCGACTCGTCTGTGTGCAAGAGGATAACGCCCGCCGCACCTCTTCGCGCGGCCTCTTCATACTTATAGGTCCAGCGGCCGTAGTACGTAAGCGTCTTGCCGCCGAACAGATTTGGCTCATCCCTGGTAGCGGGCGGGTCGTTGACGAGCATGACGAGGATCTTGCCGCGATAGTCCGAATCGTTACCTTTGTAATCGTTCCAGCGGGCTTCCGGGGCGTTTATGCCGTAGCCGACAAAAATCATGTCGGCATCAAGGTCTACTTCTTCGGCCTGGGCGCCGGTAAAGGCGACGTACTCATCCGCAAACTTGAAACTCTCTTTACCATTGCGACCGCTGACGTTTAGTTTCGTGGCCTGATCGGCTTTGACTCCCACGAGTGATACGGGCTGAAAAAAACTGCCGTTTGGCCCTGCGCCCTTTAAACCAAGAGCCTCCAACTGCGCCGCAATATAGTTTGCGGCTATTTCGCCGCCGCGCGCGCCCGTCCCGCGCCCTTCGAGCAAATCGCTTGACAGAAATTTAATGTGAGCACGAATAGCAGCTTCGTCGAGGCTCGGGTTGGCCGCCTGTCTTTGCTGTGAAAAGCCGGCGCTGCTAACTATCGCGAACAGTGCCGTCAGGATTGCAAGTCGCAACCAAATTACGTTCTTCTGCGCCATGTTAATGTCCTCTTACTCTCTACCCGTAATCAATGCCATCGCCTCGGCACGCGTGCGCGGGTCGGTTCGGAATCCTCCCAGCACCGCCGACGTAACAGTTTTGGCGTCGGCCTTCCTCACGCCACGCAACGTCATGCAGGTGTGCGCTGCTTCAATCACAACCATCACGCCTATGGGCTTTAGACCTTCATAGAGCGTGTTGGCAATATCTGTCGTCAGGCGTTCCTGTAACTGCAGTCGTCGCGAGAAGGTTTCTGCAAGCCGCGCCAGTTTCGAAATGCCAAGAATTCTTCCCTCCTTCGGGATGTAGGCGATGTGACACTTGCCCACAAAAGGAGCCAGATGATGCTCGCACATTGAGGCGATGCTGATGTCTTTAACAATCACCATCTCGTCGTGTTTATCCCCCGGCAAAGGCACAACGTGCTGCCTGGGATCTTCACGCATGCCCGATGTTAATTCGGCATACATTTCCGCCACCCGTCTTGGCGTCTCCTGCAGACCTGCGCGCTCAGGATCTTCGCCAAGCCCTTCCAGGATTAAGCGCACTCCTTGTGCGATGAGCTCGAGATCAACGGGCGGCCGCTCGGCATCCGTTGATATCTGACTCCTTTCCCCTTTGGAAAAATTCGTCGTCATTTCTCTCCTACATTACGAAGGGCAGAATTTACGTGAAAGCCTTCAACCGAGAACTGGAGTTCAACTTCAGTCAGCTCACGGTCGAGAAGGGGTGGTTTACTCCGGCTGATATTCCACACGAACTCAGGCCTTCTCAGCCAGCGCTGCTCTGGCAGCCTCTTCGACCACTCTTAGCGGCACTTTCGCAGACCGCGCCGCCTGCCGGCATTGCTCATACTCCGGCATCGACTTAACGATGTGACCGTTGAGGCGCGCTACTTTAACATCAATGGGGCCATACTGCGTTTCCACCACCACGATTTGCCGCTCCAAAGCGCGTCGTTCAACCTCATAAGCCCTCACACCCAACGTCGTAGTCTCTGAAAACAGCAGGTCGCTTAAAGACGATCGCTGCTCAGGAGCACAAAGAATCGACAGCAAGACTCCGGGACGATTCTTCTTCATCTGCACGGGAGTGAAGTAACAATCCAATGCCCCCAGGTCAAACGCGCGCTCCATCACATGGCCAAGAATCTGCGGCGAGATGTCGTCCATATTCGTCTCAATCATCCAGAGTTGCTCAGTCTCACTCGTCGATGCGCTGGTGGTCCTGCTCGTTTCATCAGCGCCGATAAGGATGCGCAAAGCGTTGGGAAACTTCTCGTATTGCCTGGTGCCCGCGCCATACCCGGTCTGAGCGAGGGTCAGCGGCGGTATCGGCCCATAATGACTGCAGACAGTCGTGATTATAGCGGCGCCCGTCGGGGTGACTAATTCTCCCTTTATGTCGCTCGCATAAAACGGAACGCCTTTGAGCAACTCTACGACAGCCGGTGGCGGAACGGGAAAGCGGCCGTGATCCATATCGACTGTGCCGCTGCCAACGTGAAGCGGCGAGGATACGAAGCGCTCAATTCCCAACAACTCGAAACCGATGGCCGCGCCGGCGACATCGATGATTGCGTCGAGCGCGCCTACCTCGTGGAAGTGGATCTGATCGACAGTCTCGTTGTGCACTCTGGCTTCAGCCTGCGCGAGTCGCGAAAATATTTTTGCCGCGAGTTCCTTGACCGTGTCGGAAAGCCGCGAGTCATTAATGATCTTAAGAATGTCCGACAAGTGACGGTGGACGTGTTCGTGCCTGGTCGTAACGCGAGCATACGTAGCGCTGATGCCTGAGCGATCTACCGTCTCAAAGTCAATAGAATAGCCCTGCACGCCAAGCAACGATAGTTGCTCTTTGAGCGCCTGCGGTTCAACGCCTGCGGCTACCAAAGCCCCCAGGATCATGTCGCCGCTGGCGCCTGCGAAACAGTCGAAATAAAGAGTCTTCATAAGTCAGTGAATAGTAAATCGTAAATAAATAAATGGTCTAACTTCAACAGGCGGTACTCCTGTTCACCACTCACTATTTACGATTTACCTAATACCGGCAATATTTCACCGGCCTTGCCCGTCAAAACTTCGTCACAGAAATTTGAAAGCGGAGTGCGCTCAGGATTAACTTCACAGACATACGCGCCGGCTGCTTTCGCAATCTCCGGAAGGCTTGCAGCGGGGTAAACTATCGCCGACGTTCCGATGACGAAGCAGAGCTCACACTCGGCGGCGCGCGCTGCGGCATTCTCAAACGCACCAGGCGGTAACATCTCGCCAAACAAGACCACATCCGGACGCAACCTCTCGCCGCACGCGGTGCAGGTGTCAGGACGCGGTTCGTCGCGGAGAATGTCCTCAGTTGCGCGACAACGGGTGCAACGCGCCCGCCAGATATTGCCGTGTAATTCAATTACATTGCGAGCGCCGGCTGCTTGATGTAAACCGTCGATGTTCTGAGTGACCAGGGTGAATTCGCGAAACCGGTCCTGCCAGCGGGCCAGCTCATGATGCGCCGGGTTTGGCTGCAGTGTTTGCAAACGATTCCGGCGATAGTCAAACCATTCCCAGACGGCAGGCAAGTCTCTCTGGACCATGTTCGCCGATGAAATGACGTCGAAGGGCATTCCCTTCCAGACGGTCGTGTCTCCGCCGCCACGGAAGGTCGGCACACCTGACTCAGCAGAAATGCCGGCGCCTGTGAGCACGAGTACGCGTCCGGCGCGCAAGAATCGCCGGCGCAATTCTTCCGAAATCAGTTGCGTTTCAGTTGTCGACATTGAAATTGGATGGTAACAGAGCGCGCTGAGAACGTGTCAAGGACAGGGTCAGGTGCGGTCCTGTTGTAGGTAGTAATTCCCCTGGCTCCAGCGAAGCTATAAAGTTTGCTCGCTCTGCGGCCAGTTTTGGCTCGGACTCCTGACTCCAGGAACACGCTACTACGCCGACGCCCATTCTCTCTTCGCTGTTATCTAATCGCTACAGCCTACGGTATACTTTGCGCTTTTGTGGAAGCCTCTATTGCAAAGAGTTGAGGGATTGATCGAAAGTGCGCCTGATCGAAATACAGGAAAACTTGAAGCGGGAAACAGCCGCCGCCGCGCTCGAGCTTTTCGGTATTGAGCTTGAGCAAGTGAGCGCAGAAGTTCCTCCGCGTCCGGAGTTGGGAGATCTTGCATTTCCTGTCTCATTTGAGCTGGCCAAACTTATCAAGCAAGGCACGGGCGCGAAAATGGCGCCACGCGCAATTGCCGAACAACTGCGTGCAAGGCTGGAAACCCTGAGTGCGGTCGCACGCGTGGAAGTTGCCGGTGCCGGCTATCTAAACGTATTTTTCGATCGCGCCAAGTTGCTGGCTTTGTTCGCACCTGAAAAGGCTCCGAGCCAGGACGACAGCTCTGTGCCTGATCGGCCAAAGAAAATGGTCGAGCACACCAGCATCAATCCCAACAAGGCCGCTCATATTGGTCATGTCCGCAACGCGGTGTTGGGCGACACGTTTGTGCGCATTCTGCAAAGCGCCGGTGAACGCGTTGAGGTTCAGAATTACATCGATAACACCGGTGTCCAGGTCGCCGATGTAGTTGTCGGCTTCATGCACATCGAAAACATGAGCCTCGACGACATCAAGGCGCTCGACCGTTCCCTGCCCGGCGGTCGGTCCTTTGATTACTATTGCTGGGATCTCTATACGAAAGTTGGGTTGTTCTATCGCGACGGCGAGCCGAGCGCTGAACCAAATCCCGAACGGCTGAAATTGCGCACCGACGTGCTTCATGCTTTGGAGGAAGGAAATAACGCCACCGCTGAACTCGCCGATTATGTGGCCACGCGAAATGTGGAATGCATTCTCGACACCATGCAGCGACTCGGCATCGACTATGACTTGCTGGCGCGCGAGTCAGACATTCTGCACCTGCACTTCTGGGATCGCGCGTTTGAGTTAATGAAAAACGCCGGAGTAATTCGACTCGAAAATCAGGGAAAACATGCCGGCTGCTGGGTCATGCCGTTCGAGTCTCATACGGGAACCGATGAGCACGAGTCGGACAAGATCATTGTGCGTTCCAACGGAACGGTGACCTATACGGGCAAGGACATCGCCTACCAGCTCTGGAAGCTGGGCCAACTGGGACTGGATTTCAACTACAAGCCGTTTCGCTCGTATCCTGATGGCCGTGTCGCCTGGGTGACGACGACCGAACCAAACGCCGAAACACTGCCGGAGGTACCCCGGCCGAATTTCGGTGGCGGCGTGAAGGTTTATAACGTCATCGATTCGCGTCAAGCTTATCCACAGGAAATTGTTGCTCGCGGCGTTTCGGCCATCGTTCCTGAGGTCGGCGCCGAAGCAAGCGTCCATTTGAGTTACGAAATGGTCGCGCTCTCGCCTGCAGCGTGCGAGGAGCTGGGCATAGCGTTAAGTGCGGAGGATCGCGCGCGGCCTTTCATCGAGATGAGCGGACGCAAGGGCCTGGGCGTGAAGGCCGACGATCTGATTGGCAGGCTCGAGGCGGACGCGCTGCACGAAGTTTCCTCTCGTCACCCGGAACTGTCACCTGAAGAACAAAAGATCACTGCGCACGATATAGCTGTGGGGGCGCTGCGTTATTTTCTGTTGAAGTTTACTCGCAATTCGGTCATTGCGTTTGACTTCAAAGAGGCGCTGTCATTTGAAGGCGAGACTGGACCGTATTGCCAATACGCCGCGGTGCGCGCCAATTCGATCTTTCGCAAGCTTGATGCTGAAGCGAGCGCCAAGGCTGAGGAAATGATCCTGTCGGGTACCGAGAATCAGGAGACGGGTTCCCGCGTGTCGGAAGTGTTGGCCGGAGAGGCAGGCACGGAAATCTGGTCGCTGGTGATGCTGGCCGAGCGTCTGGAGGAAGTTATCGGACAGTGTGCCGCGTCCGCAGAACCGGCGAACCTGGCAAAATACACCTTCACGCTCGCACGGGCGTTCAACCTTTTCTATCATCGGCACCGAATAATCGCCGAAGAAGATCAAACCAGACGAGCGGTTATGATCGTGGCAGCCAACATCGCGCGCCGGAGACTGACCTCCGCGCTGGGAACCCTCGGCATTGCCGTGCCGGAGCGGATGTAGAATGCAGCCGAAGGCCCCGGCTTACTTTCAGCCAGGGCCATAATTCAGTTAAAGTACTGGCGAGTCGGCTTTCCACAAACGAGGTATCACCTATCAGAACCGGGTGCGGTAGCGAGCGGCCGGCGGTTCAACAGTAATGCTCGGCAACGCAGCGCGCATTAAGAGAGTTTGAATAAATGTTAATCGTCATGAAAGCAGACGCGAGCGAGGCCCAGGTTGAGGCCGTCGTACGCGTCATTGAAGAGTTGGGTTACCGGGCGCATCCCGTCCCCGGGCCCTCACGCACAGCCGTCTGCATCACCGGCAATCAGGGCGCTGTTGATCCGGCTCACTTTGAGAATCTTCCGGGAGTTTCGGAAGCGGTCCGGGTTAGTAAGCCTTACAAGCTTGTGACCCTCGATCTTCGTGCCCACAAGACCATTGTGCAGGTGGGCGACGCAACGATTGGCGGAGACGAGTTAGCGATCATCGCCGGTCCGTGCGCCATCGAAAGCCGGTCACAGGCGTTTACCGTTGCCGAAAGCGTGCGTCGCACTGGCGCGAAGTTTTTCCGTGGAGGCGCTTTCAAGCCTCGGACTTCTCCTTATGCTTTTCAGGGCTTGGGCGAAGACGGTTTGAAGATCCTGGAAGAGATCCGCGAGGCCTACGGGTTGAAGATAGTTACGGAAGCGTTGGACGAACCTGGAGTAGATCTCGTTGAGCGATATGCCGACGTTATTCAAATCGGCGCTCGCAGCATGCAAAACTTCACGCTCCTTCGTCGCGTCGGCAAGTCGCGTTTGCCCGTGCTTTTAAAGCGGGGTCTATCGGCGACGCTTGACGAGTGGTTACTCGCCGCCGAGTACATCATGTCGGAAGGCAACTATCAGATCATACTTTGCGAAAGAGGAATTCGGACATTCGCGCAACACACCAGAAACACATTGGACCTTTCGGCTGTGCCGGCGGTAAGGCGTATCTCGCATCTTCCGGTCATCGTTGACCCTTCGCATGGCACCGGAAAGAATTTCATGGTAACGCCACTCGCTCGAGCGGGCGTCGCGGTCGGCGCCGATGGCTTGATTATTGAAGTTCACGATCAGCCGGATCACGCACTATGCGACGGCGCGCAGGCACTGACACTGGATCAGTATGAACAACTCGTTAGCGAGGTCCGGGCCATTCACGAGGTCATCACGCCGGCGATTGTTCGCTGATAAGTATCTGCACGATCGCGGAGTTGCTGGAGTCTCATTCAGTCTGTCAATCGTCCTGGTCATTCTCACCGGCAAGAATCTTCGCC
>DATGYM010000210.1:0-2942 GCA_035297925.1 Pyrinomonadaceae bacterium | reverse complement strand
TGCTTGTCAGAGCGAAACTAGCGAGTTCTATGGGGATTGTAAAGAGGAATGTCGCTGCAGCGAAAGTGGTGCAGTGGGATCAGGGAGATGGATTGAATAAGAGGGGTGGAAGTCCGGGTGTTGGTGGGGAAGTAGGGCCGGTCGCTACCGCTGCCGGTTCTGATTGGGACCACGGGCGCCCCCGCCCGCCCCCGCGCCAACAAGGGCACGGCATGCCGTGCCCCTACATTTCGTCGACCGACAACGATGGAGGCTGAGCCGGTCGCTACCTCTCCCGGTTCTGATTTTGTTGACCCAACTGAGGAGTGGTTTGCGCCGATGCTGACGATTTATCGAGCGCCGCAACTGCCAAGCTGTGAAAGCGGCGACGCACGCTATTGATGTTCACGAATGGCAGCGCGCGAGCGTGAGTGCGATTAGTCAGGAGGATAAAGACTCGTTCCTGCCGCGGATCAATCCAACAGCTAGTGCCGGTGAAGCCGGAGTGTCCAAAACTATCTCGGGGAAGATCGAGACCGGCTGCAGAATCTTTTGTTTCCGCTAATTGCCACGCAAACGATCGCGCCTCTTCAAGACCTACAGTCATATTCCGGCGAAACACATCGCACGTTGCCGGCGCAAGCAGGCTCGTGTGCGCCGGCAAAAACTGATGGGCGAGCGCGAGTGTTTCCCGGGCATTTGAGAAAAGTCCCGCATGACCGGCAGCGCCTCCGAGAAAGTAGGCGTTGCCATCGTGCACCTCGCCCCAGATCACTTCTTTGCGCCAATGCTTTTGGTCATTGTCTGCGGCGCAACCACACGTTTCGCGTTCATAGACATTTCCTGTCTCGCAGGCGGCAATGCCGGTTTGTGCGGCACTCTCAGGATTAAAGAATGTGCTTTTCAGAGCAAGCGGGCGAATGATCTCCTTTTGGGCCAACTCAGCTATGCCTTTCCCGGTTAACCGCTCGAGCAGCAAACCGAGAATGATGAATCCCAAATCACTGTAAACGACGCGCGTTCCCGGTTGATACTCCAAATCTAAATTCGCAATTGCCGGAATAACCCGATCAACTTTACCTTCCGTCAACAAGGAGAGTGGCCGCCAGGCGGGCAAACCTGATGAGTGCGTGAGTAGCTGTCCAATCGTGATCGCTCGTTTGTCGGGGCGATCAAACTCCGGTAGATATTCCGAAAGTGCACGGGCGAGGTTGAGCTTTTTGGTTTGCACCTGAAGCGCGCAGAGCAGACCAGTAATCAATGGTTTCGTAAGCGACGCGAGGTCATAGATCGTGTCGAGCGTGGCTGGGATCCGTTGCGGTTCCATCACAGCGTTACCCAAAGCATCAGCAAATTTTTCGCGCCCTTGTTCGCTTATCAGATAAACAGCGGAAGGGAAGTCACCCGCTGCGATGCGTTCGCTAAGGAAGGTTGAAATTTCAGCGGCGGAGCTAGTCATAGGATTAGAAACTAAAACTGAGCAAGCCTGCCTCCTCCCTGAACCTTCGTCGAGTGCTCTGCAATTCTTTTCAAAGCGCGCAACGCCAAAGCGAGTGCGTTTCTGCCTTCGATTCCGGAAACCGCAGCAGGTAGTTTGTCGCGAGCCGCTTCTATGAAGCTCAGAATCTCCGCGCGCAAAGGCTCGACATCGATAACGTCAAGATGCTTTACGCGAACGCCGGGCCAGGCGCCATCAGCCGTTGGCGGCGCAAGACTACTGATCGACGCGTGCCTGGTCGCGTAGTCGACGGCAACATAATCGTGCGGCTGAAAAAAGCGCATCTTGCGGATTTTTTCTGTGCCCACGCGCGAGGCTGTGATGTTGGCGACAGCTCCGGAAGAAAACTCGAGCCGCGCGTTGGCCGCGTCCACCTTGTTCGTCAGTATCGGAATCCCCACTGCATGCAGTTCGGTTACTTCAACACTTTCGCCGACCAGCCACTGGACGATATCCAGATCGTGGATCATCAAGTCAAGCACCACATCAATGTCCAGTGAACGCGCGGTAAACTCGCCCACGCGATGGATCTCAAAATAGACGGGACTGCGGACGTGTGGGCGCAGGGCGACAAGCGCGGGGTTGAAACGTTCCAGGTGTCCCACTTGCAACAGCGCACCACTTCTTGCAGCCGCCGCGATCATTTCGTCGGCTTCAGAAAGAGTTCGCGCTATAGGTTTTTCGACCAGCACGTGGATGCCGGCCTCAAGTAATTCCTGTGCGATTTCGCAATGTGCCTCGGTGGGAACCGCGAGACTAACGGCGTCTACTGAGCCGATAAGTTGCCGCCAGTTGCTGGTCCAGGCAACGCCCCGCTCAGACGCAATGTTACGCGCGGTTTTTTCGTCGAGGTCGCAAACAGAGACAAATTCGGTCAAGCCTTCGCCGGCAAGATCCGCGTGGATGCGCGCATGTTGACGGCCGAGATGGCCCACGCCTATCACAGCGGTACGAAGCGGTATTTGCATCAGGACAGTCTAGAAGCGGGCATTGCTCGCTTCGCAGTTCAGTATCGACGCTGTTTGTGCATCGGTTGAGTTTCGATAATACTGCAACGGCGGGCAATGCCCGCCTCTAAACGAAGTAAAGTTCTCGATACGGAGTCGAATATACTTGCATCCTTCAACCCTTGCCAAGCGTGGCACCGTTCTAATCTTTCTTGCATCTGCCGCCTTCTACTTTTACGGGTTGGGTCATTTTCCGTTGCTTGGACCGGATGAACCCCGCTACGCCCAGGTCGCACGCGAAATGTTTTTGCGTCACGATTGGATCAGTCCAACCCTGGGTGGTCAGCTGTGGTTTGAAAAGCCGGCGCTTCTCTATTGGATGATGATCGCCGGATACAAATTATTTGGAGTTTCGGAAGGGGCTGCGCGCCTGCCGGCTGCTGTTTCGGGGTTGCTTACGATCGTCGCCGTTTACTGTCTCAGCCGCAGCATCGGCGGCAGCAGTGCGGACGAAAAAT
>DATGYM010000209.1:0-2378 GCA_035297925.1 Pyrinomonadaceae bacterium | reverse complement strand
GCGGTGGACATTGTGTACAAGCGCGAACTCGACCGCGCCCCCCAACGCGAGGAGCTTCGCAAAGAAAAAATCGAAGAGTTCCGCGAAAGGTTTGCCAATCCCTACGTCGCAGCGGAACGGGGCTTTGTGGACGCCGTCATCCAGCCGCGCGAGACCCGCAATAAGTTGATCCGGGCGTTGGCCATGCTGGAAACCAAGCGGGACAAAAATCCGTTGAAGAAGCATGGGAATATACCGCTGTGAGGCGCGCCAACTATTGTGTAACCGTCTGTAAGTATGGCAGAATCAGTCAGACATATAGCGAATAAAAAGCGAATTTGAGAGACCTCCGTGCGGATTGAACGACATGCCAAACGACGATGCATTAGCGGCGTTCGATGACGGTCGAATTTGTCCCGAGGTCGGGGCATGGACTGAGGAGAAACATCGGTACATATCGTTGTATTCGACATTATTTTCGTCCGGGATGAAGGACAAATGGCGCAAACGAGTGTACTTGGAGCTTTACGCAGGGGCTGGTTTTAGCAGGATTCGCGGAAGTTCAAGGTTGATAGTGGGCTCTCCTCTGATTGCGTTGAAACTTCGGGAGCCCTTTGACAAGTACGTATTTTGTGAGGAAGATCCCGAGAAACTCGATGCCTTGAAGTTCCGCGTTAAACAGGTTTCGCCCGCCGCTGACGTCACTTATGTCCCTGGCGACTGTAACAAGCACACTGCTGAAATTTTGGCCAAGGTACCTATCGGGTCAAAAAGTGACACGGTCCTCTCGCTCTGTTTTGCGGATCCCTTCGACATCGGTCTGAAGTTCGAGACCCTCAGGATACTATCGACGCGCTACATTGATTTCTTGGTCTTGTTGGCCGTTTATTCGGATGCGAACCGTGCGTACAAACGTTACGTCATGGAGGATGCGGTAAAGGTTGATGAATTTCTGGGTTCCGAGACTTGGCGTGATCGCTGGAAAATTGCTGAGAGAAACGGCGTGCTTTTCCCCAAGTTCCTGGCTGAGGAATTTGCCGCTAGCATGGAGACCTTGGGCTATCTTCCAACTCCGATCCACAAAATGAAACGGATTAGGTCGGACGAAAAGAATTTGCCCTTGTACTACATTGCTCTGTTCTCGCGACATAAGCTGGCGCATGATTTCTGGGATGGCGCCTTGAAGTATGGCACCGATCAAACGAAGTTCCCTTGGGCCTGACCTTGTCGCTTAACTCTCATATCGAATGGACCGACGCCACCTGGAATCCGGTGCGCGGTTGCACGAAGATAAGTCCCGGCTGCAAGCACTGCTACGCCGAGACTTTTGCAGAGCGTTTTCGAGGCGTAAAAGGCCATCCCTACGAACAGGGGTTCGATCTGCGCCTGGTTCCTGAAAAGCTGACCGAGCCGTTCGCCTGGCGCTCGCCCAAGCTGGTCTTCGTGAACTCGATGAGTGATTTGTTTCAGGATGGCGTACCGGATGAATACGCCGAGGCTGTCTCACAAGTCATGGCCGCGGCGAATTGGCATACTTACCAGGTCCTGACCAAGCGGTCAGAGAGGCTGCGAGATTTATTGGGCGGCAGGTTGCAGTTTGCCGCGGCGCTGGAAAACATCTGGTGGGGCGTTAGTGTCGAGGATCGTAAGTACGGTTTGCCCAGGGTTGAACATCTTCGACAATCACCAGCTAAAGTGCGCTTTCTGTCCATTGAGCCGCTGTTGGAAGACATCGGGGCGATCAATCTCTCGGGCATAAGTTGGGTGATTGTGGGCGGCGAGAGCGGGCCCGGAGCTCGTCCTATGAAAAAGGAATGGGTAGTCTCGATTCGCCGGCAGTGCGAGGCCTACCATGTACCCTTCTTTTTCAAGCAATGGGGCGGCGTGAGAAAGAAGAAGAACGGAAGGAAGCTGGAGGGTCGCACCTACGATGAATATCCACTAAGGGTTGTCGCTTCGGTTCCTGACCGAATACGGTGCGCCGCTTTCGCAGAGAATTTCCTCAATTCGTTTCGGGAAATGATTGGTCGTGGCCCCTTAGTTCAGGTTGGCGCTTGATACCCGGCTTGTAGGCCAGACAGGCCGCCCCCAGGCGGCTAAAGCCTCCATCCCCTGGCACCTAATCGGCACGACTGAAGGTATGCTGCACAGCCCAGTCAAAGACTGGGCCTTACCCTGCGGTTTGGCGGGCAGTGGTGGTGATGCGTCGTACAGCCACTTCCGTAATCTCCTCCTCTTTGCCGGCCCGTTCCATACTGGGACAAATGCATAAGTAGGCATCTCAAACGCACCCTCTGAATGACGCCCTCCCCTCCCAATACGCGTCGCTGGAAGCGAAAGCAGGTTGACCTCCAGGTCTTCGTCGTTCTGCGCGACGGGGAGTCCAAAGTTTTCGTGCC
>DATGYM010000208.1:0-2272 GCA_035297925.1 Pyrinomonadaceae bacterium | reverse complement strand
GGCACGAACAGCGACTGCAATGACGATGCCGGTCAGCATCAGCCCCAGGAAGGCAATCAAGATCGCAAGAATCCTTGATCCTCGTTTGACTGGTCGAATATCGCCATATCCAACTGTGGTCGCGGTAATGAACGACCAATAGAAGCTGTCAAAGCGCGACCATCCTTCCTTTTTTCCCACAGTTAGCCCTAACAGGGTTATCGCAGCCGCCAGGCTCAACAAGAGAGGAAAAGTCAACCAGAGACCAATCCCAAGTTGTTTAAGGAATGTGATCGTCAGGCCGAAAGCCAAACGCCCCCCTTTTGAAGATAGACAGACAATTGTCTTCGGCGGCGGCCAATGAATAAGCCGATCAAGCGCAATCCCTCATGGCCTGAGAGAAATCTTGACGCTCTAAGGGCGAATTGAAACCTGTCAAGTCTGTCAGTGGAAGGCTATCGAAGTGACATGCGATGGAAGTACTCGAAACGAGGAATGCAAGAGGAACGCGGGCACGCCCCTCAGCTCTTCCCGTTATGAATCAGAATCGTAGTATCGGCCCCACGAAGACCTCACCCTGAGAACTTGCCGTGCCACCGGCGTGAACGATGCAACCCGAACCGCAAATGAATGCCACGTGCGGGTCCACAAGAACCGGCAACCATTCGGCTTGAATTTTGAAGCCGAGATGGCGACTGGCATAGAACCTGATCCCGGCTCCGATTCCAAATGAGAAACGCGTGAAGCTGATGTTACTGCTGCCGGAAACGTGGGTGGCGCCAACGCTGGCCAGTACGAACGGCCTGGCCCAGGAGGCCCAGTCTTCGATCGTGGCCTCATGGCTGAAATCTCCATGAAACTGATCAAGAATCACGCGTTGACGCGGGAATTGGGGCGTGATGTCTTCCGCGTGAGCGTACGAGTCTTGCCTTGCCCAGCGCATTTCGACCAAATCACCTTCATTTGCGAGTCGCATCCCAAGAGAAACTCCATAGCTCGGGGTCGCGTCGAGTATTACGCGAGGGTTCATCCCCGTGACATGGGGCTCAACAGGAAAGCTCATGCTAGTGCGATAACCGATGAATGGAGAAAGGTCAAAACGCAACGGCTTTTGCTCTGGTAGCTCCTGCTGCGCACTGAGCGCAGACGGGAGCGCGATCAGCAGCATCACGATGACAACCAGCACCTCGATGCTCTTGTGAGGTGATTCTCGGACCTTTGCGATTCGGACGCTCATATTATGGCACCGGGGCGTAAGTGCCGTAATTGATTACACTCCCAACATACTACGGATGGTGTGATGGGAATGTCACGAGTGTTATCCCCGTCGAACGGTAGAGCGTTTGGCTGAACTGGGTGACGATGTGGACTATGAAGCGTCATCAGAGCCTCACCGTTGACGATTGGAACCGCATCGCAAAGGTGCTCCGTGACTGTCTCTTCGCACAGCAATCTGATGGCGCAGCCTCACTGAGCGGCGCTGATAAGGCCAAGAGCGGACGGAATAGTATTGTGAGCACTGAGAGGAACGTTAAAAAGCCATTTCATGAAATAGGCCTGTAACAATTAACAGTAACTCAATCCTTCTTTTCTAGCCTCGTTTGTCCCACAAAACGCCCTGGACTTCCGTAGTGTTCGTCAAGGCGCGCCCCTTCCCCGAGCAGGTTTGTCTAGGGATATCGTGATCGGGCAGTGTAATCCCGCAGGACGGCAATGTTACTGCCTTCGACGGGTGTTTCGAGGGCACGCTTCCAGGCGGTCGTGCGTACTAAAGTCTGTTAGTTGTGACAGTTAATGTGCAATCTCCTATCACTTAATTTCGCAGTCGCGTGCCCAGGAAGCTCAGAACTCATGGTTTCACCTTTAGCGGTTGATAGAACGCCCCATGGTCTCGCTCTTTCTGTTCGTAAGCACCGCCGGGTGTACCCGATGGGCCTAAGGAAAGGCACATTATGAAGAACTTAAGCATGTTCGCACTATTGCTACTTGCATTCCCCTTACTTGTTTCTGCCCAGAAGCTGGAAGTCAGCGGTGGTTATACGCACACTTCGGGTGACGGCGGTCTGGATGGCTTCAACATCGGGGCGGCAGCTTGGATCACGAATAGGATTTCGCTGGCTGTTGACTATGACACCGGGTGGGACACCTCGCATCTGGGAGTGTTCGAGTTGACTCAAACGGGCGCAGTCATTACGAAAAGTCACTTGCAGAATTTTATCGGCGGCCCCCGCATCTCTTTCCCAGGCACGCTAAAAGTCAAGGAGAGCCACCTTGCGCGCCTGTGGCCTTTTGT
>DATGYM010000207.1:0-16536 GCA_035297925.1 Pyrinomonadaceae bacterium | reverse complement strand
AATCTCACATTAATCCTTCTCAATGAGAACACCGTCTCTGTCGAGTTTGTGATAGAAGTTCTTCCGAAGTTGCAAGAGATTGACTTTTTTGTAGGACGGTTACCATCGGTTCTGCACCGAGCAGCACCAACACGAGTGCCTGCCCTGTTAACTCGCGGACCCACAACCAATTTTAGACAAACAAGGCACGAAGATGCTGGGATCCGGCGCGGCTGGCGATGACCGACGAGCCATCGCTCAGGTCAACTTGCAGGCGACGATCAACCGTACGACAGGCGACGATCTTATCCAGATTCACGATCGCCGAGCGATGCACGCGACAGAAGTGCTTTGGATCAAGTCGCCGCTCGAACTCACTCAAGGTAACGTTGACGAGGTAGGACGCCTTTCCGTTGTGTACCTCCACGTAGTCATCGGCGCCCACCAACCGGGTGATGTCTGACAGCGGAATGCGAATGAGGCGACCGCGACGATCGCGAACGAATAAACGGAGCAACGGTTCAACTGGCTCGGCGGTCAGCGCGTGCAAAGCTCTTTCACGATTAGAAGACTGGCTTTGGTGTTCATGATCTAACAGGCGGCTTTTCACCCTGACGAGCATCTTAGCGAAGCGGTCGCGGCCGAAAGGCTTAAGGATGTAATCCAGCGCTTCCAACTCAAATGCAGTGACTGCATGAGCGTCATAGGCCGTTGTAAAGACCACCTCCGGATCGTGTTTGATAGCTTCCAGAACCTGCAACCCGTTCAAACCGGGCATTCTCACATCCAGAAAAACTAAATCGGGGCAGAGGTCGTCTATCAAACGCACCGCATGATCGCCGTCAGCAGCCTCGCCGATTAGCTCCAGCCAGTCTTCACCGGCGAGAAAGTCCTTGATGGTCTGGCGGGCCAGCGGCTCATCTTCTACGATAACTGCACGGATTGGCGATCGTCTTTTCAAGATCTCTCCACTAATCAGCCGGGATTTCCATTCGCACCTTAAAACCTTTTTGAGGTTGAGTGGTAACTTTGAAACTTGCACGTTCACCAAAGCGAGTCGCGAGCCGCTGTCGCGCGATTTTTAATCCCGAGCCTGCTGACCGATCGAGTTCACTAATTTCGGCCCCCGGTCCGTCATCCAGAACTTCCAGTATGAGCAGACCATCGCGGCGTTCAGCTTTAACCCTCAGCAAGCCGCCTTCGGGTCGGGTTGCAATCGCATGCTTCACGGCGTTCTCAACTAATGGTTGAAGAGTAAAAGGAGGCAACCGACATGCGAGCACATTTGGTTCGATTATTTCTTCAAAACGTAACCTTTTGCCGAGGCGTATCTGTTCCAAGGCCAGGTAATTCTGAATAAAGTCCAACTCTTCTGCGAAGGAGACGTCTTCGGCGTCCCCCTTTGTGATCAGAGTGTGACGTAATAAAGTTGCCAACTTTTCCAACGCGTCCTCAGCGGCCTGTGGGTCATGTCTCAGCAAAGCCATCAGCGAATGCAAAGTATTGAAGAGAAAATGCGGATTAAGTTGAGCGCGCAAGGCTTCCAACTCGGCGCGCGCGCGAAGACTCTCTGCACGGTTAGCCCGAGCCTCCTCCATGCGCAGCCTTTCGTTTGCTTGCACGGCGTAGACGATGCCGGTAGTACTGAGATAGAGCATCACCCCGCTAAACATCCCGCCCTGGACTCCGGCAAGACTCAGGTTCCATTGGCCGGTTTGAATCATCTGATCAATCGCATTGAGGAAAGGCGACGCTACGAACCAAAGGGCTAGATAGGCAAACAGGAGTAACAAGTGGACTGAGAGAAATACGAAATGCCGATTTTCCGACCACGTCAGGCGTTTGCATACCATCACCACCACCACGCCAAACAGCGCAGCGGGAGCAGTATTAAAGAGAGCGCCTTTAATCGATTCCAGGAAGGAACGTCCAAGATGCGTAAGAAAGAAACTGAAATGACTAGCCGCAAGTACGATCCAAGTGACGCTGTATATGAACCAAAACGTTAAAGACTTGCGCATGGATTTTGATGCAACCACTTTGGAGGTCATTATATGTGTGATGGCGTAACAGAGTCTTGGTTGCGCGCGTCAGGAAGTTCTCAACCTTCCAATTTCGCTCTCGTGGCGATAGATCAAATCGCCGAACTGCCCCTAACCCCTTCCAAAGCTGCGGCGAAACAGATACGACATTTTTATGAAGAAGGTCCGTCCATTACGACGCAGCCCCGGTTCGAGTTGTCCCGTAAACGGATTGAAGCCGCGACGGTTAACGTCATCGTTATAACCGGCGTAAAACGCGGTTCCCGGATTTGGAGTCCAGCCAAAGAGGAACTGGCCCTTGGCGTTTGCTTGCAGTGAATCAAAGTCAATTCGACCGCGGACGAAGACGAACCGCGTAAATTGATAGGTGGTTTTAAAGGTCACAATATTTTCGTCGAAGGCCACGAGACCCGTATCGTTCCGCCTGAGCCTTTGCTTGGTGAAATCGAGGTTGACGTTCAGCGCCGTCGCCGGTTGAAAGTTGATGTTGGTGTTCATACTGAACACTCGCCCCGGACCGGGATCGAGTGGCGCATTGCAGACCGCCGGAGGGGAAGCTGCGTTGCACAATCCCGCTGCTGATGCCCGGCCCGCGGCGAGCGCCGATGGACTAACCCGCGGGTAACGTGGGCCGGCGCCAAAATCAAAATCGAAACTGTTCTGGAGACTGCGCGCGATGAAAAAGAGTCTGAGCTTCTTGTTTGGATTTAGCACCGCAAACGCATAAACCTTGCTGTCATAAGTTGAGCGCTCGCCACTCGCTCCGGCAAAAGTGCAGTTGTTTGCTAGCACACAATTCACACCAGGCTGGCGCTTTGCTCCGAATTCTTCTTCAAAAAGACGCTCGTAACCATTATCAAGACCTCCGCCTACTTGCGTCTGACGCCTAAGATTAAACGTCGCCTGCACTTCGTTATTCGACAAGTGGGCCCGGCCCTGCCAATCGAAGAGGATGGAAGGGTTATCGTAGATTTGAAACGAAATGATCTTTGCTTTAGGCTTCGGCTCAGTCGTGTACTGCACTGCCAACGACTCCCGGTTGTAGTTCACTCGAGTCTGAAATCCCACCGCAGTTCGGAAAAACAGAGTGCGGCCAATTCCTGATAAGTCGAGCACCCAGTGACGTCCATTCTGGTTGTAATCGAAAGCGTAACCGAAGCCATTCTCGCGCCGATGTAGCGTGTTACCCGTGTCCGCGAAAAAGAAATCAGCTACGGACGTTGAGCCCAGCGCCTGCCAACTGAAGGTAGTTTGCCGGTTAATCGAAATCAGGCCATCGAACCCCGCCAATTGACTGTTCGTGCCGGCGAAGTTGTAGCTCGTACCCAGAAAGCCAACATATGACTGACCTGAGAGAATGTCGCGCTTTAGCCTAACTATTCCAATCAGTGCGTTCCTGTCGACTAAATGCGCGAGCTGCGCTTGTTTGGATTCGACGCCGGCAATTTCATTTGCAGTCGGATTGCTCTTGCCGAGAATGAAAGAGGGACTCTCGATGATGAACTCGCGATCGCTCTCGCTGAGGTTTCCGGGCCCGTTGTCACTTGCGGCCAGGACCCCGAAGGAGTTGCGACCATGCTTGCCCGAGAGCTTCACGGCCACATCAGGATCGATGATCGAACGCGTATTAACCGCCGTGACGAGGGTGCTGAATATGTCGGTGCCTTCAAGAAAGAAAGGGCGCTTCTCCGGGAAGAAGATCGGAAAGCGTTGGTTCGCGGTCACGACTAACTCATCAGCTTCAACCTGAGCAAAGTCAGGATTCACCGCAAAATCAAGAGTGGTGTTAGGACTGAGACTGTACTTACCCGTCAAGCCAAGATCCGGTTTGATTGGCTCGTTGACAAACCTGCCGGGATCGAGCAAGCCGGAATTTATCTGGCCAGGCGTTAAGGTTCCTTTGCGTCTGCCGGTTTCCGACACGGTCACGCTGGGAATAAGTTCAACTGTGCGCTCCGTCGATATTCCCTCGAGGCCGGTGATGTGTCCGGCCTGGGACATCCAGCCAGACTCAGCGCGATCGATTGGCATCCAACTGTCGAGTTCATTGTTGATGCGTTTGATGCGCCGATAGAAATGAACGCCCCAAATCTTGTTCTTTCCCGCTTCGTATCTTAGAGATTTGAACGGTACCGCCACCTCAACGACGTAACCGTTCCCGGTCAACATTCCCTTCGATTCCATTACAAAGTCGGGATTGAAATCTTCATTGAAGATCGGGTCTTGCCAGATGCCATCTTGCTGAACGCCCAGTGGATTGAAATCAAGCTCGTATGCTTTGCGATGATCGTTGAAGGTGTCTAACAATATGCCGACGTAATCGTCGTTGAAAATATCGTCCCGTTTGGCGATGTTGGCGCGCACCTTCCCAGGATCGTCATAGCAATGAAACGCCACATAAAGAGTCTTCGAGTCATAACCCAGGAGTACTTCGGTTGGCTGTGATGGTGCGATGTTGTCGCCCGGCGACGATTGATAGAAATCGCCAAGCTTTACGGCCTGCTGCCAGACCTCATCGTCGAGCTTTCCATCGATCTGAGGCGGATGATCAAAGCGCGGCAGTTTTACAGGTGCGGCTTTTTCCGGCGGTAAAACTATCGCGTGGCGAGAAGTCACTCCCTTAGAAATGTTGGCAGCAGAATTTTCCGAGTTAGATGACTGCGCAAGAGTTGAATATGAATTACAGAAGAGAACTACGGTACCCAGAAGCAAGCCCCAATAGTTGAGTCTTCGACGCATCCGTTTGTCGCCCGCCCACGACCACAGTCTCTCGAAAGAACTCGGCATCGTGACCTAACAAAAATCTCAAGTGTCTGACTTGATAGTATGGAAGCAGCTCAAAGGCGGGAAGAATATTTCGGTAAACAAGCCAATTTATAACGGTTAATGGGCGGAAGCGGTTAAAGTCAGCGCCGGCCATTGATCAACCGCCTAGTTTGCCCACGAATTCAAAACTGATCAGGCACCTACCAATGACGTCCCGATCCCAGTATCGAAGACCTCTACTAACGTTGTTCTTATTTCGCTGATCTTACTGCCGACGATTCGTTATTTTACGACCTACACCAAATCGAATTTTGCCTTGGCGGTGATACAATCCGCTTCCTCTAAAAGGGTCTGTTAGGGAAGTCTGACCTTTGGTCAAATCTTACGATGCCCTGAGAAAGGCTGTTCAGGTTGTCTCACCCAGCCAAAAACTTACAGCTACCGTGGACAAAAGAATTGCATTTCCCATCTATGGCGATACTGTCCGAGTCTATTCGAGTAATGGCATCACGCTGACAGAGACGATTTATCCACCGAAGCTGCAGATTCCGCTTCATACGCATGACGAGCACGGCTATTTCAATCTGGTTCTTAGAGGGGGATACTTTGAATGCACCAGAAAGCGAGTTAACGAGTGTGGGCCGCGTACCCTCAATTTTCACGCGCCGGGAACCGCCCACTCAAATCTCTTTTGTAACTTGCAATCTCGACTATTTAATGTCCGATTGGATTCTTACTTGTTGAATCAGGCTCGCGGGATTTCATTCTCACCGCGATATTTTCAAAAGGACTGGTTAACTACTTTGGCGGCAAAGCTATATCAGGAGTTTCAACTGGGCGATACAGTCTCAAGCCTGGTCATTGAAGAGATCGTCGGAGAGTTGTTGAGTCACCTGAATAGCAATCACTGGTGCGACACGCATTCGGCTCGCATACCATCGTGGCTGAGACGGGCTCAGGAAATTCTGCACTGCCGATACAACGAAAGACTGAACCTGACAGAGCTTGCGACCGAGATTGGCGTACATAAGGTCCATCTTGGGCGAGTTTTCCGTCAGCACTTTAATTGTACCATCGGTGAGTACGTCCGAATTCTGCGCGTTGAATTTGCCTGCCGGCAATTGACGACCGATCAAACTTCACTGCTCGACATTACCTTCAGTTGCGGTTTCTCTGACCAGCCACACTTTACCCGCACCTTCAAGCTATTGACTGGCTTGACCCCGCTTCAGTATCGGTCAATCTTTCACACTCATTACACGGCGGCGAATGTTTCTCTCGTTCAATACAATCCGCCTAAAATCCGTTAGGCTAACCTTTGACCCTTAATTCGTTAGCAGGGATCATCGTGCGTTCAGCTTCACCTGTAATTCTTTTTGCTTTTGGGAGTGCGCTTCTTCTGTGCGCTCCATGGCTCGCCTCTGCGTCAGCACAGCAATCGCCAACGCCCGAACTTGCGCGAACGATTCAGGTGCCGCTTGATTATCAGAAACCAGACCTGAGAAAGGCGCCGCTGTATTTTGAATTTGGCGCTCCTTTCGATAAGACCAAGCCGGTCGTCTTCATCATATCCGATGGACAACAGTTCTATGTTACTCGCGGGAGCATTGCAAAACTTCAGCAAAGCATCTTCGGCGATGACTTTAATGTCGTCGGAATAGTCGGCAGAGGATTCTCAGAAGTGTTTACCCGATCAGCGCTCGATGGCACCGGTCAGCCCGATTGGGTGAAGGCTTGGCAAATCTTCAACAGCGGTCAATGGGTGGAAGATATAGAGTCAGTGCGGCAGGCCGTGGTCGGAAAGAACGGAAAACTTTTCCTTTACGGCGCGTCGGGAGGTGCGACGCTGGTGCATGAATACCTCATGAAGTACGGCTCGCACGTGGCGCGGGCGTATACGGAATCCGCCGCCGTTCCGAAGCTCAATCATGAACTGGGAATTTCGGTGGATCGATTCTGGGAAGAAATCGGCGTCGCCGATCCGAGTCTGCAACCGATACTGCTCAGGGTGCTAACGGAACACCCGGCAGAACGTACGAATATTTTGATTGCCCTCCAGCGTCAACATTTCTTTGTGAGCGCGGAACAATTACCGGCAGCCAGGGCCGAATTCATTCGTGCGCTTGATAAAGGGGACATGGCTTACCTGGAACGCGTCCGAAAAGAATATCAGGTCGACGCGATCGTCAATCTCTTCAACTCTCAGACAGGGATGCCGATTAGCGTGCGCGAATTCGAATTCATATATCCCACGGGTGCATTTCAGAAGCGCCGGACGGATCGCGTCAATCCTTATGTTGAAAGCGAGTACACCTTCTTAAAGCCACTGGTCGATCTGGCTGATTCCGACAAGATTCCCGCGCCTGGATCCGGACTCTCTTCCGCCCATCGCGTTGAAACAGAGGTCTTTGTGCTGGCTGCGCGCTGGGACGAAGCAGTCGACTACCGGACGTCAATTGCACTTGCATACAGCTATCCCCGTCATCAGTTGTTTATCGCGGATGACAATCATCTTTTCGCAAAGCTGAACGGGAGCGGCGCGCGCACACGTTTGTTACGAACCTTCTTGAAGTATGGGTTGGACTCACCTCAACTAAAAAGTGCGTTGAGCTTGGCAACGCCATATCGCTGGAACGACTTTTAGGAAGTCAATCGTTGCGACGCAATCGTAGCTGAAACCCCTTTGCAGATAATTACCAACCATGGAATTGGACACCAAGAGTGCAGTAGTTTCTTGCGCCTTGTGCTGTCCACTACCTGTTCGCGGGCTTTGACTGACCAGTGAAAGGAGTCTTCGATGAGAATTACAAAATACGTAACACTTCTTGCGGCTGTGACATACGCATTGAAGACTCCAATAAAAGCTGGATTTGCCGGATAGGCAGAAAGCCCTTGGCTAATACACTGGCGAAACCCAACAACTCAACTGAGGGGGGACAAGTCATTCGGGTTCGTGCAGCCGAATTGCGTTGAGCGCAGCTTCGCCATCTTCGCAATCGTCCAGGACTACAAAGTCGGAAAGAGGTTTCAAGCACGCCCTGATACCTCTTCTGGCGAGGGGTTCATCATCTACGATGAGCACTTTGTATTTCATTGACGATTGGATGATGGATCTCTTTCCTCGTGAAAGGGTATTTTCAAGATCGCCTGACAACCACCGGCCTGCGGCCAGATCAACTCAAGACCACCTGAATCGCCATACAACTCGCGTAATCTCTGGTTGATATTCTTTAAGCCAATCCCGATATGATCGCCATTTTCTGAGCCTGAGCGGGACGGCTTGCCTAAACCATCGTCCGCTACCGTGACGACCAGGGTTTCATGATCCTTGCCGGCAACGATCGTCAGCGTCCCGGCGCCCCGCCGCGGAGCAATGCCGTGCCGAATAGAATTCTCGACCAACGGTTGCAAAACGAGGTGTGGTACCGAACATGAAAACAATGCGGGATCGACCTCAATCTCGACGTGAAGGCGATCACCCAGTCTCAGTTTTTCAATTTCCAAATACTGTTTCGTTAGAAACAGTTCATCTTCCAAACCAACTTCGTTGGCTGTCGGCCCTTCCAGAGTCGCCCGGAAGAAATCAGCCAGACGCGAGATCATCGAAGAGGCCGCCTCGGTGTGGCCTTCTACCACCAACGTTGAAATCGCGTTAAGCGTGTTGAATAAGAAATGTGGATGGATCTGATAGCGCAGGGCTCGCAGTTCTGACTCGCGCGCCAATTTCTCCGCCGCCAGGACACGACGCCGCTCGGCTTCGACGGTCTGGTAATACTTGATGCCGAAATAAAGAGCGCTCCAGGAAAGGAAAATGAAACCCGCGTTCGTGACTGCAGTTAAGCCTAGCAATATGTTGAAAGGACGAAGCTGTATGCCCCACACGTACTCGGCCTTAATCGCCAAAGCTGCACACAAACAAGTGAGAATGGAACACCAGATTAGGACGATCAGCAGTGACTGTGGAAATTGGAACCCTTTTCGCCAATGCCGCCGGCACACCAATCGCAGAATAAAAGTCCCGCCGAAACAAGTGACACTCAATGTCGCCCGATAGGCAATGGTTGCTCTTTCGCTCGCAAACGGAATAGTCGAAAGAAACAGAACAATTCCATAGGCTGTCCAACCACCGATTTGAAAGGGCCAGAAGCTTCCGATGCGTTCCGTGATGGAGTTCACGAGCGTAATTTAACATACGGCCGGTGGTGCGATCTCACAACCATAACGTTTCGTCGCGATACCGGCACGGCTCAAAGCATTTTTGTATCAAGCCGCACTAAATAGATTGAAGTCAGCACCAAACATCGACTAAGACTTTCTCGTGACAAGAAAGAAAATTTGAATTGCTGAAATGAAACTAATACTAATCTTCTTGCTTGCGGGAGCATCACTCTTCACTCTACCTTTAACCGCGCAGTTCGCGGCGCAGTCGTCAGGCAGTATCACAATAGTCAAGGCTGGACGCCTACTCGACCCTCGCACCGGGAATTTGCTGGCGCCTGCAGCCGTTCTGATCGAAGGGAACAAGATCACGCAAGTAGGCTCGCCTTCGCAGATAAGCGCTTCCGCTGGCGCGAAAATCATCGATCTCGGCGCGGCGACATTGCTCCCGGGATTGATTGACGGCCACACGCACCTGTTCCTTGACATCATTGTGCCGCCAGAAGCGGAGCAACAGCGCCATGCCAGCGGGCTATTTGCGCCGGGGCAGTTGCTGGCCATCGTCGAGTCTCCGAGCAAGCGAGCTTTGATCGGCGCACAGCTGGCTCGAGAAGACCTGGAGAGCGGCATCACCACGGTTCGCAACCTTGGTCACTCAGGCATTGATGGTGACACTGAATTGCGTGACGCGATCAACGCCGGCCGCGTCCCCGGCCCGAGAATCCTGGCTGCTGGACGTAAGCTGATCGCGCAAGGTTCATACCTCCAGAACCTCAATCCAGCCCTGTCCGAGGCAATCCTAAATCAGGAATTCTTGCTGGTTAACGGAGTAGACCAGGCGCGTCAGGCAGTTCGACAGAATGTCTTCCAGAAGGTGGACGTAATCAAGGTTACAGTTGGTGAGGACATCTCGGTAGCTGAACTTACGGCAGTGGTTGAAGAGGCACACCGTCAGCATCTCAAGGTTGCCGTTCACGCGGGTGATGTCATCAGCATACAAACCGCGATTGATGCTGGCGCAGATTCCATCGAGCACGGCAATGACGTAACCGATGCGCAACTTAAGCAGATGCGCGATAAAGGCATATTCCTCGACCTGACGCCAACCTTTTATGGAGGCTTCTTCCTGAAGATCAAGGAGCCGAGCATCGTGATGTCACCCGCCTCTCGCGCTGCGACCGTTAACTCGGATGCACGGTACAAACAAAGATACGAGCAGTTGGTTCAGCGGGTGTTGAAATCGGGCGTCAAATTCGCCGCGGGATCAGATACGGGTTGGTTTTATCCCGGCAAGACCCGCGGACAAGCGAGCACGGCAGTCCTAATAAATCTGCGCGAGGCTGGGATGCCCGTCCTCGATGTGATTCGCGCCGTGACAGTGAATGCCGCAGAAATGTTGGGTTGGCAGGATCGCATCGGCGCAATTGAACCGGGCAAGTTCGCCGACGTTGTCGCAGTCTCAGGAGATCCGCTCGCGGATGTCACGGAACTGGAACGCGTTAGGTTTGTGATGAAAGATGGGCAAGTAGTTCGAAATGACCTCGCATCGCATTGAGGTGCGAATGAGTCAATGGAGATGACGAGAGCCCTAGTCCACCATTCAATGGCCGGTGCGGACTTTAACGGCTTCCGCCCATTAGCCGCTCCCAATTGGCTGGTTTACCGAAATGTTCTTCCCGCTCTTGAGCCGCTTCAATAGTATCCAGACAGACAAGCGAGATAGAGATTTTGTTAGGTCACGATCTGTCGCGCAGGGCGGGAGTGAATCGTTAGGCTCGCTGAAACTTGCCCAGTTGAACTTCATGCACCTATTTCATCTGCCGCAGCTCTGGAGAGAAGGGATAGGTTCGAAGAACGCCGAGATCATGCCGGCCAAGGAGCATGTTTATAAACTTTGATTTTTATCGGAGGCGCTAATGCAAACAGCAAAGTTTGGAGCGTTGTTGGCAATTATGTTTTTGGTGAGCTGATCAGTATTTGGGCAGACTCAGCCGAACCTGGAAAACGGATACAAGGCGTACGGTTCGTACGACGGCAGCAACATAGACACCATCAACATCATGAACGGGAATCTGATGTTGCATTTGCCGATGCCGTTCAGCTATCCGCAGCGGGGCGGGAACATCAATCTGGCTAACCTACTGACCATAACTTCCAAGAACTGGTCGGTGCAATGCGATCTGGCTCCGACTGGCGCTACCTATCCGATGAACTGCTATTGGACAATGGGGAGTTTATGTGGTTAACAACATAACCTCTCATATGTGGCGTACGAAGTTATGTGGCATTGAGTCCTGCAGTCTTGTTAGTAATTGGTTCTTGCTCTGGCGGACGCCACATAACTGTAAGAGACTTGAATTAGAGATTAGCTTGCATTTTACTGCAGCTGAAACTTTTCCAGTTCTTAAGTCACTAAACTGTGGATCCAACAATGCGTTATCATCACGGGTACCGATCTGTAATCGCCGCGCCCGGTCCGTCGTTATGTGTTTTTCATTGTTAACTAAGTGCAGGAGGTTCGGAAATGGGGGATAAACAGTTGAAGAGTGGAACTGCGCTCAACGTTAGTGTCATCGTCTGGTTTGCAATCGCGGTATTGATGTCGCCTCTCACGCTGAAGGCGCAAGGGACCGCCGTTCAGCCCGCCGCGACCGACGACTCTAATGTCAGACCACCGGTAACCAAAGCCGATCTCGAGATTATTGCGCGGGCGCGAAAGATTCTCGATTCACCGGTCAAATGGAACCGCGCCGATGACCGCGAGTGTCTGGCTGGACCCAAGACCTTTAGCCTCTATTGCGCGTTGCAAATGGCCACAGTTGAAGTTGGCGGTAAGGCTGAGCATCGGGGCGCGGCCTTACAGGAGATGCGCTTCGTGATTGATGAGATCGCCGCGGATCGAAATTACGACCATCGCCTCATGCGATATAACAATGACCCGACCACAACCTTCGCCGATATTCAGGAGGTGTTTCGCATTACCGAAAGCCTCATCGCACTGAGGTTGAAGGGGGCGAGTCCAAACCGCGAAGGGTCAACGGCCCAGCTCGCGACCGCGCCCGCAGATTCGCAAGCCAAACCCGCCGTGACCAAGGCAGACATAGAGATCGCGAAGCGTGCGAGACAGATTCTCGACTCGCCAACGAAGTGGAATCGGCAGGATACACAAGACTGCCCGGCAGACGCGAAGACTTTCGGCCTCTACTGCGCCTTGGTGAAAGCGGCCACGGAAATAACCGGCGCATTCGATCACGACGGAGCCGCACTTCGGGAGGCGCGAAAGGTGATCGACGAGACCGCTCCGAATGCGAAGAGTTATAAGGCCCGTATGATCGATTTCAATAGAGACCCTACGACGACGTTGGCCGATGTTCACAAGTTGTTGCAAATCGTGGAAGAACGCCTGACTAAGCAGCTCTCGGAAAAGCCGGTCAGTAAGTGACGATTCCTGTGGCGAGTTTTTGAGAGCGCGCATGACGCGTAGTTGGATCGGAGCGCGGATGGTTAGCCAAGTATATTATTACCCTTACTAGGGTCTTGAAGAATGTTCGTATTGTTGTGTAGCTTCGCGGATGTCATTACTACGACGACCTACAACGAGGACCATGAACCCATTTACCAGACGAGGCAGGTGGTTGAAACGCAGATAGTTACTCAAGATGGAGTTGTAGTAAAGGGGGAAGGATATGTAGATAGACCAATTGGGCCGAACGGGGCGGGCCATTAGGTAAGACAAGCACGGGCGAGATAGTCGCGGCGTCTGGGAAAGGGGCAGCGTGCCTCATGGATCCCAATGCATGCGCTGTGGAAGAGACCACCCAAAGAGTGGGTGATGAGTTAGATAAAAACGGCGCTGATCATCGAAAAGCTATATCCAAAGGAGAGCGAGTCGTCAACAATGCAGTTAACGCTACGAGTGATGCCGCTTTGAGGGTCATTTATGAAATCTATCACAGTTGGCATGATCGGCCTGTCGTCGTAAAACCGGACGTGTCCAAAGCTACAATCCTGAACGACGTTTGGGCTAACAAACCCAACTAGGGGGGAACCTAAACCGGGGTCTAAACCGTAAACCGGGGCCAGGCCTGCGATCTTTGCGATTCCGGATCTTAAAGTGCAGGTTAACCGGACCTGACCAGAAGTCCGCGAAGATCAGAGAATACAGAAGGGCAGACTATTGAGCATCGCACAAATCGCATCAGGCTTGACTCGGAAAGCTAAGAAGTTGTCGAGACACTCAGATGCTGCGATCACTAGTTCTCTTCTTATTCGTTCTGCTCATCCTGAGCTTTCAGACGGGCAGGCCATCAGCCTCATGGCAAGAGGTCTTAAGGTATCAACGGAACGAACTCCTCCCGATCACGATTGGCAAATATGGGTCCCCTCTGATTCCGGTGTCGGTGAATGGAAATGATCTGAATAATAGCTTAGCCGTTCCCAGCTTACTAAGACAAAGCCGGGTTAATGTAGACCGCTTGTTGCTCAAAAACTCATGAGATTGAGGTTGACCGTCTTAAGCATCATCACACTCTTTTGCAGCACGGGAGTCGCGCAGGAACCGTCATCACCGAGGCCGAAGCCTACGCTTACAAACGACGACGTCCGCCTTGCGAAAGCTGCAAATCTGGCAGCAAAGCAATATGTCACCGGTAACGAGATAGTAAGACTTCTGGAACAGACGCAGTCGTTTCGCTCGCACGCTATCATCGACGAGCGAGATTACCTGGAATCTGATATAGAGGTGGTTACTCCTGACAGATTCCGCTTCATTAACCACGTGGGAGAGCCAGGGGGGCACATTGAGACAGAGCAATTGATAGCCGTCCACTCTTTTGTTTACTCGTTGTCCAGGGGCGCGACGCGATGGCGACAAACTGTATTCAACGACGACCTGAATACCGCGCGGCGCTACGTTCTGTACTTTCTCCCCTGGTTCTTTTCCGTGCGGTTAAAAGCTCACGGTCTCGAGACGGTAGACGGCGTCGAGGTGCTGCGTTACGAGTTGGACGAGGGTAGCCAAGGCGCTAATGCCCAACCGCAGGGCCTGAAAGTGTGGGTCCGAGTTGTTGATGGACTGCCGTTGAAGATAATCCTTGATAACAAAGAACGCCGGACGCGATACAACGTAACCTTCCGGGACTATAACCAACCCTTGAGAATAGAGCCTCCGGCCATGTAAGGGTTTGTTTGCCTATTCCCGGATTGCTGACCGACCATGTGTGACATCGTTCCGACCACAGATTGCTATTGGACTGTGGCTGAATACCTGAGACGCTCTGAGTAGCTCAGGGGTCAGGCCTGCGATTGTTGCGATTTCGGATCTGATAGTGCGGGTTAACCGGACCTGACCAGAAGTCCGCGAACATCAGAGATTACAGAAGCGCCGACTATCGAGAATCGCACAAATTGCAGGCCCGACTCCGAAGTTAAGAAGTTGTCGAGACATTCACATGCTGCGATCACTAGTTCTCTCGTTATTCGTTCTGGCCATCCTGAGCTTTCAGATGGGCAGGTCATCAGCCTCATGGCAAGAGGTCTTAAGGTATCAACAGAAAGAACTCTTCCCGATCAGGATTGGCAAATATGGGTTTCCTCTGGTTCCGGTTTCGGTGAATGGAAATGCTCTGAACTTTGTTTGGGACACAGGAAATACGGGTAATCCTCTGATAAACCCTGAGCTGGCAAAACGTCTCAGCCTCACGGTGTCTGGTGAAGACAAATACTACGACACTTCCGGAGCACTGCTAGGCACGCACCAGCGATTCGCTCTCGGCCAACTCAACCTGCTCGGAAAGACCTGGACCAACCAACAGGCAAATGAATTCTGGCAAACCGATTTAGACGGAACCATCGGACCGCACTTTGTATTGAGCGGCAGGTTCACCCTGGACTATCACAACCGGGTCATAGCCGTTTCGGATTCTCCGCTTCCAAAGCTGAAGGTATCTGGTGATGTACTGCCGATGTTCCCTGCTTCACGTTACCCGCAAATGATAGTGATTGAGGGAACGGTGAATGGTCGCAAGGCTTTAATCCAGATTGATACGGGTAAGAGTCGAACCTGCGTGGACACTCTCCTGGTAACTGCCCTCGGTCTACCGCCGGCAAATAACGGATATGAGATCAGGGAGGTAAAGATAGGACGCTATTCTTTCTCGGTATCATCTGCAAAAGAAATCAACTTTAACGACATCAGCGAGGGATTGCCGCAACCTATCATGCTTGGGATAGGGTCAGACATTGTTTCGCAGCTCGTCTTGAGTGTGGATTATTCTCAACACATCGTGCTGATCGGCAAATAGTTGCGATTCTTGTCTCGAATCACCCTCCCAGGTTAAGTGCCTGCGACTGGAATTTACCGATGCCCGGATCGAATAAGGGCCGGTCGGTCGGAGTGAACTCAGAAATGGCGATGATGACTGAGACTGCCTAGATGAACATTGATGATCTGAGAAAGTTGAATGACGCCGTCAAGGATCTCCTGAAGCAGGAGAGCTTTCGGGAGAACCTCGAGCAGTTGAAAAGAGAAGTCAGTGACACTTCGGAGAGCTTCGTGTGGTCAACCGTAGATCTGAACTCGATCAATTCCGAGTTGCCTGGAGAAATCAAGTCCTGCTGGACCTTCGTGCTAAAGAAAAATGTCCCGTCTGGATGTCATTACCACCCAAACAGCATCCAGCACATGATTATGATTGAAGGTCAGGGGGAATCGAAAGTTGCGGATATAAGAAAACGGATGATTGGATTCGGAAGTAATGATCATTCTCTGGACGAAACGTGGTACGTGATCCCTGAAGGGGTTCCGCACGAGTTTTTTCCTGAGCTAACAGACATGGTTGTGGTTTCGTTTCATACGTGCGAGGCGAGAGAGCTGCAAGAAATCGGTTGTGAAACCGGGGAAACACGCTTGTACGAACCGTTAGCTGAGAGTTGATACGGTCTCGGGACGCCAACGATCGAGAATCGCACAAATCGCGCTAAGCTTCTTGGTAAGGCCTTCAACAGCTCGCTCCAGGACAATATCTCTGCCGCTCAAATAGTCCTGAAGTGTCGGCGCGATCACGATATCGGGTACGTTGCCGTACATCTCAATGGGACGGTCCTTCGCGTCGGCGATATAGCCGTTCGAAATTCGCACCACAAGTCCGCACGGCAGAACTGCGTACGTGGCCACGCCTGAGAGATTACCGTGCGTTGTGTTGCCCAGGGTGATGACCTGCGTTGCGGCGCGCAATTCTGTAGCGAATAAATCGGCGGCACTTCCAGTAAGGTCGTTGACCAGCAGTGCGACGGGCTGAGTGTTTTGCCATTTGCCGTTGGGTCCCAGCACGATTTCCCGCCGCGCCAGGTCGGTGTGACGGTCGCCGTTCTTTGTATAACTGAACCCGACGCGTGTACGTCTTTTGAAGAAACGTCCGACGATTTGCGGATGACCGAATCCGCCAGCATTGTTCCGGATATCTAATATGAGCCCAGACGTATCGCGCAGGGCTTCGAGGGCGCGATCGAATTCCTAATCGATCACTTCGCGTCCGTTGAATGTTTCAATTTGGATATATCCGAGCCCTGAAGGATGGCGGCCGAAATTTAC
>DATGYM010000206.1:0-29612 GCA_035297925.1 Pyrinomonadaceae bacterium | reverse complement strand
GCGAAAGCGCAGACGATGCCCGGGCATATGAATTGGTACTTCCGGAAGTCGAACGCGTGTTGACCAGGACCGATGAATACGAGCCACTGTGGCGTAACGCCTGGCAAAAGATCGTGGCGGCGCTGGAGAGTTTCGCGCGGGGTGCCTCAAGCGTGACAGAATTTCCAGATGCCGGCATCTCGCTGGTGACGCTCGCGCCCGAGATCTTCAGTCCATCTGGTTTTAATCCGACGCGGCATGCCGCTCCATACACCGCAATCTCCCACTACGCGCGAGGCAAGCTTTTCCTGATAGCTGTTCCTTTGCAAATGGGATGGGCTTATCGCATCGACTACCCTTACTATTCCTGGGCCGAAACTGTTGTTCGGCCCCACATAAAGCACCGCGATTTTTCGCGCGTGCTGAACGAGCTTAACCAGCTTGAAAGGGGGCGCGGGGGACTCTGGAGATTGGATAATTCCGAAATGACCTCCGCGGTTAAGTTTCTGGGTAGCGACGGCACGCTTACACCTTCGACGGTCACGCCTGAAAAGGTTGCAGCCATGCTGGCAGCAGACCTCTCAATTTCCAAGACGCACGTTCTGAATGCATGACGTAATAATCATCGGCGCCGGGCCGGCGGGTCTAGCTGCAGCTGCCTGGTGCGACGAACTGGGACTCGACACAGTTGTGCTCGAGCAAGACGAGCAGACTGGCGGACAGCTCCATTCCATCTATGGCTCAATACGAAATTATCCTGGTGTGTCTGCAGGCAATGGGGAAGAATTTTTCGAGCGTTTCTCAGAAAGTCTGGCTGCCGCCGAATTCGATCTTTGGACAAGCGTACAGATTGAAAGCGTTGATTTGAAAACCAAGCGGGTCCGTTTGACTAGCGGTGAAGAGTTGCAATCAATCGCGATGATTATTGCCACCGGCGTGCGACGCAGGCAGCTCGGAATTCCCGGCGAAAAGGAATTCGTGGGCCGCGGCATTATCGAGTCGCCGAGCAGGGACCGACAGCAATTCGCCGGCCGCGATGTTTGCGTCATCGGTGGGGGCGATGCCGCGGTTGAAAACGCACTGCTGCTCGCAGAAGTCTGTCCGACAGTAACCCTGGTGCATCGGCGTAAGGTATTACGCGCGCGACAAACCTTCGTGCAAGAGTTGCGGAGTCAGCATTGCATAACAGTTTTCCCCGAGTCCGTTGTCACAAGGATTCTGGGCAACAAAGAAGTGGAAGCCGTTGAGATACTGCGAAAAGATGCCTTGAAGCCTTTTCAGATGGCGGTGAAAGGCGTGGCGATACGTATCGGAGTGGAACCCAACACCGACCTGTTTCAAAATCAATTGGAGCTGGACGGCGAAGGCTATGTCGTTGTTAACAGCCGGCAAGAGACTAACGTGGGCAACGTGTTTGCCGTGGGTGATGTGTCAAACCCAATGGCCCCGACAATCAGCGGGGCTGCAGGCGCAGGTACTACTGCTGCAAAGGTGATTGCCGCCCGTTTGGGTGGACGCGGATGACGGAGATACGAGTGGTCGAAACAATCGGGTCTGCTAAATCGGCGTACACGGAGGCGCACATCGCAGCCTATCCGGTCGAATATATCGCGGGCATCGATCTCTATAACGCGGGGGAGTTTCATGCGGCGCACGACGTTTGGGAAGAACGCTGGATGGGCGAAGTCGGCCCACAGGAAAAGCTTTTTCTGCAAGCTATGATTCAATCTGCGGTCGCTTTCCATCACCTGGAGATAGGCAGGCCGGGAGCCGCGCGGCAGATGTATACGCGAGCAAAAGAGAAGTTTGCTCGTTTGGGAACAAAGGTTTTTATGTCGCTCGATCTGGAACATTACCAGGGCCAGCTTGATGCCGCGCTATCCTGGTTGTTGAGCGCGCCAGACCCGCGCGAGCTGACGCAACCGGACTTTACCGCTCCGCGAATTACCTTGTTGCCGGCGATAAATGACTACGATTAGGAGAGTAATCGTGCGCGCTATAAATCAGTTGCGAATGTTGCTGTTGGCCGCCTGGCTGGGCCTGGCTATTTACTTCAGCGCAGTCGTGGCGCCCAGCGCTTTTGCAGTTTTGCGCTCCTTCGATCTCGCGAACCCAAACGAGGTTGCGGGATCAATCGTTACGAAAACACTTTCCGCCGTAAATAAGAGTGGAATGTTATTCGCTCTACTTGCGCTCGCTACCGGGTTCCTGATCAAGCGACATTACCAGCGCGTGTGGTTTATCTTGCAGAACCTTCTGCTGATCATCATCGCGAGCTCAACTGCCATAGGCGAATGGGTAATCGCTCGCAGGATGCGAGGGCTGCGCGCGGCAATGAATGGGCACATAGACCTTGTGCCGCCTGATGATCCGAATCGAATGGCCTTTGCAGCCTTGCACGGTTACTCTGTCGCAGCCTTGAGTGTTGCGATCATTGCCGCTTTAGCTGTTATCCTGCTCATGATTTTCTCGCAAAGCCGAATAGTAGAGACAGCAAAGGAGTGAGTTACTCGCCTGGTATTAACACGGTCGCGCATATCGCTGCCGGCGCCTTGTCTAAATGCGCAGTTGCAAGCGCGGATTGAGGGCTTTATAAGTTTCAGCACGTCTGTCTAAGGAGAACCACCGGACTTTGGAAATTATCGAAAACATAGATCAATGGCGCAAAAGTTATGCTGATTGGCAGCGGGACAATAGATCTGCTGACGGATTAGACGAGTATCCTTTTGTAAAGAACAAACGCGCGCCCTTTTGCCCGGCGCGGCGGGCGTTGCCCATGCTTAATCTCGCGCTAATTTCGTCTGCGGGAGTTTACATCGACGGCACCGCGCCGTTTGACACGAGCGCATCTGAAGGCGATTTAAGCTTTCGCGAAATTCCCTCTCAAATCGAACCGGAAGATTTGCGCTTTTCAGCGCGAGGTTATGATCCGGCGGCCGTGGAGAGCGACAGCAACTCGCTGCTCCCTCTCGCTCGTTTATTTGAATTTGAAGGAAACGGCATCATAGGCCAACTCAACCCTGTTTTCTGGAGCTGCTGCGGTTTCATTTCAAACGCAGCCCGGTTGGTGGAGGAAACGGTCCCGCGACTCATCGAACGCGTCCGAAGTTATGAGGTGCAGGCCGTACTTTTAATTCCGGCATCGCTGCTGTGTCACCAGTCCGTTTCCCTCATCGCCCGGGCGCTTGAAGAGGCAGGTATTCCCACGATGATGCTGGCGGTCGAAAAGGAAGTGGTGGCTGATGTGCGGCCCCCGCGTGCAGCGCTGTACGACGGACAGCTGGGCGCAGTTGCCGGAATGCCGAACTGGCCCGAGCATCAACGACGAGTCTTGGATGAGGCGCTTCGCTTAATCGAACCTATGGATCAACCAGGAATACGCAGGTTGGTCGTAGAGTTGGAGAGTCAGGTAGAAAAAGCTCGCGGGGAACGCTAACAAAGGAACCAAAAAGTCTCAAAATTAGCGCCATCTCGGGCGCAGCTTTCCGCACGCCAATCATTCATGAAAAAAATCAAACGCCTGTCGCTGCTTGTCGCAACTCTGATCGCAGTCATCCTTCTATATCTTCTGTTCTGGCCCGTGCCCATTACGCCACAGGCATGGACTCCGCCCCAGGCGCCCCCCTTGACCGGCACGTATGAACAAAACTCAAAGCTCGCTCGCGTAGAACGGCTTGGCATCGTTCCGCCTGAGGGAGGCTTCGCCCCCGAGGATGTAGCGCTCGACGCCGAAAATCGAATCTACGCTGGACTGGCTGATGGTCGCATTATGCGTTTGCAGGCGGCCGACGGGCATTGGGAAACTTTTTCCAACACTCACGGTCGGCCGCTGGGATTGGCCTTCGATCCAAGTGGAAATCTTATCGTCGCCGATGCGATCAAAGGATTACTGACGATCGCCCCTGATGGGTCAGTGAGTGTATTAACAACAGCGGCTGATGGGGTGGCTTTTGGTTGTACCAATGATCTTGATGTGGCCGCTGACGGGACCGTTTATTTCACCGATGCCTCGAGCAAATTTCCCCTGACAAATTTCACCGCTGACATACTCGAACATCGTGGCAACGGACGCTTCCTGTCATATGACGCGAAAACAAAAACTACGCACACCTTGTTAAGAGATCTGTGCTTCGCGAACGGCGTTGCGGTGAGTCCCGATCAGTCGTTCGTGCTGGTGGTTGAGACCGGCGCTTATCGCGTGCACCGTGTGTGGCTAAGCGGCGCAAAGCGAGGTCAGTCAGAGATCTTCATCGATAACCTGCCGGGATTTCCTGACGGAATTTCTTCGAATGGTAAAGATAAGTTTTGGCTGGCACTCGTGACGCTACGGGACACCGGATTCGACGCATTGCTGCCTCATCCTTTTCTGAGAAAAATCGTCGCGCGCTTGCCCAAGCTGCTGCAGCCGGCGCCAAGGCGTTACAGCTTCGTCCTCGGTCTGGATGGAAACGGCCGCGTCGTTGACAACCTCCAAAACGGCTCAGCCGACTGCTACGCCGAAATCGCTAATGCCGTCGAACACCAGGGCTCGCTTTATTTCGGGAGCATCGGCGAAAGCACCGTCGGCCGCTACAAACTTCCTTGAGGTTTTGCACCACTGACTGCGGCGGTTCTTGCCACGGTTGCTGCTTTGCACAAAGAGTGGCTCAACCACATCAGAGCCGGGAGCGGGCCGCCGCTGTGCGACGGTGCAACGGTGCAACGGTGCAACGGTGCAACGGTGGTTACCTGCTACACAACTGTATACCTGATTGCCATCCTTCTTCCCGGCATTCGCTAACAAAAACCGTTGTATAGAAACGGCGGCATTTCGTGGATACAAGGTATCCACTGCCGCCCGCTACTTTCGCTTACCGCTAATCCTGATAAGTCGCGATATTTCTCCAGTTACGGTCTTCATCTCAAGGAGCAAAGTGGTGGCACAGCCATTGATATGGAGAACATCGCAACAGACGAACCGCGCCACCCCTAACCGGCGCTTGCCAACCCAGTCCCCCAGGGAGATTAACGGTAATGATCAATCTACTATCCGCTGCCACTTCTACCCCCGAACACACTTTTCGAACCACGGAACTCGCCAATTCCCTGATGCATAAGCTCTCCCCCGAGCTTATTAACACCCTGAATTCTTTAGGCATCGATCAGCGGTATTCGGTGATGGACAACTATCCCGACTTTCTGGCGGGTAAACCAATGAACGCCAGAAGCTCCACGACCCAACTGGGAGTAGGAGCCACCAAACGCTGTATCGAAGAATGGCAGGGCGACCCCTCCCGAATCGGTTTGCTGGTTGCAGGCACTAACACTCCTGATCAAATGCTTCCTTGTCTGGCTTCAGAAGTGATGGGACAAACTCACGGTCTGCTGTCGCGGTCGCTACGCACCGTCAGCATGCAAGCTCAAGGCTGTTCGGTCTTGCTTAAATCCATTGAAGTTGCGCAATGGTATCTCGCCGCTAATCCGGGAAAGCTCGCCATGGTCTTAATGGCGGAAGCACACACTCCCTACGTCGCGCCGCTCTTGCGCGATGAGTATCACGGATTTCGAGAAGTTTTACGTATGAGGAAGGAGCAGAAACTAAATGAATTCGAGTTTGAACAAAAAAGGTTGGATACCACCTTCGTCATTCAATCGATGCTCTTCGGTGACGGCGCGGTAGCTCTGTTGGTCGGCAACGAAGAAGGAAAGCCCAGCTTTGGACCGATAGCTCACCTGACAAACGAAGACACTGAGGACGTCAACCTGCTGACCATGAATAGTCGCAGCTCCCATGAATTTCTCAAGGGGCGGCCACAATACTTTATGCGACCGAGCGTCCCGACTCGGGGAGCGCACTACGCAGTTAGTACCATTAACGACGTCCTGCAACACCCTGATTCACCCGTCACAAATATAGCCCAGGTCGATGACTGTCTGATTCATACCGGAAGCAAGAAGATACTTGACGGAGTTTGCTCTCAGTTGCATCTGGAAACTGACTCCACCAAAGTGCAGGGTTCCTACGAGGTTTTGAAAAACTACGGAAACCTTTCGAGCGCTTCTACCGGCTTCATGCTTGCCGAGAAAGATGAGTGGACCGGTCCGACGATTGTGGTGGGCTTTGGTGTGGGATTTACTGCGAGCGCAGGGATTATGAGCTACAACAATTAGCGGCGCACCTCACGCCGCTCCAGCGTTTTCCAGCAAGGATTCTTTCTTGAGAATGTTGGTAATGGTTTGGCTTATCTGCGAAAAATCGAAAGGCTTTCCAATGATGCCCTTAACTAACCGCTCCTCACCTACGGGTGGTAGGGTGCCCGTTCCGTAACCGGTGATAAGAACCACGTTCATCTCGGGCCAGCGCTTGCGAATCTCACGCGAAGTTTCCCAGCCATCCATGTCCGGCATCGCCAGGTCCGTGAAAACCAAATCACAGTCGGCACGCGCGAGTATCTGTAGCGCTTGTTGTCCGCTCTCAGCCAGCAATACGCGATGACCCATCGCTGCGAGCATTTCAGCCAACGTTTCTCGCACTGACGATTCGTCGTCTATTACCAGAATCGAAAGCGACGGCAAGGGGATATCGGCAGTGACTACTTCAGTTGAGACCGGCTGCGCAGTAACCGCAGGAAGATCAATTGTGAATACCGTGCCGCCGCCCAATTCGGAAGTTACACTTATCGAGCCCTCGTGCCGTTCGATGATGCTGTAACTTACTGAAAGACCAAGACCGGTGCCCTGTGCTCCTTTGGTAGTAAAGAAGGGATCGAAAATCTTTTGTCTTACGTCTTCCGGCATTCCAGTGCCGGTGTCAACAAACTGCAAGCGCAGGCGCGCTCCTTCGCTTACACAGCCTATCGAAAGCCTGCCGCCCTCCGGCATAGCGTCAACAGCATTTACGATCAGATTGACAAAGACCTCGCGGAGCTCAGACGCACTGCCAAAAGTCCACTGTCCGCTTTCAGCTTCTAACACTACCTGAATATCAAGGCCGCGTAGACGGGCCTCGTTTTGCCAGCGCGTGCGCGTAATCTCGATCGCATCGTTCAGCAAACTTGAGACATCGAGCATCTCAAATTCCTTGGCCAGCGACTTCCGTGCAAAGGTTTGGATACGGCGCACTGTTGCTGCAGCATCTTCTGCCGCCGTCTGAATAATCTCGATGTTGCGGACCAGCGCCTCATCCCCTGTTTGGCGACGCAGCAGTTGGGCGCGTCCCAGGATGGCGGCCAGCGAGTTGTTAAAGTCATGGGCGACGCCGGAGGCCAGTTGGCCGAGCGCGCGCAGCTTGTCGGCGCGCGCAGCCCGCTCACGCTCTTCCTTTTGCTCGGTGATATCTCTGGCGATGCCGAGCACGCCGGTTGTGCGACCCTCAACCACGAGCGGCGAGTTATCGACCCGCGCATAGCGTAGCTTCCCAGCGGCAGAAAGGTAGCGCATTTCATAGGTCTGAGGCTGACCCTGCAATGCATTTTTCAGTTTCTCGTCAACCAGGTCACGATCAGGCTCGTACACAAGGTCACGAACACGGCGTCCGATAAACTCCTCACGCTTTAACCCCACGGCGTGCAGCGTCGCGCTGTTACTCCACTTAAAGCAACGGTCCATGTCTACTGCATAAATTGACTCGCGCGCGCTCTCAAGGATGTTCGTTAACAGTGACTGGTGTTCACGGGCGACAGCCTGAACTTTGCGCAGCTCCGAGAGATCGCGAGCGGTACAAACAGCGGCGGTCACCGTGCCGTCCCTGTCAATCACCGGCTCAATAGAGACCAGAATTGGGCGATTGAGGCGATCCGGAGTCACCTCAATTGTCACGCTGCGTCCTTCCTCAATTGCCCGCTCTACAGCGCAAACTGAGTCCTCAGACGTGGCGCGCAAAACGTCGCAACAGCGGCGGCCAAGTAGTGCGCGCGGATGCGAAGCTTCCATCGCAGCAGCGGCCCGGTTCGCGCGCTTCAGACGACCGGCTCGATCGAAGATAAAGATGCCGTCAGACATTGCGTCGAACGTTGTTTCCCATTCCGACTTGCCCTTGGCCACCATCTCAAAGAGCTCGGCCTGGGCCATGCCAATCGCCAGACGTTCGGCAACGGACTGCACCAGTGACATTTCATCGTCGGTCCAGCGACGCAGCCGATCGGTTTGGTGAATACAGAGTACGCCGCGGAATAACCCTTTAATTATTAGTGGATAAGCAATCTGAGATCGAACGTCAGCGGTACTTGCATGTTCTCGAACAGCAGCGCTCACCTCAGGCGAACTATCCCTATAGGTTAAGGAGTCACTGATGACGAGGGGTTTCGTCATGTGCAATAACTGCCGGCCGACGGGATCGTTGTAATTGGCACTAAAGGCCGCAACGCTCTTGCAGCCGGGGGCCAGGTATTCATGCTTAACGGGCGAACTTGGGTCCTCAGGATCGTAGAGGTGCATATGCACTCGCGAGGCTCCGAGTGCGAGACCGAGTTCACGCGTGGCGGTGTTCAGCACTTCGGGTAAGCTAAGCGAGGCACGTATGGCCATCGTGAGGTTGTTCACCAGCACCTCGCGCTTCGACGTGGCCTCGGCTTTCTGGTAAAGCTCGGCCTGACGAATAGCGATGCCAGTTTGATCGGCCACTGCCTTTGCCAGCGCTATGTCCGACTCATTCCAGTGACGCAATTCGCGAGTAGTGGATAGTGCAAAGGCAGCCGTTACTTCGTCACCCACGCGAATGGCAACGTACATTATCGACCGCACGTCTGCCTTCGACAGAATTCGGTCATAGAGGTCTTTAATAGTCGGGTCGTTGGCGGCATCGTTGAAACAGACAACGCCTTTTTCGTTGAGCGATGCGATCAGGACCTGCAATTCTTCGAGCTCAAAATTAGACGCCGCTGGAACAACTCCCTCAGCGTGATACTCGGCTGCGTTAATGGCCCGGTTTCCCGCATCCTTGATGAAAAGCGAGCAGCGATCCGCATTCAAGTATGAGCCCAACTCGTTAACGGCCGTGCGAAACACTTGTGAACTGTCCAGCGAGCGCCGGATAGCCTGCGAGATACGATGGGTCATCGCCTCTCGCTGTGATTGCTGCGCCAACGCCTCTTCTGAACGTTTGCGCTCCGTCAAATCGCGGCCAACGCCCTGAACTCCCACCGGCTTACCGTCCTGGAAAATAAGCCGCGTGCTGACTTCGAGGCGGACTCGCTTCTGATTCTTAGCCACGATTTCGAGTTGGTAAACCGTGGGTGTCCGGTCATCGGTCTTTTGCGCGATCATTTGCCGGGCGATACTTACGTACTCGGGTGCAAGCACATCAACAATGTTCATGCGCATCGCTTCTTCGCGAGTGTAGCCGGTAATCTGTTCGCCGCTGCGGTTCAATGAAGTGAAGTTTCCGGTAAGCGTGTGCGTATAAATGATATCGTTTGCATTCTCAAACAGTTCCCGATAGCGCTGCTCATTTTCCTGCAGAGCTTCCTGAGCCCTGCGGTTTTCGGTTATGTCCGTGGCCACGCCAATCACGCCAATCGGCTTGCCATTGTCGTCCGTCAACGGCGTATAGCGTGTTTCGAAGTTTAGTTCGCCCACGTCAACAGTCGTCGAAAAGGCTTCACCCGTGAGTGCCCGGGAAACGTGTCCCAGGAACTGCGGATTATCTTTATAGAGTTCGAACACAGATTGGCCCACAACCTCGCCGGGTTTCAGGCCCAGCGCCTTTAATCCCTCGCCCTCAGACAGCGTAAAGATGCCGTCCTTATCGATCGCAAATATTATTAAGGAAACGCTGCCAACCACCATGCGCAGGCGGGCTTCAGTCTGTTGCAGCGCTTCGCGGCCACGACGGCGATCGGTGATATCGCGCAACACAGCCTGAACGGCGGGCCGTCCACGAAAAACTGTTGGCATGGCGGCTACTTCAACATCGATTGTTTCGCCATTCAGCTTGAGATGTTGTTCCTCACTGAGTTCCGTGGCCAGGCCGAGTTGCTCGACCTGCCCCACGCGATTCTTAACGGCTTCGCGTGAGTCGGGGTGCACAACGTCCAGAATGTCCCGGCCGATTAGTTCACCCGCGCTTGAGGCTCCCCAAAGGTGTTGCGCCGCGGGATTCACATAAACAAACTTTCCCTCGCTGTGAACAATGATGGCCTGCGGTGAAAGCTCTACCAGACGCCGATAGCGTTCTTCACTTTCTCTTAACGCGGCTTCTGTCAGCTTCTGTTCGGTAACGTCGCGGACGACGCCGCGAATTCCTGTGGGGCGCTTTTGTCGGTCTCGCTCGATGGTTAGAACCCCCTCCAGATACCTGCCGTTTTCGTCCGCATCCTGGAGATGATAAGTCGACCGCAAGGGCGAATCGTTTGCTGCTCGCCGTGTCTCTTCTATGTCTCGTGTTGCCGCCTGCTCGCCAATCAATTTACTGAGATGACTACCAACTATCTCTTGCACCGACTTGCCGAAGAATTTCGCTCCAGCGGCATTGATGCTGGTGATGTAACCATCCATATCACGAGTGTAGATAATGTCTGCGGCATCTTCGACAATTTCTCGATAGTGCTTTTCTACGCGACGCCTTTCGGCGAGTCTGGCCACTTTGACCAGCAACTCTTCGTTGCGAAAAGGAACGTTCAGGTAATCGTCTGCGCCGGCAGTTAATCCTTCGAGACTGTCTTCCGTCGCATTGCGCAGACCGCTAATCAGCAGCACAGGGATATCAGCCGTTTTAACTTCTTGCTTGATCTGGCGGCAGAGTTCGATGCCGTCAAGCAGGGGCATGACAACATCGCTGATCACCAGGTCGGGTTCGAATGTTTTGACTGTTGCGAAACCGCTGAGGCCGTCGGCTGCGGATTCAACTTCGTAGCCCTCGTTTGCGAGCAGGTCGGCGAGTAGAGCGCGCACCTTTTGATCGTCGTCGACAATCAGCACGCGGCACTTTTCTGAGAAAAGATTAATCATCTGAGTACAAATCGCCGGTCGCCGGGTCAAGGTTGAAGCCGAGAGGAAACTCCGGAGTGCGGCGTGTTGAAAACTGCAGGGACTATTTTTAGTCGAATTGTGGCCAGGACGTACACACTCAGCCGCGGCGGTCTTGGTCAGCCGCCCCGGGAGTATAACAAAGTTGGCAGGAGTTTGTCATGAGCTAAACGGCGCTGAAATCAAGGATTATCGGCAGAAAATCACGCCTTTTCCCCTTACGAAGACGAACCTAAGAACGGCGTCTGCCGGGCAGTTCCGCTTCCGCGGTTTTCGCGAAATAGCCGGGGCGGTAGTTCAGTTTCAACTTTTGTTTCCGCAGTTCCGGTTCGACTATCTCGATTTGGATACGGCGATACGAACCATCGCGCGCTTTATTTGAAGGCGAGTAAGCGATCAAGTATTGCTCCCGGAGGTCTCGTTGGATCTGGGCAAACGCGTCTCTCAACTCACGCTCGTTACGCGGGAAATAAGCCCGGCCCCCTGTCTGTTCCGTGATCTTTCGGAGCGAACCTTCGTCCACCCCCCCCTGATAACTGTCACCAATCCCGATTGCATAAACAAGGGCGTCGGCTTTTTGAGCTCGCTCGATCGCTTCATGTATCTTCAGTTGGCTGCTTGTATCCTCGCCATCGGTGAGCAGAATCAGAGTGCGCCGGGTATTGCCGGCGGAAATCGACATTAACTCATTCGACGAAGCCCAAACCGCGTCCCAAATCGCAGTAGATCCTGCCAACATCTGATTGGTGTCGGAAATTGGCGGTGTGCCCCCCACCACCACGCCGCCGCCTATGTAGCCTGAGGGCGGCACAAACTCGACTCGATCAATTGCCCGGCGCAAGCGCTCAAGGTTACCGGTGAATCCCTGTTCCAGCGTGACTTCGCCCGTAAACGAGACTACTGCGGCTTCGTCTCGATCAGGATGCATTACTGCTTCAACAAATGCGCGCGCTGCTGCTTTCTCATCCGGCAGCGTTCGTTCTTCCGAACGGCTCGTATCGATCAGAATTGCAATCGAGAGAGGCAGGTCCAGGTTCTGTTGGAAAGTAAAAATCTCCTGGGGTTGACCATCCTCGAGGATGCGAACGTCTTCCTTCCTGAGATTGCTGATAAACCTCTTGCTGCTATCAGCCGCCGTAAAGAAAATGCTCGTGAGGTTAGTTTCAACACGAACAACCTCATCCGATTCCTGCGTCGCTTCATCTCTTTGCGCCGGAGTCGGGGTTGGTGATGGCGCCGGCTTTTCCGGACCGGTCACTCGCCTACTCCGCGACTTGTCGGGAGTTTCCGTTTGTTGAGCGGACATCGCTGCCGGCAAGGCCAGGCCCGCCGCCAACAGGGTCCCCAGGGCAAGCACAAACACTAAATTTTTTATTGCGTTATTCGACATCTTACGGCCTAACATTATCTGCAATTGCGGTATAACCGTGCTTCGTTCTTACTTTCAAATCTTTTCTACCCTCGGCGAGTCGCACTTCAATTTTACGAAAGCTGCCGTCGTACCGATCGTTGACAGGTTTGTAGGTAACGAGGTACTGAGCACGCAACTCTTTGGCAATCTTGTTGAAGGAACGTTCCAGCGAGAGCATGTCACCGGTAAAAAAAGCTACCCCACCGGTTTCTTCGGCCAGCGTCGTTAACTCGCGGTCTTTTTTGTCCTTCACTTCACCAGCCTCAACTCCCGGCACAGTAGAAACGAACCCCGCCTTTGTGGAGATTGCGAAAATGGTGGTCTCTGTTCGCTGCGCGATGTCGATCGCGTCACGCAGGTTGGCGCGGCTATAAGTATCCTCGCCGTCGGTAATCACAACGAGCACGCGGCGGCCGGCAGCCGTTCTAAGCTTCTCGTCGCAAAACTGCCACACGGCATCAAATAGTGCGGTTTGATTTCCGGTTTTCTTCACACTTGATACGGCGCGATCGAGCAAATCAAGTTTATTGGTGAAGTCCTGCCGCAGATTTATCTCATGATCAAAGGTGGCGAAAAGAACCTGATCCTTTCGCGCCCGAACAACTGTCTGAATGAAGTTCAGCGCCGACTCCTGCTCAAATTTGAGCTTGCCGGCGGTCGAGGGAGACGTATCCATGAGCACCGCGACGAAGACCGGTAGCGATTGACCAAGGTCGTCGGAAAAAGTCTCAATCTGCTGCGGCATTTTGTCTTCCAGAATCACAAAGTCGTTTTGAGTGAGCCCGGGGACGAACTGCCCTTTCTTGTCAACAACTGTAATCGGCAGCCGGACGCGGCGGATCGAGATTTTTACCGCCTGATCGTCCTGCTCAATTCCACCCGGTGGTGTTGGGCTGGGCTTGGGCTTTGTTTGCTGAGCCTGCGCGACGCCGGCCGCCGTCAGGCAACAGGTAAGCAGTAATACGCGCGCCAGGCCAGAATGAAAATAAAGGTTCATGGGATATGAATAGAATTTGTCTATGCTGCTGGAGACCGGCGCTTTGATGCCCTCGCGAGTCGGCTCCGTTGCCCTTCATCATGCGTGCAAGACACTGTGATCACACGCAGATTATAAGACCATACATTCGACAATGAGCCAAACTGACCCCGCTCGGTGCCTGAAGACTGTGGATGGCTCAACGAGCTTCGAGCGCAGCTAACAACTGAGTCAGCTCGTCGGGCAGCGGTGCAACGAACCGCAGTTGTTCATTTGTCTGCGGGTGCCGAAAACCGAGTTGTTCCGCGTGCAGAAACTGTCGCCCCAACTTACGAATCCGCGCGCGCAACTGAACATCCTGAACGCTATTTTCTCGACCGCCCGCATAAAGTTCATCGCCTACTACCGGATGCTTTAGCCAGGCCAGATGAACGCGAATCTGATGCGTACGTCCAGTCTTCAGCTCGACATCCAGCAGCGTGAACTCTTTGTAACTGCGTCGAACTTTGTATAGCGACAACGCACCGCGTCCGCCGGCAACGACCGCCATCCGCGTGCGATTACGAGGATCGCGCGCGATTGATTGTTCTATGCGTCCGCTCTCCTGTTTGACGACGCCATAAACCAACGCAACGTAGCTCTTAAAAACTTCGCGCGCGCGAAATTGATCTGCCAGGCTTTCATGAGCAGACTCGGTTTTCGCTACAACCAGCAGGCCCGAGGTATCCTTATCGAGCCGGTGCACAATTCCGGGACGGATGGAGCCCGCACGTGACAACTGTTGAAAATGATATGCCAATGCATTTGCGAGCGTGCCGGAATAGACGCCGGCCGCCGGGTGGACAACAAGACCCGCCGGCTTATTAATAACCACGAGGTGGTCGTCTTCGAAAATGATGTCCAGCGCGATGTTTTCGGGAGTAAAGTTGGCGGCGGGCGGTGGTGTTAATTCAACTTCAATCTCATCGTTTGTCGAAACCTTGTATGACGCCTTTGCAACCTTGCTGTTTACGAGGACGTCGCCTGCCTCGATCAGGCGTTGCAGGCGGGCGCGGCTCCAGCCATCTATATGCGCCGCGAGATAGCCGTCGAGCCGCGACCCGGCGTCGAGTTGAGAAACCTTGAGCGAAACAGTTTCATTGTCGGGCGGTGGTTGAGCGTCGGACACTTTCTAATCAATGGCCGTCATTGGCGCACCAGGACAACGCTTCGGCGTTAATCGGAGCAAAGGTCGTGCAGCAGACAAAAGTTCACTGAGTCTAACCGTTTTGCGTTTCGAATTCCTTCATGAAAGCTACCAGCGCCTTGACGCCGGCAAGAGGAAAGGCATTGTAGATCGAAGCTCGAATGCCACCCACTGAACGATGTCCTTTTAATCCATCCAAACCCTGCGCTGTGGCTTCAGCCGCGAATCTTTTTTCCAGTTCTTCAGAGGGAAGACGGAAGGTCACGTTCATTATCGAGCGCGAATCGGGGTCAGCATGCCCCCGATAGAAGTCAGTGGCATCGATAGCGTCATATAACAAGCTCGCCTTCTCCTCATTCTCTCGATGCATGGCGGTGAGTCCGCCTTTTTCCAACAACCATTTGCAGACCAGGCTAAGAATATAAATACCCCAGGTGTTAGGCGTGTTGTAGAGAGATTTATTCTCGACGTGGGTGCGAAAGTCGAGCATCGTGTGAAGACCGTCTGGTATTCGCTTCAGTAGATCATCGCGCACAATCACGAGCGTCACGCCGCTGGGACCCATATTCTTCTGGGCGCCTGCGTAGATGAGCGCATATTTGTCCACGGGTATCGGATGCGAAAGAATGTCGGACGAAGCATCAGCGATGAGAGGTACGTCGCCTACCTCCGGTTCCTTTTTCCATTCCACGCCTTCGATGGTTTCGTTGCTGGTGATGTGAACATAAGCCGCCTTCGCGTCGAGCGTTAGTTCATCATTGCCTGGAATCCTCGTGAAGCCGCCGTCAGCCATGTTAGCCGCCACATTTACAACGCCGGCGCGCTTTGCTTCTTTCAGAGCTTTCTTTCCCCAACTGCCGGTGAGAATGTAGTCGGCGCTACCTCCGGGCGGCAGAAAGTTCATGGGTATCATCGAGAACTGTAAACTAGCGCCCCCCTGAAGGAAGAGCACGTGATAGTTATCCGGAACATTGAGAAGCTCTCTCACTCCAGCCTCAGCTCGACCGATAATCTCGGCAAATGTTTTCGAGCGATGGCTGATTTCCATCACCGACATACCGACACCGGGAAGGCTCAACATGTCGCGTTGCGCTTCTTCCAATACCGCAAGTGGGAGAATCGCCGGGCCGGCGCTAAAGTTGTGTATTCGTTGCGTCATCCTGATCTCCGGTGAATAATGAAAGTGAAGAGTGAAAGGTGAAGAGTGAAAGGTGAAGAGTGAAAGGTGAAGAGTTATCACCTATCACTGGTAACTCATCATTCCTCATTCTTTATTCTTATTCTTACTCTTCACTCTTCACTTTTCACCTTTCACCTTTCACTTTTCACTGTTCATCATTCATTTCTGCTGCGACCGCATCATGCGACCCGCCACGCGAATGATCAAAGAACGTGGCGCCAGTCGTTCGCTTTGGGTCATCAAAAAATTTGTCCAACCTGAGATAATGTGGCTCCTGCCATGCGCAAGACCACGCAGGGCCGTGTCCACGACTTCTTCAGGAGTTTGCGCCGCGCGCGCGGGCGGTTTTTGGCCGCGAGCTGCCTCAAAAAAATTCGTCTCGGTAACCCCGGGACACAGTGCCATCACCTTGATTCCATAAGGCCGGTTCTCTTCCCAGAGTGCCTCTGAGAAAGAGAGCACGAAAGCTTTCGTAGCAGCATAAGCGGCCATGAAGGGCACGGCCTGAAAGGCCGCGGTTGAAGCGACGTTAATTATTGTTCCCTGTTTACGCTCGACCATCGGTTGCAGAAAGCGGTGCGTCAGCTCCACCAGCGATTTCACGTTGAGGTCGATCATGTTCAACTCTCGCGCCAGATCCAGTTGGCTGAACTCGCCCATTGAACCAAAACCGGCGTTGTTGACGAGCATGTCGACGACCAAGCCCCGTTTTGCCACTTCATCAAAAAGTTTGGCTGCCGAGTCTGGTTTACTTAGATCGAGGGCGACATACTGTGCGCGAATGCTGTTGGATCGGCCCAGTTCATTGCATAGCGTGACCAACTTTTCTTCCGAACGCGCGACCAGCAGGACGTTTCGCCCACGAGCCGCGAGCTTGCGGGCAAAGACCTCGCCAATACCGCTGGACGCGCCCGTTATAACAGTGGTGTTCATTGATTACCCAACTGGAGTAAATCCAACTCGATAATGTCAGTGTTGCCGGTGCGTAAACGGTCGAGTGTTTCTCGAGACGGTTCGTTATCAAGGTTGATGCGCGCCACCGCCGCTTCCGCGCCTTCGAAAACAATATTCTCCATCTCCTGAACATTGATGTGCTCGCTCTTAAGTTCATCGAGCACAGTCGCCAAAACGCCCGGGCGATCGAGATGACGAACAACCAATCGGTGCGTAGCCGGAGTGTGCCTGGCGAGGTTCACAACGTTCGGTACGCTCCCGGTTTCCTTAAACTCGCGAACAATCCGGACTGTTTCTGCGGCGATCGCTTCCTGGGCCTGATCGGTCGAGGCGCCAATGTGATGCGTGCCATACAGGTTGGGTTCCTTGGCAATATCATCCGTGAACGGCGCAGTCGCGGAAGTCGGTTCGCCGGCGTAAACATCGAGGCCGGCGCGGATGCCGCCAGTTCGTAACGCTTCAACTAGCGCGCTTTGATCGACGACCTCGCCACGAGCCGTGTTTATAAAGTAAGCACCGGCGCGCATAGCCGCGAAGAAATCAGTTCCTAAAAACGCCCTGGTATCGGAGTTTAGGGCCACATGGACGCTAACGATGTCAGCATCGCGCGCCACCTCAGCAGGCGAAGCTTTTTGTTCAACTCCGAGTTCAGCGGCGCGTTCCGGGGTCAGACTGCGACTCCAGGCCATTACTCGCATTCCGAAGGCCTGCGCTCGGGGAATCATTTCTGCTCCGATTTTCCCCAAGCCGATGAGCCCAAGCGTTCTGCCAAATAGACCACGCGCTTTGGAAAATTCCTTTTTGTTCCATTCGCCCCGTCGCAGAGAAATTACGTTGTCGGCGATGCGGCGGTCGAGAGCGAGAATGAGCGCAAAGGCAAGTTCAGCGACAGCGATCGAATTCTTGCCCGGGCAGTTTGAAACATATATGCCACGTCGCGACGCTGCCGCGACGTCAATGGTATTGAAGCCCGCCCCTGCTCGTACCACGAGTTTGATCTTACCGGCCGCCAGCATCGCCTCTGTTACCTTAGTCCCTCGCACAACGAGAATGTCGGGCGCTGCCTGCCGAATCGCTTCAGTTAAAGCGTCGTCTTTAAGATCGGGTTGAAATAAAACCTCGCAACCGATGGCCTGCAAATCATCGCGTCCAGATTGTTCAAACTTGTCGGCTATTAAAACGCGCATCTTTCGTAATCCAAAGTCCAACGCCCCATGTCCAATGTCAATTTAGTACGCTCAGGCTTTGGACATTGGACGGTGGGCGGAAGTTAGATCTTATGAATCAACAAACCATCCCGCAGCTTTGGCTCAAACCACGTTGATTTGGGCGGCATGATCTCGCCGGCGTCGGAGACGAGCAACAAGTCGTCCATAGTTGTGGGATACAATGAGAAAGCTACGGCTGCCTTTCCTTCGTCAACAAGACGCTTCAATTCCTTTGTGCCACGCACGCCGCCAATAAAATCAATTCGCTTGTCGCTACGCACATCTTTGATGCCAAGAATCGGATCGAGCACACGGTCCTGAAGAATACTTACGTCGAGCGAGGCAACTGTTCCTTGCGGCTGTGGAGCATCTGAACGCAGCGCCAGCAGGTGCCAACGGCCATCCAGATACATCCCCCATTCTCCGCGGCGGCGAGGAGTGCCGTCCCCACCCTCATTGACGTCGAACGTTGTCCGCAAACTATCGGCAAACTCCGTGGTTGTTAAGCCATTCAAATCCCGCACAGCGCGGTTATAAGCCATTATCTGGATCTGATCGTCAGGAAACATCACTGCCAGGAAGCAGTTATATTCTTCATCGCCGGTATGTCCGAAGCTTTGTTCTTTGAGTTCGGCACGCGCGCGCGCCGCACTCGCCGCCCGGTGATGTCCGTCTGCAATGTAAAGGGTTGGTATTTCACGAAAGGCATGCATAAAGCGCACTGCATCGGGCACGCGCCAGACTGTGTGCTGAATCCCATCAGCGGCAGTAAAGTCGAAAAGAGCATTCAATAGGGTGGTCTCCATCACCATAGTATCGATGTCGCGACTGGCGCGGTAGGTGAGAAACACGGGACCGGTCTGCGCCCGCAGCACCAGCATGTGTCGCGTGCGATCGTCTTCTTTGTCGCGCCGCGTGCGCTCGTGTTTACGAATCAGGTTCTCGTCATACTCATCAAGCGAACAACACGCCACCACGCCAATTTGTTCCTGATCTCCCATAATGAGCCGGTACAGATAGAGACTGGGAGTTTCTTCCGTGACCAGCGGGCACTCTTTGATCAGTTTCTCGAAGTTGGTGAGGGCCTGGCGATACACCACATCGCTGTGAATATCCGTACCGTCCGGCAAATCGATTTCCGGTCGCGACACGTGTAGGAAACTTAAGGCGTTACTGCCCGCCTGCGCACGCGCTTCTTCGGTATTGACTACGTCATACGGAACACTAGCTACGTCGCCGGCCCGGTTAGCCTCTGGACGCAAAGCACTAAAAGGGCGAATGACTGCCACTTATTCCTCCTGCGCAAACACCGACAGCGATCGCTTATCGGCATATTTCCGGCTACGCATTTTTGCCGAACGGTTTAATTTGTGGAGCTTGTAGCTTAAGACTATCCGTTCAAGCGTCGTCTTAGCAAGCCGGGACATCAGAACTTTGGGAGCCGACAAAAATCAAGCAGCGTAGCTTAAGCGCAAGGCCCTGGGCCGGCGCGCATCTGGGGGGAACTGAGTGTAAAATGTTTCGCATGTCCGAGTCTGAGCATGCTTCTTTGTCATCGGCGCGTACGCAACTTGAAGAGAAATTGCGCGCAGTCGAGGAGCAGTTGCACGCTGAAATGCGCGCGCGTGGTTTCGATCCGGCTCAGAGTGAAAATGTCGCGCTGACTGGTCCCCTGGCCAGGCTCTATATCGAGCGGGAAAATATGAGGGCGGAACTTGAGGCCTTGATTGACCGGGAATGCAGAAGGTGAGTGGAGGGCCAAAATGACCGAAGTCGAAAAAATAGTTGAGCAATTGAATAGTGCGTTAGTAGGTGATGCCTGGCACGGCCCGGCGCTAATGAAACTGCTGGAAGACGTCACTGCACCGCAGGCTTTAGCTCGGCCTTTACCTGGTGCGCATAATATTTGGGAAATATCACTGCACATTACAGCGTGGCTACGGGCCTGCCGCAACCGTTTGGAGGGCCAGCGTGCCGAGCTATCCTCAACCGAGGACTGGCCGCCGCTACGCGATCCAGACGACGCCGGCTGGAACAAGGTCCGGCGGGATCTCCTGGGAGCCGGTGATGAGTTGCGCGCGGCTATCACGCGGCTCGACGACTCACGTCTTGAACAACCGATTCTGGAGGGAATGCGTTCCGTGTACGTAACCCTGCATGGAGTCATTCAGCATAGTCTTTATCACGCTGGACAGATTGCGATATTAAGAAACGAGGTTATGAAAGGCCATACAATATGAATGAACTAGCCGCACGACAGTGCGTTCCCTGCCGCGGTGGCGTGCCGCCGCTACGAGGAGAAGAAATCACAAAGCTGCAAGCGCAACTCGACGGCTGGACCGTAGTGTCTGAGCATCATCTGCTTAAGGAATACAAGTTTGGAGACTTCAAAGAGACGCAAGCCTTTGTGAATCGGGTAGGTGAACTTGCCGAAGAACAGTGGCACCACCCGGACATTTGTTATGGCTGGGGTCGAGCGGAAATCTCGATCTGGACACACAAGATTGACGGCCTAACGGAAAGCGATTTCGTTCTCGCTGCAAAGATTGATCAACTCTTGTAATCCGGATGACCTTGCACCAAAAGGAACGTCACCGATATCGGAACCGGGAGCGCATCAGAACCGGGAGCGGGAGCGACCGGCCCGAGATGCAACTGAAAGAGGGCCACGTACTGATTTATTCAATTTGCAACAGTTGAGTATTTGGCCGGTCGCTACGGCTCCCGGTTCTGATGCGAGTCGACTCGTTTATTTCCTTCTGGAAGCTAGTCTTTCTGTAATACCTCTTCGTATATCCTTTCAGTCTCCGCAATCATGCGCTCAAGACTGAAGTTTGCGCAGGCGAAAGCCTGGGCGGCCTGGCCCAGGCGTATTCTCTTATCCGCATCGCTGAGCAACCCTGCAATCTCCTGCGCTATTTGATCAATCGCGCCAATCGGAACAAGCAGACCCGTCTCTCGCGGTCTAACCAACTCGCGCGCGCCCTCGGTTGCAGTGGCTACCACAGCAGTACTGCTTGCCATTGCTTCCGCTATTGCCAAACCAAATGATTCGGTGTGAGACGAAGACACAAACACATCCAAAGCGGAGTAAAGTTGAGCCAGGTCCTCTACCCAACCGATGAGCGTAACGTACGGCCTCAGTTCCGGCTGTTCGATCAATTTCTCGAGTCGCGTTAGATACTCTTTGGTGCGGGTATGATCGAGGCCGGCAATAATGAAGTGGGCCGTGGGAAACTGCGGCGATACTTTCAGAACCGCGTGCAGGAAGTCTTCCTGTCCTTTGAGCGGCGTCAACTCTCCAACAGTTCCGACGAGGAGACTTTGCTCCGGCAATCTCCAGCGTTCAAGCAAGTGCCGTCTATCAAAATTTGCTCTTGCTTCGACAAATCTGCGCGTGTCAATCCCATTTAGTACCACACTAAGTTTTTCAACAGACGCTATTCCATCGATCCGAAGCTGACGGGCCACTGCTTCGGAAACCGCAATTATTCGCGCCGCTTTGGCAAGCGTGATCCGGTGCAAGCGATTCAAGGGGAACAGCACATGGCGAGTAATTATTAGTCGCGCGCCAGGATTTTTTCGGACGGCATAAGCCGCCAGGGGATAGTCGCGCGCCATGTGGGCGTGAATTATCTGAATCTGGTTCTGGGAAACGAGCCGCGCCAGGCCACGAGCGCTTATGGCATCCAGCGCATTCCGCAGCGGGAGTGTAGTTATGTTCTTGTTTGGAAGAGTTTTGAGCTGCGGAAGTAATGGAGAGTTCGGTCGAATCGCGGCGTAGACGTCATGTCCGAGCTTCGCCAGGCCGCCAGCGAGATCTGCGAGATGCCGTTCGCCACCACCGAGAGACTGAGCTGAACTTATTTGAAGGATTTTCAACGGCCCAACCCAGGGACACCGATAAAGTTGAAACTGACTTTCGGGCAGTGACTTTACACAACAAGTGATTCGTCATCCAAACCGAAAGCGGCAAATCGATCAGCCGCGCGGCACGCTCGCAGGCTCCAGAACGTGACCAGGCCGCATTGTCACCGCGTACCGAAGCGAAACATACCTGCTGGCCCGTGTTTGCTTACCGCCTGGACAATTTTTTGCATTTCGACAAACAGCCGTGAAAGAGTCAGGTAAGCCACGGCACAGCCGTTGCCATATGGAAATTATTCTGGGAGTGCTCTGAACCAAATGAAGGAGGTTGAATCGTATGGAGAAATCGAGACTAATTACCAGTCTTTTTAAAAATCGAGTGGCTGCGGAAGCGGCAGTAGACGCAGTCATGAAGCGTGGGTACACGCGTGACGATATTAGCGTCTTGATGTCTGACGCCACTCGGACTAAGGAATTTGCGTTGCAGGCGCGCACTCATGCGGCTGACGGCGCAGGTATGGGTGGCGCTGTCGGTGGCGTGGTCGGAGCCGTATTAGCGGCGATCGTCGCAGTAGGAAGCACGATCGTCTTGCCTGGATTGAACCTTGTCATCGCAGGGCCTATTGCGGCGGCTTTAGCTGGAGCCGGCGCAGGCGCGGCAACAGGAGGAGTTATCGGCGCGTTGATCGGGGCCGGCATTCCTGAATATCGCGCGAAAGTATACGAGGCAGGGTTAATCAGCGGTGGGATACTACTGGGCGTTGAGGCCAGATCTGAAGAAGAAATAGACAGGCTTGAGGAATTGCTCGGCGCGCTGGGCGGTGAACATGTTCGAGCGGAATAACGCGCCGGAATAGTTCGCTCCTAAGAAGAGGGCCTACGACGTTTGCAGTGTCGTAGGCCCCAGGTTTTACTGGCATGTAAATGCATGCGCGTTATTTGCGAATCGATTCTCCGACAGCTTCAATCGCTTCGCCAACCTTGCGTTTCGCGGTGCCGAAACCTTCCTGTAACTTGCCGCCTGCGCGGTCGGCGCTGCCCTCGGCTTCTAAATCACGATCATTGACCGCGCGGCCGACGGTTTCCTTGGTTACACCTTTCGCCTGATCAAATTTGCCTTTAACCTCATCTTTGTTTGGTAGTCCCATTTAATCCCTCCTTTTGCTGATCACAACACGTTGTGCGCCAAACGTAACAGCAACACGTGTTCCTCAGCATAAGGATTACGGCATCTTGAACGCTTGCCAACGAATATGAGGGAGCTTTTGCGAGCGAATACGAAACTTGGAATTAAGGCGTGTACGCTTCGGAGACTCTGGCGCTTGATCTTGAGACAACAAATGCTGGACGCTATTTACACACGCCCAATTTCGACTAGAGAAGCTTTCTACAAATCTATCGGTATGGTCGCAGACCGGGAGACGAACTTCGGAGCAAGCACATTAGCAAATTCCAGATTTGGGCTGCGAGAAAAATACGTGGCACTAAAGAGTTCGGGCGTGTCCCGCTGAGGACACGCCCGAATAGTCAGGTTAATTGGCCTTTTCGTTAGAATTCAAATCGAGCAGCCAACTGCACCTGGCGCTCGCGGAAGAAAAAGCCGTCGGCCCCTGTGACCGTTCCGAATGCTGGGTTAAAAATCAAATTAGCATTCGAGCCGGAGGTCGAGATGGTGTAGATGGTGGGGTTCACCGAAGTGACCTGCGTGTGGTTGAAAATATTAAAGCCCTCAGCCAACAACTCTAACTTCATGTTCTCAGTCAATCCGAATCGGCGCGAGACCCGCAGATCCGTGTACTTGATCGCAGGTTGTTTAAAGAAATTACGCGGCAGGAACGCGAAGCGAAGCGAGCCGTTTGATCCATTAATACCGCCCGCCTGACTGAACCCAAAGGCTGAACTTGGACTTCCCGACAGATTCGCGGTGTAACGCGCGCCTGAGAATGCATTGAAGATCGGCGAAAGGGTCCAACCATCCAGGATGGCACGACCTACTTTATTGTCGCTGTCTTTGAAGAAGTGGGTGTTGTAAACCACACTGATGACAAACTTGTGTCGTCGATCAAAGTTTGAGAGACCATTTTCGCCCTGTTGATCGAACGGATTGAAGGGCAGCGAGAAATTGGCAGTAAACGTTTGCGATCCCTGCCCGTTATCGTAGGCCCTCGATAGTGTGTAGCTCGTCTGGAATTGCAGGCCGTCGGTCAAACGACGATTAGCCTGGAGAACCAGTGCGTGGTACTTGGAAGAGATGTCACTACGAATCTCTTCAACCAGACCAAAGCGAGTGTCGGGTCTGCTGGAGCCCAGAAAGTAAGGTATCGTCCATTGCGTACCAGCATAAGGACCGTCCACCACATTGTAAGTTCTGGGCACGGTCACCGGACTCAGGTTCGTATCGACGAAGTTTGGCAGATTCTTTCCGAAGCTAAAGAGGTAAGAAGCTGACACGACTGTATTGCGGGCGACTTCACGTTCAAAGACCACATCACCCTGATGGATCAAAGGGTTTTGAAAACCCTTCGCAAAATAAAATACCGACGCCGAACCAAGCGGAGCGGATGTCAGCACGTTCGGGAAAACGGGAGCCGAGGCACTCGTGTTCTGTAGCGAGGCTGTGGCCTGCCCGCCCGAACTTCCCGTGTTGATCAACGCCTGCAGGACCGTCGAATTTACGATCGGTCCGTAGTAGATGCCGTAGCCGGCACGCATGCTGGTCTTGCCATCGCCATTGATGTCCCAGGCAAAACCCAACCGCGGTCCGAAATTATTTCGGTCGTCGGGTCGATTACTTGTTTGCGGCAACAGCGGATTGGCCAGGAACGGCTGTGGCAACTTGGTGTATTCCCAACGCAAGCCGAGATTCAGCGTAAGACGCGGGGTTACACGCCAGTCATCCTGGAGGAAGTAAGCCAGACTTTGCGTGCTGAAGGTGAACAGGGACGGACCGAAACCCTGGGTGTAATTACTGGTGTAGCACTTGCCCGCGATTCGCGTGCTGGTGGCGCATTGCTTATTTGCCGTTCTCAATGCTCCACCTGAAGTGAAGTTGACATAATCAACTATGAAGTCATTGATAGTTGCATAGGTATACTGTCCACCTTCAGTAAACAAACTATCCTGTAAATCTTTGACGCGATTAAAATCGCCACCGAACTTGAACGCATGATTGCCGGATGAGAGCGTCACAGTATCGGCGAACTGAATGCGACGTTCATCCGGCTGCGCCCGCCGCTCAAGAAAATTTGGTTTCCCAAACTCAAGGCCGTTTGTGAGCACAACGCTTGGCGACCTGCCGCCGAGTCCAGTTGTAGGCTCGCCTGGAAGCGGAGGCTGGCTGGCCTGAAATTCAAAATCACGAGACCATTGAAAGCGAGCCTCATTGAGCATGGTGGGCGAGACTGTTGAGGATAGACGCAAGTTCACCGTATCAGCCCGAACGCCGTCGTCGCCGAATGCGGCGCGTCCGCGCGTAACGGTTGCAGCCGTCTGCACGCCGGCCGGTGAATTCCACCGGAGACGGTTATACGATGCGGTGAAGGTGTTGTTTTGATTGAGATGCCAATCGAACTTAGGGAAGAAGAGCTTCTGATCCCCGCGCCGAGGCACGATACCAGTTTCGCTGTTGATAAAGTCCAGGGCAGAATTAATCTGAGCAGTTGTTAACCCTCTAACTGCCGCCGTCAACACCGTGGTATTCACTGTGCTCAGATAAGCGGGATTAGTGAAAACAGACACTGCCGGGAAATTCCGCTTTTGCTGGTCATAGCTGAAGAAGAAGAAGGCCTTGTCCTTAACTATCGGGCCGCCGATAGTACCGCCAAACTGATAGCGCACATCCTTGGCCTTGAATGCAACGGGCGTAGAAACACCGTTAACCAACTGGCTTATTGTGCTGCGCGGATTTCTTGCGCCCCATTTGTTGTTGCGGTCATACAAGAAAGCCGATCCGTGAAACTCGTTTGTTCCCGATTTGGTGACGGCATTTGTAACACCGCCGGCAGAACGTCCGTACTCAGCCGAGTAGTTTGAAGTGTTGACCTGGAATTCGCGAATCGCAGCCTGGCTAATCGAATATGCGCTGCGCGTGCGGCCGCGTTCCTCCGAGAAAAATGCCTGGTTGTTATCACCACCGTCCACTGTATTGTTGTTCAGCAGGCCCGAGATGCCACGGAAACTGATCAGACCAAATGTGCCGTCCGGCGTGGTACCAGGGGTAAGGATTACGAAGTTAGACCAACGGCGCCCGTTTACCGGCAGCTCATTAATGGAGGTCTGGTTAAGGTTACTGGAGAAGTCTTGCTGTGATGTATTAATAACCGGCGCTTCCGACGTCACTTCTACCGTTCCTCCGGAAAGCGGACCAATCGAAAGAGCCGCGTTAATCGTCGTCTCACGTCCCACTTCAACCAGAACTTTTTCCTGTGTAAAAGGACTGAACCCGGCGCCATTTATCGTCACGACATAACTTCCTGGCTGCAGGCCAGGTACCTTGAAACGACCCTGATCGTCGGAGGTGGCAGTGTCTTCCTGATTCGTTTCGCTGTTTCGTACGGTCACGGATGCGTTTGGAACGACTTCTTTATTGGGGTTAGTGACCGTACCGCCGATGGCGCCCGTCACGGTCGATTGCCCAAAGGCCATCGCGCTCGCCCCGAGAATAAACAAAAGCACAAAAGAGAGCTTCACAAATTTCGACATACTGGGGAACTCCTTAGGCATGAGATAACATTGAAAGAGTCTGCGGACCGAACGGGCGCAGGTTGCGAACTCTGAAAGAGGTATCGAGAGCAAATTGAATTTATATCCAGAAGGAAGTGACTGTCACCCTGAACATAGACGCGCACTTCTAACATGCTAGCCACAGTTTGCGCAAGCTTAATCCAAGTTTAAGCCTATTGAAGTCACTGGTTGCTCTTTAGATTCCAGGAAGACAAAAATCCGTCGACAGCTCGGGACACCTTTCGCAAGACGTATGCCGAATGGACAGTAGGATCGTCCTAAAACTTTATCGCCCACTTTTCAATAGTTAGCGGGTGGACAGCTCTCTGGATGACGGCGGTATTACCGAGAATTTGGATAAAATTGGAAATTTAGGAAATCCGAGAATCGTCTGATACCAGTAAGGCTTTGCTTGTTCACTAGGCTCGCTCGACGATCATTGCGATACCCTGTCCGCCTCCGATGCATGCCGTCGCCAGTCCGTAACGCCCACCTCGTCTACGCAGCTCATTTAGAATTGTGATTACCAGACGTGTGCCGGTTGCACCGAGCGGGTGACCCAATGCAATCGCGCCTCCGTTCACGTTGGTCCGGGAACGATCAAGTCCTAACTCCTTTTCAACGGCCAGATATTGAGCGGCAAAAGCCTCATTGACTTCGACGAGGTCAATGTCCGAAAGCTTTAGCCCGGCTTTCTCCAAGGCTTTACGCGTCGCCGGAACGGGTCCAATTCCCATTATCTCCGGCTCGACGCCGACATATGCCCAGCTCACGATGCGGCCCAAAGGTCCCTCAGCTCGCTGCTTTAGAAACTCCTCATCGCAAATGATGACCGCTGCAGCCCCATCGACAATACCGGAAGCATTTCCGGCGGTCACAAACCCATCTTTAGCGAAGGCCGGCTTCAGTTTTGCCAGACCCTCCAGCGTTGTTTCCGGCCGCAAGTGGTCGTCAGCATCAAAGACAACGGTAGACTTACGAGAGGTAATTTCAACCGGAACTATTTCCTCTGCAAAATAGCCGGCGTCCAACGCTCGCTTTGCCTGCTGCTGCGAACGCAACGCGTACTCATCCTGCTCCTCACGCGAGATCTCGCATTTGCGCGCCAGGTTTTCGGCGGTGCCCGCCATCGGCGTATTGCAATAGGTATCCAGCAGCGCCACCATCAGGCTGTCTTCGAGTTTTCCCCCGCCCAACGGAAATCCGGAGCGTGCGCCCCTGATAACGTGCGGCGCCTGTGACATGGACTCCATGCCACCCGCCAGCACGGTATGGGCTTCACCGAGTTGGATCATTTGGGTACCTGACACAATAGACTGAATTCCGCTGCCACACAGGCGATTCACGGTCAACGCCGGACGATCAAAAGGAACGCCAGCTTTGAGAGCCACATGTCGTGCACCGTAAATCGCGTCGCCTGAAGTCTGAAGCGCATTACCTATTACGGTGTGATCAATCTCTTCCGGCGCCACTCCAGTCGAATTCAATGCGCCTCTGGCAGCAATCGCTCCCAGGTCAATTGCTGAGATATCTTTCAAGGCGCCGACGTATTCGCCCATCGCAGTTCGCTTACCACCCAGTATGAAAACATCCTTCGACATGTGTTCTTAACGCTCCCTTGTCAGAATTTCTTCGTCGTATGCAAACAAAAAAGCCTAACAGACGAGAATGACTCGGTCAATTTACGCTGTATAATCAAGATCGCTTTCGGGCGGTGGTGCTTGGTTGGGATTTCAAATTCTCTGCGCTTACTCCGCGTGCTCGGCGTCTCTGCGGTGAGCGCATTTCACTAATAACCGCAGGGGCGCAAAGGTCGCCGAGACCGCGCAGAGAAAATCGAAATTCAGACACTACCGCTCGGCGGGATGTTACTCGGCGAAGCGATGCAGCGTGCGATAGCGATGCAGCAGTTCCTCTAAAAACCCTTCATAAGTAAAGGTCGACAGATCGTAGGTGGGCCTGAGCTTGTAAAGAATTGGTAAGGACACGCGCCAGGCCATCCACTGCCGCGCCATGTCCGCCAAATCCCAGCGCCGTCGTAGGAACGTTTCTACAACCTCAATCTCGGGCTCAGTCAGGACATTGATCTCAGCAACGAAGTCAACCGGTTGGAAGGATCGCCGCAGCGCGGGGTCACTCACCGCCGATGCGAACACCTGAGCAAAAGCAGGCGCCTCTGCTTCACGTTCACGCACTACGACCGTTCCCGCTACCATATCACCGACGCGCTGGTCAGAGCTGCTGCTAAAAACTGAAATCAGTCCGATGGAATAAAACGGCGCGGGCATCATGTCGAGCGTCCTTAAGAGATTCCTCACGGCCGCTTCCCAAAATGTTACGGGCCGGCCATCTTCTCGGATCACGCGCAACTTGAGCCACCGTTTGCCCGGTGTTTGTCCGTTCCAGATCCATTCGAAAAAAGCGAAATAGCCCGAGACGATCAGAAAAACGATCACAATCAGAATTGCCTTGACCCATTTAGGCGCATTCGACAGTTGATCGCCCAGGCTGGAGTAATTGGCGAGCAAAGTGAAGGCAATGGCTACAACAATCAACGTGAGCGCCTGCAAGGCATGGTCAATTGCGCAGGCAAGGAAGCGATTGCCGATTGAGGCCAGCGCGAAATGAAGCGGCACGCGCTCCGGCGTTTCAATAATCAGAATGTCTTCGGTTGCGAGTGCTGCGGACATAGGACTTGTGGAACAAACGTTCCTGCCTGGCTACGTTAGCTACGAAAATCAGAGACCAGAATCTCTATTCTAAGCTCCGCGTACGCGAACAAACTTTCGCTTGCCAACCTTAATCTCATAACTATCCTTGCCGGCTTCAATACCATCCCCAGGCTTCTGGGGTCTTAACGAGACTGTGTACGTCGTCCTGGGATCACAGCGCATTCCGTCAAGGTAAACGCCACCTTGTTCAATTAACCTTCGCGCTTCGGCTTTCGAGGTTGCTAGTCCAAGTTCCACCAATAGGTGTCGTAAATCCCAAGCTGCAAACGCGACAGTCCGTTCTTCAATTTCAAGTGGCGTTTCTTTACGTCTGAAAATGCGATTGAACTCTTCCTCCGCCGCGCCGGCTTCGGCCGCCGAGTGAAAATCCTTAATGATCCTTTTCGCCAACTCGGCTTTGATGTCGCGCGGATTACGCTCGCCCTTTTCAGCGGAAAGACGCAGAGCCGCAAT
>DATGYM010000205.1:0-3852 GCA_035297925.1 Pyrinomonadaceae bacterium | reverse complement strand
ACCCGCGCCGCGCTCTCGACGATGGCGTCAAGGATTGGCTGCACATCGGTGGGCGAGCGGCTGATGATGCCGAGCACCTCGGCCGTTGCCGTCTGATGTTCCAGCGCCTCTCGCAATTCTGCGTTGCGCTCGCCGAGTTCCTTGAACAGCCGGACGTTCTCGATGGCGATGACCGCCTGGCTGGCAAAGGTTTTGAGCAATTTGATGTGTTTGTCTGAGAAAGGACGAACCTCCATTCGCCTGATGTTGATCGCGCCAATCGCGGTCCCTTCTCTGAGCATCGGCTCGCTAAGAAATGTCCGAAGTCCCCGGCGCAAGCCCTCGCTCTCAGGAAATTCGTCCTTAACTTCCTGAAGATCATGAATATGTACGGTGTCTCGCGTAAGAATCGCTCGGCCAGACGGAGTTCGTGGGTTCACGGGCCTGAACTCAGGCGCTGGGAGAGTTCCAAAAGAAGCCGCTAATCGCGTTTCCTCACCCTCAACGAGGCGAATCTGGGCATCAGTTGCCTCGCATAGTCGGGCAGCATTTTTAGCAACGGCATCCAGCACCGGCTGGATGTCCGTAGGTGAACTCGCGATGACGCCCAAGATTTCGCTGGTCGCCGTTTGCTGCTCCAACGCTTCGGTGAGCTCTTGAAACAAACGCACGTTCTCGATGGCGATGACAGCCTGATCGGCGAAGGTTTCAACAAGTTTGATTTGATTGTCGGTGAATGGCCGCACTTCGTCGTAATAAGAAGTGACGATCACCCCGAGCAGCGTGTCTTCTTTGAGCAACGGCACGGCTAAAGTGCTGCGCCGGTTCTCCCTACGATACGTATCGGTCTGGTAAGCATCGAAGCCAGCCGCGGCGACAACGTCAGGCACGTGAATGGTTCGTCGCTCCAGAGCCGCGCGTCGGCTTGCAGTCTCTGTTCCGGGCCGGACCGAGTAGTTTTCCATACGCGCCATATTCTCAGGATCGAGATTGTGTCCCGCGGCGAATCGCAGAAATTCGCCATCGAACCGGAATAAAGCGGCGTTCTGTGTGCCGCACAGACGTGTAGCGTTGGCGAGGATCGTCTCGAAGACCGGCTGCAAGTCGGTCGGCGAACTGCTGATCGCACGGAGAATCTCGCTGGTCGCCGTCTGTTGCTCCAGGGCTTCAGTTAGATCACGGTTGCGCTCCTGCAATTCCTTGAACAAGCGCACGTTTTCAATGGCAATCACAGCCTGATCGGCAAAGGTTTTGAGCAATGCGATGTGTTTTTCTGAAAAAGGACGGACCTCCTGTCGCCGTATATTAATTACTCCAATCGGGGTTCCCTCTCTGAGCATCGGCATACTAAGGAAAGTGCGTGCGCCACTTCGCTCTCGAGGAAACTTACTGTTGGGAAACTCAGTTACTGCTTCCTCCGCCGCGAGATCAGGGACATGAATCGCTCGCCTCTCGGTAATGGCTCGACCCACAATATCGGCTTGGTCCACGTTTGGATCTTCCATTCCGCCTGGCAGAATTCGCCCATAATGGGCTACAAGCCGGATTACGTTACCATCAAGCCGCCGGATAACGGCATCGTTTGCCTCACACAGCCGTGCGGCACTCTCAGCGATGGCGTCAAGCATTAATTGGAGATCAGTTGGCGAGCTGGCGATTACCCTCAAGATTTCACGGGTGGCCGTTTGCTGCTCTCGGGCTTCGTGCAACTCCTTGGCCGACTCTGCGAGCTGCTGATCACGATCCCGTAACTCTTTGAGCGCTGCTTTCTTCCACTCTAAAGACTCGGCGAGTTGCTGACGCAGCTCCGCAATCGTCTGCGCTTGTTCAGCCACAGATGTTTTCACATTCGGACGGCCCAGTTTTGCCTTGTTATGCTTGGAGCCTTTTTTCGTCGTGCTTGCCATAACGTCAAAACGAGAGATTCCTCGCCGGAGAAACGGAAGTATGACAGTATCGGGTGATGCCGTTGAACAAAGCTGCCCCAGCGACTGAGCTGACTTTTACTTCAGGTGTTTGGTGGCGTCAACGAGAGAACTTTACGATGGAAACTTCGTATCTAAATTAGGTGAACTGCCGAGCAAACCACTACCGATGAAACGATTGAATACCGCTGTTGTGCTCTTTGTCTCGATCCTGACGTTGCCCTTCGATGCGTTTGCCTGGAACATTCCCGGCCACAGGTTGAGCGGCGCAATCGGGTATCGAATCCTGTGACGGGAAAACCGAACGATGATTCCAACGGGTCGCTCAGTGCTGGAGAAGATTCTTGGTACGAAGTACGCCGGAAAGCACAACTGCCACTAAGAGTCGAAATCGAAAAACTGTTTTGGCGTGGATCTGCTCTTACTGCGCCGTCCAATTAAAATTCAAACCTGCTCCGAGAGTTCAGCGTTCGTGTAGACGCTAGTTCCGCGGCGCAGCGACAAATAACACGCCATGCCGGCTGCCGCCAGGAAGTTTCCGGTCAATACTATTGGCCAAGCCAGCTCATCCAAAACCGGCTTTGCAACAATAAATGCCGTCGCGACAAAGCCAAGTTCCAAAACGGCAAAAAGCGCTATGAGCACTATGCCCAGATTGAGGTTCCTCTTAGATAACAAAAGCAAATACGCCGCAATCAGCCCCAGCAGCATAAACACTAGCCCGTGAACCCATGAGTACATCAGTGTTAGTTTTAGGGAGACCAGCTCTCCCGCATTCGAACGAAGACCTTGTTCTCCCAAAAGGAGTCCTTCTCCCAGTACGGTAGGCGTATAAAGAGGCAGGCGAGTGACCGTGTCCATGAATAGGAACCAGATAGCAACAATGGTTGCTCCGATAAGGCCAGCAATAACGCCGTCCAAACAGATCATCGCCCTCTCCGACATGGTTCGTGATTTCAGAGATTGAGCGTGTGCGCTAACGAACATCTACAAGCTCCTTATCTTGCTTCTTTATGTTCAGCAGTCTGTCACTTACGGTATGGTCCTCATCGTAGCGGTTTTGCCAGTCGTCACGAAAGAAAGAATGGACACAAAGTACGTGGTAAAATTGCTCAAGCTGAATCGCTTGCAGTTTTTTAAGCAGATCCGGGGAGATCTCTCTTTGCAGGAAAAACCGCGGGGCCGCGTGTTCAAAAACGATTAGTGCGTATCCATTTTCAAACCTAGTATCCACGATCTTCTGCTCTGCACTGCTGCAGTAGTAGAGACCATTTTCTTCGTACTCCGATAATTTATAACTGCCGGTAGCCAATTCTTTCTCTATCCATCGATGGACTTGTTGCGCTTGCGCTTCGCCCAACGTAATGCCTGCAACAAACACTACCAGACATAGAAAGTACCTAGAGCTGATTCTCATGGCTTTTACCCTTCACCTTTCACCGAGCCTCGTCTGCAAATCAGCAAAAAATGTAAGGCTTCGTCATCGTTGTTTGCCCTCAGATTTGTTATTTGCGACATGTCGCTGATGACGAGCTGAGCACATGTCATGCCGCTTCAGAGCTAGGGTGAGAGTGCCGAATAACAGTAGAATCTATTGAAGATTCTTGAAAATAAGGTTGGCGAGCAGGCCGACCAATGACAACGCTGGTTACGCAAGTGTAAACAGCGCGGTCGTCGCAAACCACTGACCCGACTTACCCGGTGCGCGATCTGGGACTCTTTGCCAATGCTAAACCAAGTGAATTCCAAGACCGTAACAGGCCGACGAGAGAATCAAATCTGATACTCCCCTGAGTCGATTTACCACTCTCATCGCCGTTCTGATTGGCAAAAATATCGGTTTTCATTACGTTTGGACTGTGGCATATCCATTGCCTTCGCGGCCGGCGACCCGGTCCGGGCCCTCGCCCTGCACCAGCGCCTGCTGCCCATCTTCACCGGCATCTTC
>DATGYM010000204.1:0-14340 GCA_035297925.1 Pyrinomonadaceae bacterium | reverse complement strand
AAAAACACCCCGCTACCACTGGCGTGTGGTAACGGGGCCTCTTAACAACACAGCTTCCACCGCACTTGGCGGGAAAGGTGCATCGTCTAGCGACCTTCATCCTAACGCAGAGTGCGGTGGCGGCTCAACAATTAATGCTTGAGGAGTCGCCCCAAATGCTCCATCGATCGAGTCGATCCAATCCACCACAGTCCAGAGCTGAACTCACGTCGTGCGGTTGCAGGGGTACATGGCAACTCCCCGCTAACTGACAGGAATCGGCGTGATTTCTGAATGTATCTTCCTTAGCCTGGGCCCCCGACGGGTCCCATCTTTTGCGGATGAGGCCGCGCGGCCTTCTGACGAAAGCAGCGCATGGCTACGAAAGATATGGTGGGACTACTACCAAACTGCACATCCCAGCAGTTCTCCCGCCGCTCCCTCCTAACAAACTCTCTTCAACAAGGAGACTCCCAATGACTAGAAAACCAAATTTTGCGAAAGTTATTTTGGGCGTAATCGTGTTGGCCTTTTTGTTCATCGGAACATTGGCCGTCACGAACGCCCCCAGAACAAGCGCCGCTAAGGCTGCCGCCGGCAGCCCACACATGGGCCCAGTTGCTAGCGCGCTGCCTGTGGGCACACCCTCCTGGAATGGCATCTTCGAGATCGAAGGCGACGCTGTCGATAGCAACGGTTTAGCAACTTTGCCTGATGACTGGAACGATATAAATCCGGGAAACATTCCCACAACTACTTCAACATCAGTCACCGGTACGGTTGCGGGCGCACACGCCATCGTCCGTACGTTTATCTCGGATCCACCGATTAGTACGGATTTGATCTATACCGGAGGTGGCTCGAAGGACTTTAACGATACGAGCTCCTGGGGCCAGATTGCCAAAGGCACTGGACCACCCAAGGACGATATCGAGCATGCTTACGCTGCGAAGTACGTTAACGCCACGAATGGCCACTCCCTCCTGGTATTCGGCGGCGACCGTGGAACCAACAATGGTGATGCCAATCTCGGCTTCTGGTTTTTCCAGAATCCCGTAAGTCCGAACAACAGCGGCGGTTTTGACGGCCTCCACAAGAATGGCGATGTGTTCGTCCTCAGCGCATTCAGCGGTGGTGGCGGAACCAGCACCATTAGAGTGCTTGTTTGGGTAGGAACACCGGATACAGCTGGCCCTGGTGGCTCTGATTCAGGAGCCGTGGCTCGATGTTCCGCTTATGGTAATGGCAGCGGCACCATAGACCCCAAGAGCGATACCACACAGTATCCGCAAGGTAGTCTGTGCGACATCACCGGCGCGTCTCCGTTAGCCGGCACCGGCATTACCAACGGTCAAAGCGTTGCGGTGTCCTGGCAATATGTGAACGTTGATAGCGCACAGGGTGGCAAGGCGCCTCTCGGGACGGGCGTTAATTGCACCACGCCCGATTGCAACATTCCCACCCCGGACTTCTTCGAGGGAGTAATCGATCTCAACGAATTGGGCTTGGCATCAGAATGCTTTGCCAGCTTTCTGCTTGAGACTCGCTCCTCTGCTGAAGTAAGTGCGGTGCTAAAAGACTTCGCTCAAGGCAACTTTGAATCCTGTAGTGGAGTGTGCGGCAAGAGTGTGGACCTGGGCGAGGTGTGTGAAGGCCAGTCAGTCACTTACACCTACGAGACGACCAATACTGGTGGTACGCCCCTGGGACAGACTCTCAAGGATGTGAATGACAACGGCACACCGTGCGACATCAATGGCCTTCCCGCAGGATGCGCAGCGGACGATACGACGCAGTACATCACGGGAGGGATGACAGAGGTTCCTGCGTCTCCCGGTGTTTGGACACCAAGTAATTGTACATTTGGTGCTTCGCCGCCGGTAACTCCGATTAACGTAGATCCGGGAAAAACCCTCCGCTGCGTAAGCACGGTTTCAACACCTGCGGTAAGCGCGAGTACCACATACACCAACACTTTAACCGTTCACACGGTTTTGCCGTTTGCCGGGGCAGTGACCGACTGTGTTAAGACAGCGACGGTCAAAGTTAATCCGAACCCGGACGCGAGCAACACCAGCCTTGCATTGTGCGACAATCCCGCAAAAGCCGGTCTCCAGGCTACATTTGATCTGACCCAGGCTAATAGCGCGGTAATTGGGAGTCAGCAGGGCGTGTCGGTGAAGTATTACTCCGATATCACTTTGCAGACAGAGATAACTCCTGCCACAGCATACGAGGCTGCAAATGGCACTGTCGTTTATGCCAAAGTGACCAACAGCACTACCAACTGTTTCAATAGTTCGCAGGTCACACTAAACGTCAATCCTAACCCGACAGCCAGCACCACTAGCGCTGCGCTGTGCGACAACCCCAATAAAGCTGGTAACCAGGCTACGTTTGATCTAACTTCGCTTAACAGTGCCGTTGGTGGCGGAGCGGGTCTGACGGTGACATGGTTCACAGACTCCGCGCTGACGCAAACGATCGTCAACCCCGCGGCGTTTGAAACTAATTCCACAACCGTGTATGCCAAGGTATCGGACAGCACGACGTTTTGTTACAGCAGCGCGGCGGTTACGCTTTACGTAGATCCTAATCCGGTGGTGACAATCTGCAGCACAGATACAGATAAGGCATGTACCACCGATGGATCTTTGCTGTTGCAAGCAACAGTGACACCTTCCGGCGGTACGGTAACGTACCAATGGCAGAAAGATGGTGTCGACATTGCAAATGAAACCAGCAGTACATTGCTGGTGACCGGGCCGGGTCTTTATTCAGTAAACGTAACCCGGAAAGTCAACACTACAGAAGGGTGCCCAGGCACTGCTTCTCTCCACGTGGGCTTGTGTGCAAATTGCACAAACCCATAACTACACCCGACGTTACCGTGAATGATACATAACGTGGCATTCCCGGTAACTTAACAGCAGCGGCGCCCAGGCGCCGCTGCGCCATTTTTGCTACCGGTGAAAAGCAAAACAACTCGGGCCGTCTTCGCAAGCGAAGACGGCCCGTCCTCTGTGAACCATAGCGTTATTTAAAGTCGTCGCAGCACCCATCGTGCTGGCTCAATTCAAGCACGGCCCCTGGCCTGATGCTAGAGCCGGAGACTCGACCGTAAACCTACTGCACCGTTAGGTAAGCAGTGGTACTACTTGGTGATGAGTTTTTACCGCTTGAATTTGCGGTGATGCTTACCGCGTATACCCCAAGGCAAGCGTTAGGTGGTAACGGATAGGAAACCGTCACTTGAACTGTCTGCCCCGGATTCAAGGCTAACTTGTTATAACCTATATTCGTTTCGATTCCACAAGGTGAAAGCGAACTGATCGTAACTGTGGTTCTCAACTTGGCGCCCGTGTTGTTGGTGACCAAAGAGAAAACACCAACGGTTCCTCCGGGGCTGGTTGTCAGGGGATTTACGCTAATAGACAGCCCAACTCCTGAAGACTGCGCGCCGACGGGCGCAGGGACTAAGACCAGCGTCAGGCATGCCGTCAGACATGTTAGAACCATAACGCTCCTCTTGAAATAATTCGTCATAGATATCTTGCTCCATATTTGTGGTTAGGGCGCGCAGTGGTTCACAGGATTGCCACTGCTGACCGCTCGGCATGACTCACTCCTCAAGGAAGCACTGGTTCAAGCCGCTAAAAAGTTATTAACTTGTCGCGTATTGAGGGAATGAGGATTAATCCAAGCGGGGGGCTGGGATTTGCCTGGGAAGTTCCTCATCCTCGCCGTCTATCGGGAAAGCGCTTTCTAACCATTCGTCCTGAGTGGCCCAAGATACTGCCGCCAACTCTCCTCGCTCCCACGTCCGTTTTAGGCTGACGAACGGCTTTTACAAAAGCGCCTCATACTAGATGCTTCTGGTCCATCTGCGCAAGTGATAATCTCGTTGCAAATGCAAAACATTTGAGAGGAGTTTGCAACATTTGTGATGACTGGGCCGTCGCCGTCGCTCAAAAGATTATTGGACGGTTAGGTAAGCACTCGCAGATGCAGTTGCCGTTGCTGTGGAATTCTTCCCGCCCCCAGACTTAGCTGAGATGCTGACGGTATACATCCCAAGACAAGCGTTCGGTGGAATCGGATACGAAACCGTGACCTGGACCGTTTGCCCCGGATTCAAAGCCAGTCTGTTATATCCCAGGCTCGTTTCGGTCCCGCAAGCCGACAGCGACGTGAGATAAACCGTCGTTCTCAATTTGCTGGAGGTGTTGTTGGTGACAAAAGCGAAAACGCCAACAGTTCCTCCTGGGCTGGTGCTGGTCGGATTCACACTAATACTCATTTTCAGATCTGGAGTCTGCGCTCTGACAGATAGCGGCACTGAGACTAGTGTCAGAAATGCGAGTGCCATGATGCTCTTGAGCAAATAGTTTTGCATGGATCTATCCTCAATTTCTGTTGGTCCAGCCAACACGGACTGGGCCAGGCGTAGCCGTAAGCTAATTTACTGAAAGGTAACAAGTGGCTCCGTTCTGCGCGGCGTTATTTCCCGAGGGCTTTCCACCAGACTTTTCACTGATGCTAATTGAGTACATTCCGGGACATGCGTCAGGTGGGATCGGGTAGGAAACGGTGACCCACACGGTCTGGCCTGGATAGAGCGAGAGCCTGTTATAGCCAAGGCTCGTTTCAGTGCCGCAGGGAGACAGCGACGTGAATGTAACCGTCGTTTTCAAATTCTTTGATGTGTAATTGGTGACGATGGCGAACACGCCGACTGTGCCGCCCGGACTAGTCGAAGTAGGATTCACGCTGATACTCATTCCCAGGTCCGAGCTCTGGGCTCTCACGGGCAGCGGTATTGAAACGAGCGCGAGACAGGCCACTGCCAAAAAGCTCTTGATTATGTAGTTTCTCATCGATCTCTCCTCATGAAATTCAGTTACTCCAGCGCGCCGCTGGCACATTTGACTTCTCGTGGTCCAACCCTGGAGTGGCGAAGCACGCCTGCAACACGGCTAGCGACGCAGACCTGAGAAGCCAATAACGGTGTGTTTTCTGGTGGGCGGGTAGGACGGGTGGAGCCCGAACTTAGATCGAAGAGACGATCCGTCGGGAGAGCTTGTCATAATACTTTCATTCCGCACGTCCCAACACAATTGGGCAAACTTGTGCATAACAAGCAGCGTGCCGTGCAGCTGTTTTCAAATCTACCGCGGTAATGTGGTCCAACTCTGAGTAGCCCTGGACCACTTGTCGCCCTACGTTGACAAAGAAAAGTGATTGTGACGGCTCAATAGGAAGGATTTGCGGCCGCTGGGAACATAACAGGGTCTCTACTGTCGCCGCGGGTTTGCAGCGTACCGGAAGAATGTCAACCGCGGATGACAAATATGGACGTCGTGTGGTGAAACATATGAGGAATTAGGGGTTTCTTGTGATCTAACCAGGTTAGTAGGCGGGTGACGCTCCCACGCGAACCAGGGGCTAAAGGTGAAAGTGATTGCTAATTGGATAAGATAGTATGTCAATAATATGAAAGTTTGCCGAATGTGAGCGCTTGGGGATTGCAAATTTAGGTCAGTCTGTAGCAGGATTCGCCCGCGCCTGCTATCTGGACCGTATTCCGAATACGGACAGTACCTTAAGCGCCGCTTGCGAGGGGTACTCCCCGGGAGCAATCCAGGCTTGGCCAGAGCGCGGACTTATATGAATACCTCCCCAGCCCCAGTTAGGGTGTTAATTGTCGGCGATTTTCTATTGATCCGAGCGGGGGTGCGAGTACTCCTGGAAAAAGAGCCCGGAATAGAAGTTGTGGCTGTGGCCGGCGTTCGACGCGAAGCACTGGAATTGGCAACTCGCAAATCGCCGGATGTTATCCTCCTCGACCTGGATCTTCCAGGTGAAGACGGTACTAGTTTCCTTCCCGACTTACGTGAAGCTGCGAAGAATGCTCGGGTGCTTATTCTGACCGGCGCTACAGATCCGGAGGCCCATCGACGCGTAATTCGACTCGGGGCAATGGGTGTGGTGTTGAAACAACAAACACCCGAGCTCCTGATCAAAGCGATTCGAAAGGTTCACGCCGGAGAAGTTTGGCTGGACCGCACAGCAATGGGAAATGTGCTACATGATATGACCAGGAAGGAACCTGATCCGAATGATCCCGAAGCACCCAAGATTCGAACCCTAACAGAGCGAGAGCATCAAGTAATCGCACTCATTGCGGAAGGTCTCAAAAACAAACAGATCGCCGAGCGATTGTTCATTAGCGAGACAACTGTCACGCATCACCTCAGTTCTATCTTTTCAAAGCTCGACGTCTCGGATCGTTTAGAGTTGGTTATCTACGCTTTTGGCCACAAGATCGCCCGCATGCCAAAGTAATTGCTCCCCTCGTCCGGCAGGAATCTTCTACGCATCTCTCCTGAAGAAACATGGAATTCTGCCTCGCAAAAAGGCATCGAGTCCCGATGCAACACTCTTAAAACATCTCTACAATCTCCCACCATACTGTTCTTGGTTTCGGCACCGCCGATATCAAAAATCAGGGCCAGATTCCCTGGCGCATGGACGACTTCGCCTGCTTTTGAGGAAAGCCTCTATTGGACGTTTCGGTTTCCCATAGAACAGCGAAAAACCCAGAGACGTGTTTTCAATACTCGGCTAACATCAGCAGCGTGATCAAAAGCTCCGCGTGATCGCTCTTGTCACGCCCTGCGTCAATCTCTACAGCATCGTTCAGTCGAGGTGTGCCTCGGCCCCGACGCAACAACTGCTCGCCAGTGCACACTGCAAAGGTCGCTGCCGCACTTCTCACATCCTCAACGATCGACTGACTTTTACTAAACTGTCCGGGCCTTGGCTTCCCGCAAACGCTTCTCAGCAATCGCTTTTCCAACACTTCCCTCTTCCTCGAAGGCTTGCTGTTTCTTCTCATCAACCGTTTCTATGTTCTCTGGCTCGATTCTTGCTAAAACAGGTCGCACACAACCAGTGTCCGTCGACATGCTCAGTTGAACATAAGACGGGTTAAGGGGAAATGCACCTCGGTTAGCTTTGCTATTCCGGGGTGAGGGAGAACCAACAAGCGGGGTTGCCAGGATATTTTGGAAACTGGCACGGAAAGCGTCTCTACGCGTTAGCGTGGACGCGTAGAGACGCACCGAATAAAGATCAGACGGGCTCGTCAATTCCTTTCGGTTCGTGCGGGGGTCGCTTCTCATTCCGGCATTCGATCCTACGACAGGAAAACTTTAAGAGCCGCATTAATCATTTCTACTTCTAGTCTCGAAGTTTTAGCAGGAGTCTCTAATGAGAAGGTCCCCCATTACTTTTATCAACGCCATTCTACGTTCACCATTAACTACAGCAGTCAGACTCCGAAATAAACCAGTGCGATCTCTTGTGCTCCTGGGCTTGATTGCTGTCGGCGCCACGGCGTTGGCATCGACTTCATGGTCGGCCCAACAGTTGTTTGACAGGGCCGCTGCAATGATTGGTGTGCGAGCAACGCCGGCGACCTCAAAAGTGAGGGCCGCTCGAGTGAATCCGGCTCTGAGTTCCGCCCTTTTGGCTACCGCGCCGCAGAGTTCGAGCTCGACGATGACGATCGAACGCCGTGGCCATACGGCCACCAGACTGTCTGATGGTCGGGTGCTGATCACCGGTGGGGAGAACGCGAGTGGGGCACTAACTCAATCTGAGATTTACGATCCAACGACATCAAGCTTCTCGGTGGCGGGAAACATGAGCGCGGCGCGCGCTGACCATACGGCAAATTTACTTTCAGATGGTCGTGTGCTGATCGCCGGGGGGCGCGACGCCGCAGGGACTTTGACAACTACGGAAATCTTCGACCCGACGACTGGAAACTTCATCTCCGGTCCGGCAATGAGCGTCGCGCGTGCAGGTCACAGCGCGACGCTTTTTGCTGATGGGCGAGTCTTCATCGCGGGGGGCGATGCAGATGGCAGCGCAGAGATCTTTGATCCTTCGTCGAGCACGTTCAGCGCCCTTGGGGCAAACATGAATACTGCTCGTTCAATGCATTCTGCTGCACTGCTCGCAGATGGGAGAGTGCTGCTCGTTGGCGGCCGGAATGCCGCGGGCGACGCTCTCTCTTCTGGCGAAATCTTCGATGGCTCAAGCTTTACAGGTGTCGGCGGCACGGAAGACGCGCGCGTGCGTCCACTGTTGCGCGTTTTGTTTGACGGCAAGGTTCAAATCATTGGCGGCAACGATCATCGCTCGCTGGAGATCTACGATCCGGCCATGGGTATTTTCGGCGGCCACGCGCACCTTCCGCCGGATGGTGATCTCCATGCAGATTTGATTAATGAGATCATGTCTTCGCCTTCGCGCGCCGCCCTGCTCACAGGCGGGCAAACGATTACGGAGTTGACAGGAAATCAGGCGCTGGCGGCCGGCGGCGTCGACAGCAATGGTAATGCGACTAGTGCCTCTACGATCTATGGCAGCTCTCCGGCAAATGTAACTTCTGACAAGCTCGACTATCCGCCGGGAACGCCGATCATTATCACTGGTCGCGGTTTTCAGCCGAACGAGATGGTTGACGTAGTGTTCCACGAAGACCCGCACGTTGATACAAACGAATTGCACGTGTTCACCGTGCAAGCCGATGCGAATGGAAATTTCACCTTCGATCAGTATTCACCGGAATCGGCGGACGCGGGAATCACCTACATTCTAGGCGCGAAGGGCGAATCGTCAGGTTGGACCGCGCAGACGACGTTTACTGATAGTCCCAAGGTTGGTTCAGTTACAGTCGGCATTCAAGCCCCCAATCCAGTCACAGCAGGTACTAGCGCCACTTATACTATAACTGTGAATAGAGGATCGGGTCCCGGCTCCTCAGGTGCCTTTACCGCCACATTGACTGTTACAACAGTACTGCCTACCGGCGCAACAGCATCTTTTGTTCCAAATCCTGTTTCATTTGTCGCTGCTGACACTTCCAAAACTTCAACCCTAACGATTAGCACCACTGCCGCAACTCCAGCGGGAACTACCCCGTTTACCGTCAAGGCAGCTACATCTGCATCCGATTTCGCGCTAAGTCCGACTTCTGGTGCGGACTCTGGAAGCTTAGTAGTCACCAGCGCGTGCAGCGCGCCGACCGTAACAACTGATCCAACCAACCAGACGGTCACCTACGGAGCGAATACGAGCTTTACGGCAGCGGCCAGCGGAACGCCCGCGCCTACGATTCAGTGGCAGGTTAGTACCAACGGCGGCGGGAGTTTTTCAAATCTTTCAAACGTCGCACCTTACAGCGGTGTGACCTCGGGCACGCTTACGATCACGAGCCCTACTGTCTCTCTCAGTGGAAACCAATACCGCACGGTGTTTTCGAACACCTGCGTCCCGGCGACAGCCACGTCAACCGCTGCGACACTTACGGTCAACAAGGCGGACGCGAGCTTCACGGTCACGCCCTACGACCTGACCTACGACGGCTTTGAGCACACGGCGGCAGTCTCGGCCATCACTGGCGTGAACGGCGAGACGGGAGCCACGGTCGGCACAGTCGACGTGAGCAACACCAAGCACACCAACGCCGGCACCTACGCCAGCGACAGCTGGAGCTTCACCGGCACCGCCAACTACAACAACCAGGGCCCGACCACCATCAGCGACAAGATCAACAAGGCGGACGCGAGCTTCACGGTCACGCCCTACGACGTGACCTACGACGGCTTTGAGCACACGGCGGCGGTCTCGACCATCACTGGCGTGAACGGCGAGACGGGAGCCACGGTCGGCACGGTTGACGTGAGCAATACGACGCACACCGACGCCGGCACCTACGCCAGTGACTACTGGAGCTTCACCGGCACCGCCAACTACAACAACATCGCAGCCACCACGATCACCGATCAGATCGACAAGGCCAATGCCGACTGCAGCTCGATTACCGGCTACACCGGCACTTACGACGCGGCGGCGCATGGCGCCAGTGGCATCTGCAAGGGTGTCTCGAATGAGACTCTGGCCGGCCTCAGTCTCGGGGCCACGTTCACCAACGTGCCTGGCGGCACGGCCCATTGGGTCTTCACCGACGTCACCGGCAACTACAACGACACGGCCGGTGATGTAGCGATTGTCATTAACAAGGCCAATGCAACTATCAATGTAACGCCTTACAGCGTGACTTACGATGCCAACCCGCATACCGCGACGGGTACAGCCACGGGTGTATTGAGTGAAGCCTTATCCGGGCTTGACCTGAGCGGCACCACGCATGCCAATGCTGGCAACTACACCGACACGTGGACTTTCACCGACGTCAGCGGAAACTATAACGATGCCAGCAGCACGGTGAATGATGCAATTGCCAAGGCAGATGCTACGATCAACGTGACCCCGTACAACGTCACTTATGACGGGGCGGCGCACACAGCGAGCGGCACGGCGACCGGTGTTTTGAGCGAGAGCCTGGCCGGATTGGATCTCAGCGGCACCACGCACACCGACGCCGGCACCTACGACGGCGACGCGTGGAGTTTCTCAGGTGGCACCAACTACAACGACACCAACGGCACGGTTGATGACAGTATTGGCCAGGCGTCGTCAACGACGACGATCAATTGTCCGCCCAGCGTTACTTACGATGGCTCGGCGCAGGCACCTTGCACGGCAACAGCTACTGGCGCAGGTTCATTGAGCGCTTCAGTGACAGTAGTCTATGGCAACAACACCAATGCCGGGACGGCCACAGCCGATGCCAGCTACACCGGCGATGCGAACCACACGGGAAGCACTGCTACACAGGTGACCTTCACCATCAACAAACGCACGCTGACCGCGTCAATCATTGGCGATCCAACCAAGACCTATGACGGCAACACCAGTGCGACGCTGGCCGCGACGAATTTCTCGCTCAGCAATCTGGTTTCTGGTCAGAGCATTACGGTGACCAAGACTGCTGGCACTTACAACAGTAAAGATGTGTCCGCGGCGAACACCGTCAACACAACGCTGGCTGCTGGCGACTTCACGCCAGGGGCGGGCACCAACCTGAACAACTACAACTTGCCGACAAGCGCCGGCGGCGCCGGCCATATCACCCCAAAGGCGCTGACTATCACGGCGGACGATAAGAGCATGATCTTCGGTGGTACAACCCCGACCTTCACGGCTACTGACAGCGGATACATTTCGGGCGAAGGGCGCGGCAACTTAGGTGGGTCGTTAATCTTCACGGTTAAAGACTTGCCGTTGATGCTTACGACGATAACTGTGTCACCCAGTACGCCAGTGGGTAGTTACGCGATTGTTCCGAGCGGACTGACAAGCACCAACTACAACCTCGCGTTCGTCAAAGGCACTTTGACGATCGGCACGTGGACACTGACGGGCTTCTATCAGCCGGTTGATATGCCTAATCCGGTGATGGTGCTGAATACCATCAAGGGCGGACAAACCGTACCCCTGAAGTTCAACATCTATGCCGGGGCACCAGGGCCAACTACAGAGCGTAAGAGCGTGTCCGACGTACTAAACTTCCAGTTCGCGGAGTTCAATTGCGCGGGAGTCTCTGCTTATGACTCGCCAATCGACGTGACAACTACCGGAGGCACTAGTCTGCGCTACGATGGGACCGCCGGTCAGTTCATTCAAAACTGGCAGACGCCGAAACCACCAAACAAGTGCTACCAGGTAAGGATGACAGCGTTAGATGGCTCGCATCTGGATGCCTTCTTCAAGACGAAGTAGTCATTTGTAGTAAGCACTTGAAACTAACAAAATTGCCGGGGCTGCTCGAGAGAGCGACTCCGGCAATTTGTTTTGGCCGGGAGTGGATCCCGGGGATTTCGCAGCAAAATACTCGGGCTGGATTTAACTGCCACACCTGTCAGCAGGATCCTGCCTTTAAAATAGGCAGACACTTCCATTGCAACTTCAACACAAGATAACTATTATGTCGCCCTAAACTTAGTAGTGAATTGCAATAGTTGGCCGGTGGCAGCCCCCAATGACGCAAGAAGACGACGCCGAGACCACTCTCGATCTGCGTATAGACGAATTAATTGCAGCCGACGAGCCAGCGGAAGTTGGTCAAGCCGAGGCATCACGCGCCCAAACGCAGGAGAGGCGCCGTAAACCGCGATTGAAGGAACCTTTTCCCGCCAGGATCTGGGGCGTCGATTCGGGCGATCTGCCTTTCAATATTGATTGTGTGCTCGAAAATATTAGTTCTACGGGTCTCTACCTGAAAATGCCGCGTCCAGTCGACATCGGCAGTGAGGTGAGGCTCATCGTTCATCTTTTGAGCGGGCCATCAACCGGGGCAACGGCCGCTCTGCAAGGCAAGATTTTGAGAGACGAAGTACAAGCCGACGGTAAGCACGGGCTGGCGATCGCCATCGACCAACACAAATTTCTTTGAAAAGCGATTCAAACGAGCGCTGCAGTTGGCCCAGGTCTTGCAGTTCTTTTTTGGGTTCACAGCGTTATTAGCGGTTTTTCAGTCGGAGCACCTTTATATGGCGGGTATACGTAGGGTTGCTGGACCTAATGGCCAGTCTACTTTCGGATACGCCGGCTATCTCTTCGGATAGAACACTGGGTGTTAGGTCTTTCATTTGGCAATTCTTTTTGAGCGGAATTGAAAATAACCCTGGGCCCGACAAAGTTCTGAATGTCAACGGAACTGGCTCGATGGTGAGAGTAAGCATCCTGATCCTCAACCGTTTTTGACAACCAACGCTGGCAGGCGTTCAAGCGGTAGATGGCCCAGGGAGAAATTATTAGATTGGAGTAAGAACACAAGCGCCCCGAATCCCTCAGGATTGAAAGCGCTCCAACCCACGCCGATAATTCGGCAGGAGATACAACTATGACAAGTAACAAACTCCCAAAAATAACACGCAGATTTGCTCCCGCTTTAATCGTCGCCGCTTTAGTAGTGGTGGCGGTTTTTGGCGCCTCAGCAGCAAACTTTTCTTTCTTCGGTAACGCCGGCATTAACGGTGTAGCGGCGCCGAAGTCTGCAAACCTTCCCGGGCGCAGCGCGCCGGCAAGTCGCTATGCGGCGTTGATGAATTCGGTGAACTCGTTGTCTTTAGCAGCAAATCCGACAGCAAAGGACTGGCAAGCAGAGAATGGTGGCTTTGGAGAGCCGGTCATCGACCCGGTCGATTGGGTGAGTGGGTCCGTCAACGGTACCAAGGCGCATTACGTAGAAGGTCAATCCATTCCTTATGCGGTGTGTCTAACGAACCTCGAGGCGGGGATCCCCGCGACGATGAGTTTTAAATACGACACGCTCAAGGGTGGTAAGCATGCAATTGACTTCATCACGTCCAACAACCGGATTGCGGAGGTCGTAGATCCGACTGATGCGTGTAGTGGCACGTATGTCGCTGGAGCGCCTTTTCCGATTCCGACGCCGGAGGATGGACCCACTACTGCGTCATGCTTTGGAGCCCTTCCTGCGGGCGAAAGACAGATGTCGATCTTTAACGGCACGATTACAGGTATCACATATACAGATGCGAGTGACGAAACGTCGACCGGCGACGACACAACATTTGTTCGCGTTAGCTTTACCCCGACGAGTAGTGACGTAATCATCTCGTGGGGCGGTCACATCGCTACCGAAGAATGTTGGGGTGTTGGCAACGGAGCAACGTCAGTTCCTGGCTCGCCATACCACACCGCTTTTAATGGCCCGGAAGGCATTTGCCAACCCGTTGGGAACTGCTTTAGCACGGGCGACCAGGATATGCAGCTCGCTGCGGCAGCAGTTTGCAACCCGCCGGTCGAAACGGATTTGGTTGCGCAAACAGTTTGCAAAGGCGGAACAGCCAATTTCTCAACCACCGCAAGCGGAAGCGGCACGCTCAGCTTCCAATGGACTATAGATGGGTCAAATACTTCTACCGGGGTGACAAGTACTGCCACCACGTCGAGTATTGCCATCGATACGACCAATCTCAGCGCGGGCAGCCACAATGTCTGTGTGACTGTCACCAGCAACAGTAGTTGCGGCAGTCCAGGGGATACTTCGTGCGCCACGCTGACAGTCGATCAGGTGGTGGCTAGCTCAACGAAGACAGATGTCAGTTGTAACGGTGGCAGCGACGGCAGCATCACCGTTACCATCAGTGGCGTCAGTCCGTTCCAATGCTCCCTCGACAGCGGCGCGTTTGCGACTTGTACTTCCGGACAGGTGTTCGGTGGTCTTTCCAATGGTTCGCATACCATCGACATCAAAGATGCAAATAACTGCACGGCCAGCACGTCGCAAACCATCAATCAGCCCGCGGCGCTGGTGGTAAGTTCAACCAAGACCGATGTCAGTTGTAATGGTGGCAGCGATGGCAGCATCACCGTAACCATCTCGGGCGGCACTTCGCCCTACACCTGCAGTCTTGA
>DATGYM010000203.1:0-5055 GCA_035297925.1 Pyrinomonadaceae bacterium | reverse complement strand
GCCAATCTTCCGGAATGACGAATCCTGAAATCGGCACGGCTCCACCGAGCCCGGGAAGCGGAGTCGAAAAAGTTGCTTTTAAGTTTTTAAATTCGCTCCAGTGGGCATAATCATATTGGAACTCGACACCGAAATTCGGATTAATTTGCCAGTGAATACCGGCATTTATTGTCCTAGGAGTTGGCAAGCGTATGCCCGATGCGTTGGTTTTGGTCCCTATTCCTCCTGCTCCTGAAGCGTCAGTAAATTTCACGTCGGCTGATTTGAAATTGAGATCGACATTGCTTGTGTAAGTTAGACCGAATCGAAGCGTCTCCGTAGGTTTGAGCAGAAAACCGAACTTGTATCCATAAGCATTGTCGGTGTCGGTGATCCGTAGTTTCCCGTCACCAAACGGCCCGAAAAATATTGCTCGCGAAAGGACGCCTGAAGCATGGACGAAGCTCACACCGGCGCCGAGGGAAAGGTATGGCACCGGTTCCCAGGCAAGCGTTGGGGTAATAAACATGGTCCGCAATTCAGAACGTAAAGCCGCGTAACGCGTAAAGCTATCGGGCTTATAAGTAGTTGCCAAACCATACGGGGTATAGCCACCCATTCCCAAAGCCAAGTTCGTATTTGGAATGTGATAGTTGGCGAAAAAATTCGGCAGGAAATCGTCATCGTGAAGATTTCTCGATGTCGCCCCGCTATTGATGACGCTGCTGATCGTGTTTACATACGTAAGCCCCCCCAAGAACTGATTGCCTTGAATTTGAGTGAGTGCGCCAGGATTTACATACACGGCTGATGGATCGTCAATACCAGCCACCGCTGCTCCTCCCATGGATTGTGTTTTGGCTGTTTGAGGTGGAATTTGATATCCGCCAGAATAAAGCTCTTTCAGATGAAGACCGATACTTAATGGTATTGCAAAAAGAATTGCACCAATCGTGAGCGCTTTGGCCATTACAACTCCCTAACCTCGAAAGCGGCAAAGCTTGCCATATCGCGCAGAATCGCTGCAAGTCAATTGCAACCCGTTTCCGGCTGATCCGAGCGGCTTACCGGCTTGGGGAAGCGCCAAAGCCCTCGGTTAAGATCCTGGAATTTTTGTTCAATTAAAGAATTCAAGAGCATTTTTTTCCGTAACCGGTCAATTGGTTGACTGCTAGGTGCAACTCTTGTATACGGATACACAAAGTTGCCAATTTGTTGCTCATCTTGTCATGATTATTCGACCTCAGGGAGCCAATATGATTGCCCCAGCTTTTAACGACAGGATCGAGAAAAAATATCAAATCAATGTTGATGAGAAAGAAGTTGCTGCGCTTTGGCGTGATCTTAGTTCCGTCTTGCAGCCGCATGGCCTGCTCCCGACTCAAGAGATAACCTCTGTCGGCAGTGTGTATTTTGACAACAAGGACTTTGACCTTTTACGTTTTAGTCTGTTTGGTCATCTCTTGCTCTTTCGAGTCAGAGCGTATGAATTATATGGCCGTTTTCCCGAGCCGATTTCCAAGTATTGGGTCGAGGTGAAAACCGCACAAGGTGCCCGGAGAAAGAAGAAACGCTTTCCTCTCACCAAAGACGCGCTTCTTTTATTCCTGCAAGGCAAGGACATTGATGAAGCACTGCATGAATCTAACGTGGAAATGTGCGGGCCGGAAGATATCGATTTGTATCGTGACATTCAGGAAACAGTACTCACCATGGGGTTGAATCCAGTGCTATTGGTATTGTGTAAAAGAGTCGCTTTTCAAGGAACAACAGCACGGCTGTCCATCGATTGGGATGTGCAATACTATTCGGCCACAAATAGTATTTACGAACTCACTTCATGGAAATATTTGGTTGGTCCTCCGACTGGAAGAGCGGGCAAGGTCATTCTAGAACTCAAATGTCTTGGGGATGAGCGTACTCCGAATTGGTTTGGTGAGTTGCAGCGCCGCTATCCAATTCAGGAACGGGAGTACTTGAAGCCAATCGAAGGTATGGGTTGTTTGTTCAAGGGACCGCTTAAGGACCATAACAAAGCGAACGATTTTGTGCCTCTCATCGACGCGTATATGCAAAATAGTTTGCTTGGCTAGCCGAAATATCATGTCTGTTGACGCGCCGACGAATCACCAAAAGAAAAATATCAGTGTAGTTGCTTTGGGCTATTGGAGCACAGCTCTGACAAACGGTGCCTTACGAGTCATTGTGCCTGTCTATTTCGCGTCCGTTGGAGTCTCAATATCGAAAATTGCGTTTCTTTTTTTCCTGTTCAAAACTTCGGAAATTTTTGCTCCTCTGGGAATTGGTGTAATGCTCAACCGTTGGGGCTATAAAAGAACGTTCATTACAGGCCTTGTAATCCACAGTGTGATCTCGACTTTTTATATGCTGCCCAGTTTTGTGTTTCTCTATATAGAGAGATTCGTACGTGGATTACTTTACATGGCTGACATTAGCGCAGTTTATGTTAAACACTTTTCCGCCAAAGAGGAGCAGCGGTTTCTCATCAATATGATACTTGGATTAAAGGAGGCTTCCAAAGGGATCGGAATGATTGGCGGCGGCCTCCTGATCGCAGTGTTCACAATTCAGGATACGCTTTTAATTTTCGCGGGCCTTACTGCAGTCTCTGCGGTCTGCGCTCTACGTTTTCTTTCGGATATGAGGGAGAAGGTCCGCTTGCCGGTACTGCAAATTTGGGGTGCCGCCGATGGGAAGATTAAAACGCTCGGGTTGAGCTTTGGGCTGCTCAATGGGGCACTCGACGCGTGGGGAGTTGTTGTTCTCCCAGTTTATCTTGCAAAAGTTGGCGTAAGTCCGGCGCTTGTAGGTACCGTAATGATGGCAGAGTATGTGCTCCAAGGGCTGATCGTAACGGTCTTTTCAAGATTCGCAAATTTTATTTGGGAACCGCGCCGTGTATTGGTACTTGCCGGGTTATTGCTTGTCCCCGTTAGCGTTATTTTCACGTTTGCTACAACGCTTTTAGCGTTTTTAACAACAGTTTTTATTTTTATGTTTTTGTTCAGCATCGCGATGGTCTATTATAATCATCTAATGCTGGATTTCGCTAGCGAAGAGAAGACCTCGCTCGACCTCGCTACTTACACGACGCTTAGCAATATTTTTAAGCCGATCGGCGTTTTCGGGTCCGGTCTGCTGGCCGAATCGCTTGGATTCGACTGGGCGTTCTATTTCGCGGCTTTTCTTTCGCTTCTTTCGGCTTGTGTCTGTTTGAGTTTACCGAGGTCAACTATCGGTCGGACCGATCCTGCCGTAACTTTCGCCACCGGATCATAAATGGGATTCCTACAGGAGTTTCGAATGGCCGCATTTCGGACATTATTAGTCTGGTTGCTCTTTAATTCTATCTTGATGTGTTCCGTATCGGCGAACGATGAGGGCCCGCTCATTTTCGGTCGCGTTCATGACGATCCCGTCAGATCTATAAGAGATCGGCAGGAATTTGTCGATTACATTGCGAAAAAACTGGGTCCGCTCGGTTTTAGCGGGGGGAAGATTTTAGTCGTTGAAAAGATGCAATTGCTCGCTCAAGCTTTGCGCGATGGCAAGGTCGACCTTTTCCACGATAGCGTTGTGCCGAGTTTGCTGCTGCAAAAGTGGTCAGGTTCAATGCCTATACTGCGACAATGGAAATACGGAGAGGCCGATTACGAAGGTGTCATCGTCGTGCAAAAAACTAGTGGAATCAATACGCTCGCCGACCTCAAGGGCAAGGTTATCGCGTTCGAAGAGCCTCATTCGACATCGGCTAGCGTTCTTCCTCGCATGCTTTTCGAGGAAAAAAAAATCAAGCTGAACCATATGACCTCTGCAGAAACTGCAAAAGCGGACGCGGTGAATTTTATTTATGGCTCCGACGGCAGCGCTGTGAACGTGCTAATGACTGGTCGAGTCGATGCTGCTACCACAATCCCTAGAGAAATAGATCGATTGAAGCCTGAGGTGCGAGACAGCTTGAAGATTATCGGCAAGACTATCAGCGTTCCGCGGCAAATTATTTCTATCCGAAAAAATCTGGATCCAAAAGTCGTTAAAGCTCTGAAGGACATATTGATTAGCATGGATACTTATCCGGAGGGGCAAGGCGTTTTGAAACGACAGCAGAACACGACCAAGTTCGATGAAATTCCCGCGGCGTCGTTAGACCAATTCAAGCAGATAAACAGGTACGTTTTTTCTTCTTTGAGAAAAGAGGTGGATTCGTGGTAACGTTAGGCCATGAATCTGGCGGTTAAGCCAACCCTAAAAGTTAAGATTTTCCTGTCAGTAGGATTGTTTTACCTCGCTGCCGTTAGCACCCTCACTTTCCTGACCATCCGCTCCCAAAAAGATTTGCTTTTAGCCCAAATGGGCGAAAGAGCTAAAGTCGGAATTAACTTAATGGAGCTAAGCGTTACCGGAGCTCTTTACAAGTTGGATACTTTCCGGCTCGAAACTGTCGCCCGAGAGGCCAAGGCCCTTCAGGACGTCTCCTACGCATACATTTTCGACGATAAGGGTAGAATTGTGGGAGATTATCATGAAGATCAGCGGCAGTTGTTATCAAATTTTACAGACGAGTTGGGTCAGAAGATTGTTAAATCCGCTAACACGTTGGTGACCCTCGATTATGAAACAAAGATTCTCGATATTTCGAAACCCGTGATCCTAGGGCATCAACGATTGGGAGGAATTCGTCTCGGCTTGAATCTGGCGCCCGTTTTTGAACAAATCCATAAATTTACTCTTAAGGCGGTAGCGATTTCCTCGGCTATTTTTTTGATCGGCTTAGTCATAATTTTCATTATTACCTTTAGAATGATCCAGCCGATCGAAATACTAACCTTGGCCGCAAAGCGTATAGAAAAGGGAGACCTGGACTCTCGAGTTTCTATACGGCGCGATGACGAGATCGGTACCCTTGCCAGGGCCTTTGATGAAATGGCCGCCCGTTTGGCGCAACGAGAAAAAGAGCTCAAGGAGTCTCAAGTTGTCTTGCGGCGGGCGGACAGACTTTCTTCGTTGGGATTGCTAACGGCCGGGCTGGCGCACGAAATTCGGAATCCGCTTGTC
>DATGYM010000202.1:0-13153 GCA_035297925.1 Pyrinomonadaceae bacterium | reverse complement strand
AACTTTCAGCCTACGGTTACCGGGGCGACAACATCGAGCAGCGCTACGACGGATTAAAATTCGACGGCAAGATTGCCTTCAACAAGTTGACCGACGTATACCACGCCGCGGTTGGTCACAGTGAAGATCAGCCGGCGCACTTGCATGTCCTGGACACCAACATCTGTGCGACACGGTGTGCGGAGGAATATGGCAATCCCTGTCAAAGGTTTTGCCCGGCGGCTGTTTATGAGATGGTAGACGATGGGAGCAGCGGCCGGCGTAAACTGCAGATTAATTTTTCAAACTGCGTTCACTGCAAGACCTGCGACATCATGGATCCTTACCAGATTATTAACTGGGTGACGCCGGAAGGCGGCGGTGGACCCGATTACAAAGGCATGTGAAACTTCTTTAACGTAGATCGGTATCCAAGGAGCAGTCTGAAAGCGGCTTGTCCTATTCTTCTTCGCCGTCTTTCGTCACAGAAAAGTTAACCCGCCCCTGCATAACCTCTTCCAGTGCAATACGCGTGTTCTTGTGTTTCACCGAGTCGATATCGATGCGCGGCCGAGCGCCGCGTTGCAGTTGCTTGCTCCGTTTGGCGGCGAGAATTATCAGGCGGTATTTCGAGTCGATTTCAGGCGCCGGGGTTTCTTCAGTTATCGCATCAGTCTCTTCCAGTAACGACATTATGGTTGCGCTCCTCACGTGGTAATAAACTTTTTATTAGGACAAGGGCGAATGCAATTTATCCGGCCTGAGAGTCGGGCATTTCATCCGCGGTAAACGCTTCGACTACACGCTTCACCTGTGATTCCTGCCGGCTAAGGCGAGCTCTTTCGGCATGAACGATCGCCGCCATTTGATTGGTGGCGCGATCCACGTCGTCATTGAGAATCACATATTCAAACGCAGAGTAGTCTTTCAGTTCTGTCGGCGCGTTGCGCAAGCGCAAGTCAAGCTCTTCGGGAGAATCCGTACCGCGCGCCTTTAGTCTTTGTCTCAAAATCTCAAATGATGGCGGCAGAATAAATATGCTGACCGAGTCCGCCATCAACGCGCGTACATTGGCCGCGCCCTGCACGTCTACCTCGAGAATTATGTCCCGGCCCGCAGAGATTTCGCGCTCGACCTGCTGCCGCGCGGTCCCATAGAGCTTGCTGTGGACGCGCGCCCACTCCAGGAACTCGTTGGCGGCGACCATCTCTTCAAACTTCTCAGGCGTGACGAAGAAATACTCCCGTCCATTTTCTTCGCCATTGCGCGGAGCTCGAGTAGTAAACGAAACAGAATAACTAAGATTCGGTACCTTCTTCAATATGCGCTGAATAAGTGTGCCTTTGCCGCCGCCTGAAGGTGAGCTGACGACGAACAGAATGCCTCGCCCTGCAGTTGTTTCGGTGGCAAGTTTGTTTTGAAAACCTGAGCCGGCTATTTCACTCGACATTCTGGACCTGTTCGCGAATCTTCTCCACTTCCGCTTTGATGGCGAGGGCAGCCTCTTTGATAACCAGATCGGTAGACTTGGACAAGGTGGTATTGGCCTCTCGATTTAGTTCCTGCAACAGGAAATCCAGCATCTTGCCTGACTCGCCCGCGGAATTCAGTGCCTCGCGAAACTGCCCCAGGTGACTGCGCAAGCGCACCATTTCCTCGCTCACATCGCTGCGGTCGGAAAGATAAGCAACTTCCTGCGCCAGCCGGCCGGCGTCGATTTCGACGAGTTGTCCGTTGCGACTCAATAACTCCGTAATGCGTTTTTGCAAACGCGCGCGGTAGGCGTCGACCAGTCCTGACGCCGCATTCTCAATAATGGGAACCAGCGTATCGATGCGGTCTATGCGCTCGGACATCTCTTTGCGCAGTGTTTCGCCTTCCTGTGCGCGCATCTGTTCCAGTTGATCGAGAGCTTCAGCCAGAGCTTTTTCAACGCCCTTTACCAGATCATCGCCGAGCGCGTCCCGCGCGGGCTGCAATGCTCCGGGAAGCCGGGCCAGCACATTGATATCCAGCTCGCCGGCGATCCTGAATTCCTCCTGCATTTCTCTCAGGGCGTTAACATAACCGGCAATCAGCGGCCGATTTATTTCATACGCGGTCTGCGCTGTCTTCTCGAAGTTAACGGCGACATCTACTCGACCGCGCGAAAGCCGCGCACCAATCTGCCGTTTGATGACAGGCTCGAGCGCCGACAATTCGCCGCTAAGACGAAGATGAACGTCGAGGAAGCGGTTATTGACAGTCTTAAGATCGACAGATACGGCGAAATGCTCGCCATCTGCGGTTCCCCTGCCATATCCGGTCATTGATTTCATGATTAATGCAAAAGATGTTTGCTTCGGATAATCCTTTCTTCGTCTTTTGAGCTTGGTACTTTGTTCTTGTACTTTGAATTTATTTCAAACTCACCAATGTCAAAGCACAAAAATCAAAATACAAAGCTCAAATGGCACTGACAATTTCTTCTTCGTCAGCAAACTGCAGTTCGTAGAGTCGCTTGTATTGGCCACCGCTGGCCAGTAGCTGTGCGTGAGTTCCGATTTCAATAATCCTGCCGCTTTCCATTACAACGATAATGCTGGCGCGCCGAATCGTCGACAAGCGATGCGCGATAACAACGGTGGTGCGGTTGCGAACGAGATTGGCAATTGCTTTTTGGACGAAGCGTTCGGACTCCGCATCCAGAGCCGAGGTGGCCTCGTCCAGAATCAGCACCGGCGCATCCACCAGCAGCGAGCGGGCAATTGCGAGCCGTTGTCGCTGTCCCCCGGATAGAAAAATTCCTCTTTCGCCCACAATCGTTTCATACTTCTGTGGCAGCTCCATTATGAAATCGTGCGCAAAGGCGACTCGCGCAGCTTCTTCAATCTCTGCGGGCGTGGCGTCAGGTTTTCCGTAAGCAATGTTGTGGCGCACTGTGTCGTTGAAGAGCACCGTCTCCTGCGTCACCAAAGCAATGTGCCGGCGGAGGCTCGCCAACCTCGCATCCCGAAGATCGATGCCATCCCAAAATACAGCGCCGGCCACCGGGTCGTGAAAGCGCGGCAACAGTTTCGTCAGCGTTGACTTACCACCCCCCGATTCGCCAACCAGCGCCACCATAGATCCGGCAGGAATCTCGAGGCTTACATCGCGAAGCACTGAGCGTTCTTCATTTGCATAACCGAAGGAGACATTTCGTAATTCTATGGCGCGGGTTAGGGGCTGCAGTTCACGCGCATCTTTCTTTTCCGGCAGCTCGGCATGTTCGTCCATTATTTCCCAAACGTGATGAGCAGCAGCCAGCGCCTGTTCCATGCTGTTCTGCAGTCGCGATAGCTTGCGCATCGGGTCGTAACTGCGAAACAGGAAAAAAAGAAATGTCACAAACTGAGCTGCGTTCATGCGGCCAGAGACTATTTCTCGCTGACCAAATAAGAGCAGGAAGACGATAAAGACAACGCCGATCATCTCGATTGTCGGCGGAGCAAAGCCTGCGATTCTGGCAGTGCGTAGGTTTGCACGAACGATTCGGTGGGCGACGGCAGTAAAGCGAAGCGACTCGCGTTCCTCGGCGCGATAGGCTTTCACGATCGTTTGATTCGACAACGCTTCCTGCGCGGTATCAGTCAACTCCTTGTTGCCTTCGAAGCTTTCGCGTGACAAGTTGCGAAGCGCGGTGCCGAAGCGGGCCGTCAGAAATGCAACTAAGGGAGCAATAGCGAGCGAGCCAAGCGTGAGTCGCCAACTGTAGTAGAAAGAGGCTGCGAGAAATGCAATCAAGGTAAAACTTTCGCGCAGCATATCTCGCAGGGTGCTGGTAACGGACACCTCGATCGCGGCAGCGCTGGTGACCAGCCGCGATACCAGGTAGTTCGTTCGATGCCGTTCAAAAAAACTTGCCGCCTGGTTTAACAGGTGACTGTAGAGATCCTGACGCAACTTCAGTACGGCAGATTGCCCGATACGGGCCATGAGAACGGTGGAAAAGTATTCGGCTACACCTTTGGCCAGCGTAAACGCGAGCAGCAATAACGAAATTGTTTTCCAGGCCGCTAGACCAGAGTTGGGAATAATTCTTTGCAGTCCAAAAAGAGTTTGCGTACGATGCCCGCCACCCTGCGTCAGTGCCTGATCGAAGATTGGAACTATCAGCGATCCGATGGCGATTTCCAGCAGGCCTACCAGGAGCATTGCAAACGTCGCCAATGCGAATGTTTCCCAGTGAGGCTTGATATATCGGAGCAGTCTCTTAAGATCGCGCATCAGCAGTTGCAGTCAGTGGGGCGAATCAGTCGCTCTGTCGCCACGAAATCCGAGTCAGTCGCTATTGGAAGGAATGAAAGACGGCTGTAAAACTAAAAAGAGAACTATACTTATCCGTCGGCGACTGCGTCAATCCGCGAGCCGCATTGTCCGGCCCGGCGCGGATAGAAGAAATTCACGCCACAGCGGAAGCCGGTGAAGGTTTCTTAGACCACATTGCAGAAACTAGGCTATACTTCTACGCGATATTCCCCAACCATTACCGAGGACCAATAAAACTTGGGACAGCCACCACAGGTAGCGAGCAAGTACGCGGGAAAGCGATTGCTGATTGTTGACGACGACGCGGACATGCGTCTCCTGCTGGCGGAGTATTTTCGCCGCCTTGGATTTCATGTAGAGGAGCGTGAAAGTGGCGCGGCAGCCCTGGATCCAGCGACCACGGGCCGGTTCGATTGCTTCATTCTTGACGTATCGATGCCCGGCATTTCCGGATTTGAGCTGCTGAAACGAGTAAGGGAGCGTGGCGTGCAAACACCGGCGCTCTTCTTAACGGCGCATGATGCTCTGGATTACAAGGTTGCAGGCTATGAAGCGGGCGCTGACGATTATTTGGCAAAGCCGTTTAGCCCACGCGAATTGGAGTACCGGGTAGAAGCTTTATTGCGTCGCAGCAGCGGCGTCCAACCTGAGACGGACAGCGAGCGCGTGCAGGTAGGCGATCTCGTGATCGACAAGCGTCGCCACGAAGTGATTCGCCAGGGCTCGCGTATAGATCTCACGCCGCTCGAGTTTCAAATCCTGGAGTTACTCGCCTCTGAACCTGGACGCGCCTGGTCGCGCAACGCCTTGCTGGATCGAGTTTGGAGCACAGAATACGAGGGCTATCAGCGCAACATCGACCCACACATCAATCGCCTACGGAAAAAATTGGAAACAGATCCCAAGAATCCGCGTTATGTCCTTACCGTGCGCGGGGTGGGTTACAAACTGAACGAGGCGCCCTAAGCGTTAACCAGAAACCCGCCCGCATTGTCCGTTAAGGCTCATTAGAAGAAAGGCTGTTAGATGTGGATTGTTTCCGCACTTCTGACAATTGTTTGGCTCATCCTCAAGTTTGTGCTCCATAAGGGAGGCTACGTCCATATCCTAATCATCGCCGCCATTTCTATATCCGGCGTTCAGCTAATCGCCCACCGCAAGACTCAATATCACAAGACCTCGGACAATCAATAACATTAGTGCGAGTAGGGGCACGGCATGCCGTGCCCCTACGTTTGGCCTGCGTCTGCCCGGCATCACGCTTGACCCTTCATAGACTCTCGGCAACAATGAACGCGGCCATTGCATCAATTAAAGGACGCTTTTTGCCAACGGCCCGACTATTTGCCCTGACTGTCTAGAAGGAGTTTTTTCTTATGCGATTTCGCCCCGTTTTAGCGCGTATCGTTCTCCTCACGCTAATTGGCTCTACCTCGGTATTCATAGCGACCGTATTCGCGCAAAGCGATATTCCGCGTAGCACGATCGCCGTTACGTATCCGCTTGACGAGACCGTAGTCGTTAAGTTTCGTGGCACAACCTTGCTGCCCCGGTTGAAGGGCGAAGCAAAAGTTAAACGGGCCGGGCGTAGAGGCACGCGCGTGGAGTTGGCCATCGATAACTTGCCGCGCGCTAACGAGCTCGGCGGAATCTATACGACGTTTATTCTCTGGGCCATCTCACCGGATGGGCGCGTAGATAACCTCGGTGAAATAAAGCGTGGCGGCAGCGCCTACATCGCTTCAAAACTTGACGTAACCACGCCGCTGCAAACCTTTGCCCTGATCGTTACTGCTGAGCCGCATTTTCTGATGAAGGTTCCCAGCCGCATGGTCGTTCTGGAAAACATCGCACCGCAGCGGCCGGGCAAGAGCCAGATTGAAACTGTGAACGTGCAGTACATTGGCAACTCAAGCGACTATTTCCGGGATCCACGAGTGCCCGAGATAGCGTCGTCTGACTACCGCGATATTCCGGTTTCACTGTTGGGCGCCCGCCAGGCCGTCAACCTCGCACGATTCGCCGGCGGGCAACAGGATGCCCCGCAGGAGTTGCAACAGGCTGAAGACGACCTCCTCGCGGCGGAAAAAGCGCTCAGATTTAATCAGCCGACAGCAGAGGTAGATGTGCTGGCGCGCAAAGCAACATCTTCGGGGGCGAAGGCCGAAGAGATGGCCATGTCGCACCGCGCGGCGCGTCTACGCCGCGAAGATATTCAGCGTCGTGACGAAGCATTGCGAGTAGCCGAGAAGACGGCCGATTCAGCGCAGCGAGAAATCGAGCAGTTGCGTGCGGATCTTGAGAAGGAACAACGGGCCCGGGAACTGGCGGAGCGTGATGCCGAAACGGCGAACCAACAGCTAAGAGAACAACGCAGCGAGGTCGCACGTCTACGCGATGAACTACAGACTGTGCGCGCTGAAGGCGAAGCCGCAAAAATTAATCTGGCTCGCCTCGAGGGGGCTAAACGCGCCGAGGACGAGCGCCGCGACGCGGAGAACCGCGAGCAGCAAAGACGCGCGGCGGAAGCAACCCTAAAGCAAAGCCTTGCGAAGTACGGGACGCTGAAAGAAACATCGCGCGGCTTCCAGCTCTTATTGCCGGAGTCGATTTGGGCGGGTCCACGCGCGGCAACGTTGGTTTCATCCGCAACTGCGAAACTCGAACCGCTGGCAGCACTGCTGGCTAGTAACCCGGACTACCAGATTGTGATTGAAGCTTACACCGACAACAAGGGCGACGAGGTGACGCTGCAGCAATTGACGCAGGAACGCGCGCGCCAGTTGTCAGAACGGTTCCAGGCAGCAGGAGTAGATGCCTCACGCCTACAGGCCAATGGGATGGGTGCCGCCAACCCTCTGGCAGCCAACACTACACTTGGCGGCCGAGCTAAGAATCGGCGTACCGAGATCACCTTTACGGTGGTGCCGGTTTCGGCGAGCAACTAGCAGACGGCAGGAGCAGACGGCAGGAGCCGGTACCTGGTCCTAAATGACGAATGAGAATGGCAAATGAGAAACGGAAAATCTGATTTTTCCCTTTCTCAGTTAACGTTTTTCATTTGCTATCCTACCCATGCTACCTGCTGCACGCTGACCCCTGACCCCTGACCCCTGGCCACTGGCCACTGCAAAGAATGTCTCCACTCGAAGTCTTACAACTCGTAGGCTACTCAATTGGGGCAACTCTACCGCTGTGGATGGGAACGCAGCTTATTTCCCGCCGCCGTCTAACCCCAATTGAACGCGTGTTGATTGCCCTGGCCATCAGCATGTGCGGGTGGCACAGCAGCAACCTCGTAATTACTCTCCACGGACTGTTTGGATTAGGCCTCAGCAGAGGAATCATCACCGTCCTGCGAATTGCAGATACGGTTGCTGTCGTCTGCATCACTTTCTGTTACTCATTCCTGCTTCACATTCATATTCACCTTTGGGCCCGCGCGGCTGATCGGGCGCTGAAGCGAAGTGAGAAGATCCGCATTTATCTCTCTTATGTGCCGACGATATTCCTGCCGCTGGCCATCTACAAGATTTGGACACACCAGTACGCGCCTATGCTCCAAAGAGTCCACCTATTTGTGTTGCCGATGGCGGCGTGGATCACTTACGTACTGGGCGTTATTGCTATAACCGAATTGTTGATTGCAAAAAGAACCACCAACGTGAGCGAGCGGCGAATCATGCAGACACTCGCGGGCTCTTTTGTCGCAATTGGGATGGTGATTTTGGCTGCCCTTGCGCTGGGCGTGGGTGAGGGAACGCAGCTTGGTCTGTACTTGAAGACCGCCGCGAATCTCGGCTCGCTGTTGCCTTCGGCGCTGCTTGCTTATTACATCTATCGCTATCGTTATCTGGAGCTGATCATTGAAGAGAGCCTGGTGGTTGCTACGTTTGCGGCGGTCGTTCTCACAATCTATATCTATGGCATCCGGACGATTGGCGATTGGATCACCTCACGCTATGGCGTGCGCGCAGGCGTGGTCGAGGCCTTGCTAATACTGGCGCTCGCGCTGGCTGCGGCGCCGCTGCGCGGCTGGCTGGGGCAGCGATTCCGCAGGTTGTTTGAGCGCGAAGCCACACTGTACCGGCAAATAGTTTCGCGCATAAGTTCTCACTCCGGCCAGTACCAACAATTACCCGACTTACTCGATTTCGTGGAACGAGAAACGACGAGAGCCCTGCATCTGCGTCGCGTTCGCATCGTAGTCAACGATCATGAAGGTAGTGACAACACGAAAGCAGTTGGCTCCAACAATGCGGGCGATGGCGAAGTGGCTGCCCCGCCATCAACACCGATTCTTCGGAGCACAACCGAGGCCTGGGTCAAACAAATCCTTGAGTCATCCGGTCGCAATAACTGGGCACCCGTTGAGGATTCGCCGTTACTTTCCAATCACGGCTACACGATAGCGTATCCATTGCGGCGCGATGAAAGAGTTTCCGGCGTGCTTTTGATCGATGCGGCTGCGGCGAGTTTGACAGAAGACGTGCGCTCGGTGCTGGAGATACTGGCGAGCCAGGTGGCGATTGCGATTGAAGACTCTCGCCTGGTTGAAGCGAATGTGCGCCTTGAAAGACGCCTGGCCGAGCGAGAACGTTTGGCCACGTTGGGCCAGATGGCCGCCACCGTTGCTCATGAAATAAAAAATCCTCTGTCGGCGATAAAGTCCATTGCGCAGGTAATGGGCGAAGATGAAAACCTGAGTAGAGAGTATTCACGTGATTTGAGTTTAATTGTGGGCGAGACGGATCGCCTGGGACGAAGCGTCACCCAGCTTCTGAGTTTTGCGCGTAACGAGCCGCTGCCGGAATTGCCGGCGCGCTCGGGACAACTAATTCAATCCGTGGTCAGGTTATTTCAGGCAAGTGCTGAGAAAGATCGCATCCGCCTAATAGTTAGAATTGAAAAGGACGAGGCGTTGGACGGCCCGGCTGTTTCAGCCCTCAGGGTCGCACTTTCCAATCTCTTGCTTAACGCTTTGCAAGCCACGCCGCCGGGTGGTGAAGTGTGGATAACCCAAAGCCGGACCGGCGACGAGTTGTTGATTATTGTTCAGGACAACGGCGCCGGCATTCCCGAAACTTTGCGTCAAAGGATCTGGGAGCCTTTTTTCACGACCAAACAGAGAGGCACCGGTCTCGGGCTCGCAATCGTACGAAAGCGCATGGAGGAAGCGGGTGGAAGCGCCAGTCTGGCATCGCCAGTTAATGGATCCGGCGCGCGATTTGAGTTGCGTGTGCCGCTTGAACGCTTATGAAATTTTTTCAGAAGTCCTCACGGATGAAAACCTTATGATCAGGAAGGGTGGTTTACCCCCGCTGGTCGTGACTGCCTCTCAAGCTGAGCGGGGGCAAGCCCCCTTCCTAACCATGAGCTTCTTTGTCTTGAATTACTCTCTTTGTGACTCGGCTTCTTTGTCTTGGCCCACTCTCCTTGGGCCTGAGCTTCTTTGTCTTGAATTACTTTCTTTGTGACTCAACGATGAAAACCTCATGGTCAGGAAGGGTGTTTACCCCCGCTCTTTCTTGACTGCCTCTCAAGCAGAGCGGGGGCAAGCCCCCTTCCTAACTATGAGCTTCTTTGTCTTGAATTACCCTCGTGCTAAGTTGGAACTTATCCTCATCGCCTGCGTGTTAGCAACGATTGCCGGCCCATCGCAGTTGAGTCCTGAGTTAGTAGAGTCCAACAGCAGCACGTGTGCGCTGCCAGCGAACTTTATCGCTAGCCGCTTGCGCGTCCGCTCTCCTCGTTTAGATCGTTAACAACTACTTGAAGGAGATACGTCATGAATTTGCGCAGGAATCTGGGAACCATACTCTTTGCGTTGGTGCTTCTCGCGCTTACAGCCGCCGGCGCCGGCCAGCAAGTCTATGCTCAAACGTCAGCGGCCGCTGCCGAAAACGCGAAGCAGGAAGACGAAACCAATCTCGACACCCAACTTTATTTGCTTGTCGCTACGAACCAGGATGTGGATGACGCAAAACTACCGGCCGCGCTTGATCCGGTGATCAAACAACTGCGCGCATCTTTACCATTCAAGAATTACAGGCTGGCAGCCACGCTGATCAACCGTGTGAAGAACGACGGACGGCTTAACCTTAAATGGATCGGAGGGCCGATGATCGTTTCAGCGGCGGCCACTGCAACGACGCCGAGCTTCAACGAGTTTCATGTCAACACGGTCAGGTTGGTTTCTAATGGCAACGGACAGGCGATTGTCAGGATGGAAGGCTTTGGTTTTGGCGCGAGAATTCCAATTCAGAGCGGCACGGCTATCGCTTCGAATGGCCCGGCAGCGGCCATCATCAATTACGAACCCACGGGGTTGAATACGGACATCAGCATGCGCGAAGGTGAACCAGTCATCGTCGGCACTCTGAACGTGGGGCCTTCGGGCGATGCGATAATTCTGGTGTTGTCGGCACGCCGCACAGCTAAATAGTTTGAAACGAAAGTCAGCCCACCACCCCCTTCCGGGACGTTCAGGAAACGTCCGATCAATCGTTTTCTCGGTTAGTTGACTCCGCTGCTGAGTTCGCATATCGTCTCCACCATAGGCAGTAACTGGCTTGGCGCTTGCTCTCCCCGAGGCGAAAAACTCATTTCAGCCCGGATGTAAGGTCAAGGGATAACGGCTAACTCCAGACAGCGAACACTATCAGGCGTTGCAATCACCAAATCAAAGAGTCGGCCGGCCGGTCTGGTTCCCAGCAGTCTGTCGTCACGGAAATCACCACCGAATGGAAAAACATATGAAAGACCCTCGCCTTATTCGCACTTACAAGACAACTACCGTTTTTGGATTGATACTCCTGCTGCTCGGGTTTGCGTTGCTCGCCGCCCCGTCGGACCGGATTCAAACAGCAGCCCACTCAAAAAGCCAGGGGGCGCTCGGCGAATCAAATTCCTACGCCAGTTTGAGTCTTGAGCAAATCAGCGAACTGAAAAATCTGAGCCAGCAATTAGCCGACGGTCAACCCTTTTCCGCTGAAGAGAAAATTATTCTGCGAAGGTTTGTTGCCGGCGAACAGATCTCGGAATTGGAAGGCGACGTAGTCATCAAGCGTGTGTTGTTCAATTACTTCGTTGCTAATGGCTACTTGAATGCTGAGGACTTAGCGCTCCTCAAAAAGTACAACGCGTATTGTCTTTCTGAACGGCGTTTCAATGAGGATGCGCGGCTGCAGGCAAAAAGGGAAAACTCTGAACGGCAAAATGCAACTCAGCCTGAGCCTGGACTTCAGCCCGCGGCAATACCTGCCAACGACACGTGCGCCGGCGCCATCTCCATCGTCGATACAGGGACGTATCCTATAACGACGCTAACAGTCGACGCTGTGGACGCAACCACAACTGGAGATCCGACCTTCTGTGCCGCCGTTTCCGGACTGGACGATACTATCTGGTATACCTTCGTGCCGGCGGTTACTGGCACCTACAACATCACGACATGTCCCACTGTCGCTCCGGGGACCAGCACCAGCGATACGATCCTGGGTATCTTTACTTCGTCAGGAAGCTGCGGTGGACCTTTTACAAGTGTGGATTGCAACGACGACGACATCGACTGTAATAACAACGCGAGTACCATCTCGCCAATTCTGACGGCTGGTCTTACTTACTACATTGTCGCCGGTCGGTCGACCTTTTTGGTTGAACCCTCCTCGGTTCCAATTCAACTTGCGATTAGCCGTGTGCCGGCGCCGGCCAATGATACCTGCGCTTCCGCCACTCCACTGACGTTGAATACGCCGGCGATCGGCCAGGCTACCGCTGCCGCTAATAATGACTATCAGCTTTCAGGGACAACTTGTTTCACCGCCCTGGGTGACAACAGTATAGGCAATACAAATTCGACTGCGGTTGGTCGCGATGTGGCTTACTCGTTCACCGCTCCGAGTGCAGGCAGCTATTCCTTTCGCATCTCAAAATTCGGAAACACGTTGGATCCTGTTTTGTATCTGACAACTTCGTGTCCGAGCGGACCGGCGCCAATAACCGTGACTTGCTCCAACACCACAGGTCCGGCGATAGCGGCTGCACATCGCGTTAACGGAACTGGAGCGCAGGAGATTCCCTGCGTCTCTCTCTCAAGCGGACAGACTGTGTATCTCATTGTCGATGAAGCCAGCATCACCGTGGGCAGCAGCGCCTTCACTGTGGAGGTAAATTCCTGCACTCAGGAGACAGAGCCCAACGACACGCCGGCGACAGCCGGCACAGGCACCGAAGGAGTGATTAGCTCCAGCAGCGATGTCGATTTTTATCAACTTGGCGCACCCAGCGCCGGCTCAAGAGTCTTTGCCATGGTCGACGGCCTGGCCGCGAACTCCACAGACTTTGATATGCGAGTCACGACAAGCACCGATACGCTTGAGTTTGATAGCCAGGATGCGGACAGCCAGTTCGGCTCCTTATCGCCGGTTATATCCGGCACGTTATTGACGGGCGTTAACTCGTTCCTGCGAATCAGCCATGGGGCGGCGACGACTGCAACTGGTCCCTACCGGCTTTACTCCAAGATTCAGCCAGGAGGCACCTCTGACACGCCCAACTGCGGCGGCACGCAAAGTTCCGCAACTGCTGAGAGCGAGCCGAACAACACTAGTGCGCAGGCGAATTCGGCGGGAAACAATTACTTCTACGGCACGATTCCTACGCCGGCCCCGGCGACTGACGTAGACTATTATTCTTTTACCGCAAATACCGGCGATCTTATCTTCCTCGGTCTCGATGGCGATCCCTGTCTCGGCAGCGCGATGAACGCTGCTCTTGATTTGAGGGATTCTGCGGATGCGTTGCTGATTGGTGTTAATGATGGAAACGGCACTAACTGCGGCGCTTCTTGTACGCCGACCGCCGGCAATCTGGCCGCGACTAC
>DATGYM010000201.1:0-2500 GCA_035297925.1 Pyrinomonadaceae bacterium | reverse complement strand
GGAGGGCAGGTGGTGGCGGAGCTAACCGGCGGGGGTGGGTTACAGCGCAGCTATATCTATTTGGGTGGCCAACTATTGGCGCTAAAATTGGCTAGCGGCTATAACTACTGGGTACATGAAGACCCGGAGACGAAGTCGAAGCGGGTGACGGATATCTTTGGCGCGGTGGTGAGTACGATTGAGCTGGATCCGTGGGGCGCAGACACCAACCGTTCAAACAACGCGGCGTTTCAACCAAAGAAGTTCACTAGTTATGAGCGCGACGGAAACGGCAGCGATGAAGCGATGTTTCGTCGCTACAATCGCTGGCACTCGCGCTTCGACCAACCCGATCCTTACGACGGCAGCTACGATCTCAGTAATCCGCAAAGCTTTAATCGTTATGCTTACGTGCAAGGCGATCCGGTGAATTTTGTCGATCCGAGTGGCTTGGTAGAATCATGGAACTGCCAGATGACAGACCATGGAATTCAGTGCGGCGGCGTTGGCAGCGTGGATATCCATGTGAGTTGGGCAGACGACGTTTGGGCGGGTTACGGTGGACCGAATGAAGGAGCTCCTGGAGGCTATCAGCATGGCGATCCTTCGCGTGGCGGTCGCGGACCGCAGAAGCCTGAGCCCACTCCAGACAAGCTCACAAGCAATCAAGATGTTTTGGATGATCTGTATTGCCTTTGGAAAAGGGGTGGATATGGATTTCAGCCGACGGAAAGAGCTGAGTGGATTACTGAGCAGGAGGGCAAATATGGATCGCTACCATGGCCATGGTCGGCAACGGTTGCGGAGGAGAGTTGGAAGGGGCCCTTACCGGCAGGAACCATTGCACAAGCTCACACACATCCAGAAATAACCAGCCAAACAAGTAGGACGGGTCCAAAACCTTCGACTACAGGCGGCAACACGGGAAGAGGAGATCAGGGTACAGCCGACAAGATCGGTCTCGCCGTATATGTCGTTACCCGAAATGCAATATGGAAAGCAGTTCCAAATGCGAAGGACCCCGTTCAGGTCGCAGGGAAGGATTGGTGGAAACCTTCTGAAAAGGCGAAAGTGAAATGCAAATAGTCAAGTTATCGCTGGCCACGCTGATCAGTCTCATCGTAGTTGTAAATGGCCCGTTTGGCTTCGACACACAGCACGAAAGCGTTCAGACCGCGCAAGTCAAAAGCGCAGATATTTGGGCGCAAGAGAATTATGCGACGGCGCTCAGTATGATTCTGCCCAGCGGGGAAATTGAACCCACCCAGTTTCCCAAGAACGTGAAGTGGACGGTGACAGTTCGTATTTTGCCACCGTTTGAGAAGCCCGAGTACCGTTTTTCGATGCAGAGATTTTACGACGGTCGAGTGGAGGTTTCTGTTATCAAGGTTAAGGGAAGCTCCATCCTTTCGCAGCTTCAAACCTTAAGAACCAAATATCCTGATGACTCCTTGCAGAAAATCTCTGGCTTTGTCTCTTTAGACCAATTGAAGTCTACGCAATCGGAAAAACCTCAACTCAGCCGGCTGGCTAACGAATTTGAGGTTATCAATATCTCGCCGGTCCTTCCCGATGAATTAAGAGTCGACGATACTGGCTACGAATTTTGGTCACAATCTCTATGGGGGAACCGAATGACTCTAAACTTGGGCGGACCTGGGCCTGGCACTAGAAGACAGCCACATCCGTTGCTTGAATGGGCAGAAGCTGTTCGTAGCACAATTGAAGGTCCCGCCAGAGCGGGTAATTGACTTACGACTGCTGGCCGGGCTTATTCCGCAGGAACCTGGACCAGGGCAACAGCGGCAGCCAGGCCCGACTTTTGAGGCACTCTTTGAGAAGGTGAAGCAAGAGTGCCTTGCAAGAAAGAAGGCAGAAGCTGATGCGTCGAGGACCGAGTACCGGAACAAATTCGGCAATCGAATTATGAAAAGCATGGCAGTCGGCACAGTTACAGGAGCTATTAGAGGTGGAGCCGCGGGTGCTGCCGGCGGCGCTTGGTTCGCCGGGTTGGGCGCGGCTCCAGGTGCAATCTACGGAGGAGTTGTTGGGGGCATATTTGGCGCGGCTGGTGGTGTCTTCGCAGGTGTTGCCAAAGAACCGTTACATCGAGTTTGGTACAACTATTCGACCTATAATCCTGCCTTGAATCGTGCTCATCTTGACTGCGATGCCGAAGCCAGAGGCGCCGTATTTGACGCTCGAAACGGAGGTCGCAGATGATGAACATATTCTCGTTTCGCCGACTCCCGGAGCTCTCATTCTGGCAGCGCCTTATTCATGTATTCATCACTTTCGGCGTTGTTTTGGTCATTGCTGATCTGCTTTTTATGGAGCAGACAGACCTATGGCTTGCCCAACTCGTCATTGCGAGCTTTGGGGCGGTTGTCGGAAGTGTTGTATTCGCGTTCCTCGAACACGCCTTTTTCAAGATGTTGGCAAAGAGAAAGCATGACGAAAATAAAGGATCATCAGGGTCAAGCTTGGTGTGACTCTCAATAGAAAGGGAGTACCGCAGAAC
>DATGYM010000200.1:0-1935 GCA_035297925.1 Pyrinomonadaceae bacterium | reverse complement strand
GTATGGGGTCTTTTAATGAGGGAGATCGGTTTTTCTACGGGCGCACTCGCGCGAGGAGACTTTCGTCGAGCCCTGGAGATGTTAGCGGGTAAGAACGTCTCTGCCGTAGAGCTCTCAGCGTTGCGGCAGGACGAACTCGCTCCGCTCGTCGAACAGCTTGACCGGCTGGATTTAAGCCAATTCGAGTACATCTCATTTCATGCACCTAGTTCGATAGAACCCGCTTTTGAAACTATCGCCCTCGGGCTTCTCGAACAGGTTGCGCGACGAGGGTGGCCGATCATCGTGCATCCGGATGCTGTCAATTCACTAGAAGAGTGGGCCCGCCTCGGAGATCGGCTCTGCATAGAAAATATGGACAAGAGGAAGCCGACCGGACAGACGGCCGACGACCTATCTGAAATCTTCAAGCATCTACCGAGTGCATCTTTTTGCTTCGATATCGGTCACGCTCGCCAAGTTGACCCTACGATGAGTGAAGCCTGCAGTATTCTGCAGCGTTTTAATGGAAAGATTCAGCAGGTTCACGTAAGCGAAGTAAACACGCAGAGCAAGCACGACGCCCTGAGCCTCGAATCAATTCTCGCGTTCCAGAAAGTGGCGCACTTGATCCCACAGGATGTCCCAGTGATCTTGGAGAGTAGGGTCGACGAGTCAGAGATTGAGCAAGAGATCCAGAATGCCGTTACCGCTCTGAGCGCGAGAGACATGGTCGTTCTAGCAGGTGACTAGGCCACCGGCCTATGTAGGAATCGGAAGAGGTGGGGAAGGGCGGGCCACAGCCGGCCATTAGGGGGAGCTAAGGCCCGCCGGAAAAAATAGCCGTTCAACCTTGAAAATTGGCCAGTGACCACACGTGCTATTGCAGCGTCTAGTAAATTAGGGCATCATGGCTGGTCTTTGAGGAGCCAGCCATGATGCCTCACTACATCGTCCGAACCACCGTTAGTTCGCCTTCGCTGGGTTCTGCGCTTGGAACGATACGGGCATCTGCTGCATCTTCAACATCCCAAAACTCGCTAACGTTTGTAGTGTCTTCTGAGCAGCCCCGCGAAAATGGAAGCGGGAGTTGTCGAGTTTTAAGTTTTGATAATCGGCATCCCCACCGGAATAAAACACATCGCAATCGGTAAGGGTGCAGTCGATGAGGCAAACGTCTTCAAGGACAATCGCCTCTTTTGTGATCGTGCGGTTTTTGTAGACTTTCACTGTTTGGTCTCCTGGGCTTGCGCCCGCGCTAAATGGTGAAACTGCCTGCCTCCCGACCAAGGTCTTGTACACCTTGGTCGGGAAGGTACTGCAACCTGCATACCCAATTAGCGGGCACAGGAGTCCCTTAACCCGGGCATCATCTAATTACTTCCCTTTACCTGGCTTGGGAATGTGCTGCCGTTCCCAAGTGGCTGGATTCTTGCGCTCTGCTTGGCGCTCAGTGATGAACTTGCCTGTTCCTGAGTCGCGGTATGCAATTCGCTTGTCACCTTTAGCCATTCTGCTTGTGCCTCCTTTCGTCAAATAGAAACGGGCACGGCGCTAGCCGTGCCCTCATTTCACAGCCTACGTCATCATCGCCTGATTGATGACCTGAGCGCCTAGAAGGTACTCGGGTCCGGTTCTTCTCTCGGCATGGCTCACGACATACCGTCGGGCGGAAAACTAGCTTCGCCGCTTCAAATAGTCGCTCAGCGACTTTGAATTTGTATCCCTGAGAACGGTCCCTAACTTCGTGTCGCTTCGGAAATCATCCCCGAAACCGTCGCCGTACTCTTTGCGAAGGGTACGTACCAATGTGTCGCTGCGCTTGTGCCGTATTTCTCCATCCGCATCTCGGCACCGATCGTCTAATCCGTCATTGCAATGTTTATTATTCATAGAATCTTCCAAATTCTAGCTACACCCGCTCGTACTCCCGCAGCTTCCGCAGCGGTAGCAGCT
>DATGYM010000199.1:0-9027 GCA_035297925.1 Pyrinomonadaceae bacterium | reverse complement strand
GCGGCGCCCGGCGCCGTGGTGTTGAGCAGCACCGATACGGAGTTGGAATTAATGTTCGCGACGGCGAGATCGAGCTTCCCATCCCTGTTCAGATCGCCCACCGTGACGAATACCGGGGTGATGCCCGTGGCGAAGTCCTGTTTCGCGGCAAAACTGGACGTGGCCGCGCCGGGAGCGGTGGTGTTGAGCAACACCGACACAGTGTTCGAGCCAACGTTCGCGACCACTAGATCTGGCTTCCCATCCCCGTTCAGATCACCCACCGAGACGGATCGCGGGCTGTTACTCGTGTCAAAATCCTGTTTGATGGTAAAGCCAGGCGTCGCGGCGCCAGGTGCGATGTTGTTGAGCAGCACCGACACGGTGCTGTCATTAAGGTTCGCGACTGCCAGATCAAGCTTGCCGTCTTCGTTTAGATCGCCCACCGCAACGAATAACGGAGCGTCGCCAGTGGCGAAGTCCTGTTTGGCGGCAAAGCTGGGCGTGGCGGCACCTGGAGCGGTGGTGTTAAGCAATACAGACACACTGTCGGAATTAAAGTTTGCGACGGCCAGATCAAGCTTGCCATCCTCGTTCAGATCCTCCAGCGTGACGTATATCGGACCTGTTCCCGTGGCGAACTCCTGATTGGGGGCAAAGCTGGGCGTGGCGGCGCCCGGGGTGGTGGTGTTGAATAGCACCGACACGGTGTTGAAAATAAAGTTCGCGACGACGAGATCGAGCTTGCCATCCCCGTTCAGATCACCCACTGAGACGGATGCCGAGCCGTCGCCCGTAACAAATTCCTGAATGCCGGAAAAGCTGGGGGTCGCGCTCCCGGGGGCGGTGGTATTGAGCAGCAGCGACACGGTGCTGGAATTAAAGTTCGCGACCGCCAGATCAAGCTTGCCGTCCCCGTTCAGATCGCCCAGCGTGACGGATAACGGACCGTCTTCCGTGGCGAAGTCCTGTTTCGCGCCAAAGCTCGGTGTGGCGGCACCTGGGGCAGTGGTGTTGAGCAGCACCGAGACGGTGTTGGAAAGAAGGTCCACCGCTACCAGATCGAGATTGCCATCCCCGTTCAGATCACCTTCGTTTACGAATATCGGACCTTCGCTGGTGGCCACGTCCTGTTTGACGGCAAAGCTGGGCGTGGCGGCGCCCGGCGTAGTGGTGTTGAGCAGCACCGACACGTTGTTGGAATTAAAGTTCGCGACGGTCAGATCAAGCTTGCCATCCCCGTTGAGATCGCCCACCGCGACGGATACCGGTTCAGAGCCTGTGGCAAAGTCCTGCTTGGCGGCAAAGCTGGGCGTGGCGGCGCCCGGGACAGTTGTGTTAAGCAGCACTGACACGGTGTTGGAATTCAAGTTCGCGACGGCCAAATCAAACTTGCCATCTCCATTCAGATCGCCCCGGGAGACGGATCGCGGGCTGGCGCCGGTCGCAAAGTCCTGTTTCGCAGCAAAGGTGGCCGTCGCGGCGCGCGTCATTTGGTCGCCGATAGCGCCTGCCAGAATTGCCGTCATCACCAACAGCACTATCAACAGCGCGCGATGACGGGAGATGAAGCGACGCGAACGATGATTGACCAGACGAGACGAACGAGCTGAAGCACTGAAGGCGAACCGCATAGATGTTCTCCGAAGTTGGGCAAACAAGTGCGCCGCACACTTGCGGGTTAAAATCCGGTTAAATCCGGTCGCAGGAGAGATAAAGGGAATCCGTCCTGATGTGTTCTGGCTCGATAAAAAGTCGCGCGTCAGACAATCGGGTTGATGGTTAGACGACTATTCGTCTCCACTGGTGAAAGGTACGAGTCTTAACGCCGTGACTGTCGATCCGGTGTTAATACTCTCGATAGCGGGCGTTTATTCCCCGACACCCATCTTCAAGACACTTGCTCCTGAGTAATGAAGATTTCTGGAGAGAATTCGGAAGCTCTGCTTTGCCAACGCAGGCGACTGGTTGGGATTCCACGACAGGGGCGCTGGCGAGTTTGTGGTTGGGCAGCCAATGACGACTTCGGCGCTGTAAGGTCCGGATTACTCATGACCCGAAGTTTTGGCAGACTCCTGGCGAGCTACTCATTGTGAGCGCTAAGAACTGTCGAGCTACGGCTAACGCTTGCGCGCATTCCATTCAAGATAAGTCTTGAATGCCTCCGGCTGGCCGGGCGGAGCGATCTCGAATTTTCCGCTCAGCGTTCCATTTTTTAATTTCTTATAAGAGAGTCGATAGCGAGGTTGTGACCCGAAAGACTCACTCAGGAAGGTAACGGTCTCGCTATCGGAAGAAGGCGTCACCTGATAGTTGATCTGCTGCCCTTCGCTATCAAAATAACTTGCCTGGATCTGATGTGAAGCCCCGTCGACATAGATGACCATAAGATCTTCGTGCGTCACGCCTGGCCGATTGGGAGTTGCCGGATACTCAGCGTGATTCTTTCGAATGATTGCCTTGTTCTGCAGATCGAACGCGAAACTGAATACGCCCTTTCCCGTCCCCGGTCCACCTCCGCCGACGCCTTCCCACTCACCAATCAAGAACCGCAATTCAGCCAACGGGTTAGTTTTCGACGACTGTTGCGCGACAACCAGATTCATAAGTAATAGCAGCGTAACTGTTACCGATAGCACTCTCATAAGCAATTCTCCCTCCGCCTCATCTTCGAAACCAAAAACAACCCCGGCTGGCAAATGTTTTCTCACGCCCCTGAGGAGCCTAATTCGATATTCCGGCTTCTAAGATAAAAACGCTGCTTACCAGATCGGGCCACCGAAATTCAAGGCCAATAGACAGGCCCGATGACTGTGGTGCCACCGCGTACCGAGGCGAACGAGAAAGGAGCTAATGACAATCGCCTGACATTTCCAGATGCTTCGGCCTACCTGGTCCGCCCTATTCACCACCAGGCGCAGTGCTTGACAGCACGAGGTGTAGGTTGAGGTCGTCCCAACGCCAGACGATTGATCGGTCGCGGCGAGTATGTTCAGCCTTGGTTTACCGGATCGATCCCAGCCTCAGCAGAAGGCCCGAGGTGGGCCAAGGTTCGTTTCGCGCTCCTCACCGATCCGCTCCGAAAAGTTTTGAAGATACACCGCGCGACCGAATGCCGGACGTGCCATTGGTCACTTTCCAAGGTCACATAGGAAACATGACTGCGTCGAAGCTAATCCTGACTTGGCAAGCGTGCCTAACGGGTACGTTTCCCAGCCCGAGGTTCGAAAAGTTATTGACTCTAACACCTGGAGCTGTTAAATTCGCTCTCGATAACACAGCCGCCCGCGCGAGTTCGATCGCGCGGGCGGTTTTCTTTTTACATAATCACTGGAGGATGCCAAGTGAAGAAACCAAGTGTCAGATCGGAAACCGTTCAGGTCAATGACATCGAGATGTATTACGAGACTCATGGCGCAGGCGAGCCGCTCGTTTTACTGCATGGAGGGGGTGGTGTGGGAGCTAATTGGCAACTTATTTTCAAAGAACCTCCCGCTGGGTACGAGTTAATTGTGCCGGACCTGCGCGGTCACGGGCGCTCGACTAACTCCTCTCCCGAATTTACCTTCCAGCAGGCGGCACTCGACGTTTACGCTTTACTTGATCAGCTTGGTGTTAAGCAATTCAAGGCGGTCGGCGTGAGTATGGGCGCCAAGACGCTCCTGCACATGGCTACTCAACAAATCACCCGCATTGAGGCGATGGTCTTGGTGAGCGCGGCGCCCTACTTCCCTGAGCAGGCGCGCGTAATTATGCGACAGGCCAGTGTGATGACCCACACCGAAGCGGAGTGGCGACAAATGCGCGAGTGGCACAAGCGAGGTGACGAACAGATCCTCGCTCTCTGGCGCTTACCCGAAAGTTTTCAGAACAGCTTTTCTGATCTGAATTTCACGCCTCCTTATCTATCCACGATTACGGCGCGCACCTTAATCGTCCATGGAGATCGAGATCCGCTCTACCCGGTGAACCTGGCCGTTGAGATGTTCGCCGCGATTCCCTCTTCCTATCTTTGGATTGTGCCGAACGGCGGACACGGCCCGATTTTCGGTGCCCACGCGGCGCGTTTTGTCGAGACGACCTTGGCGTTCTTAAGGGGAGAGTGGCGATCGTGAACCGGCTAACGCCCAGGGTGGGGAGCAACAACTGAACGGGTTCAGTCTGGTCAGCCGGAAAGCTCCAGTACAAACGGCTGCCACCTCGGCGTTACAAACTCTTACATCGAGAGTCTGCTTTAGGCTTAGTATCGATCGCCTTCTTCAACCATGAGACAAAGGTCTCAGATGTTTTCGGCTGCGGGTGGGATCTGTAGAGGGCGGCAGCTCGACGAGTCTCTTCAAGCTCTCTAATTTTTGCTAACACCTGAGGAAAGCGCTTCGCCTGACTTATTGAAGAGGCGAACAACAGGTTACCTGGATCAACTCGACCGAGACCAACGGCGGTGGTAATTCTTCGACTACACCGGCAGGCGCTTGCGGGGTTCGCCAGTCCGCATCGAGAAATCATGAACGAGGTGATGGCCGCGCGTGCTCGAGACAACCGCTTTCGAAAGGTTGCCGGAGGTATATCCAGAACCTCGGCCGCCTTGTGGTGATCGAGCTCGACAATCTCGCCGAGGATATACGCCAGGCGATGTCTTCGATCTAAACACATTAGCATCGCCAGAGTGCAGCCGATCTTGACCTCTTCCAGCAATAGCTCTCTGTCCAGGTCAAATTCCACGCAGAGCGAGTCGTCTGAGAGTCCGCGGGCCAGGTCGTCGCCAAACTCCTCGAAGCTAATGGTTTGCTGCTCCATGCGCTTTTTCCGCATCGTCAGCAAAGTATTGCAGGCGACGCGATATACCCAGGTGCGAAAGCTGCTGTCACCGCGAAAGCCTCCCAGGCCAGTAATGATCCGAACGAGAATCTCCTGAGTAGCATCCTCTGCGTCTTGTGGGTGCCAGAGGAAACGAAGCGCCACACCGTAGACGTCTGGTTGCACGGCGCGAACCACGGACTCAAGAGCTTCGCGGTCTCCCGTGTTGGCCCGAGCGACTTCGAGCTCGAGACTCCGGTCCCGCTGAGTGGACGCTTTTTCATCCATGATGTTCGAGGATCTTCTTGAGTTTTTTGAGTTCCTCAGCGAGCGTTCTCGACTGAGCTTCCAGCGCTCCTTCGAGTTGTTCGAGCGGCACAGGTGGCGGAGTCAGAACAAAGCTAAAAATACTATGATTCTGGTCCACAGCCACGACGCGCGAAAAGGCGGCAGCCAGGCTGCTATCCGGAAACGTCATTCGCCAGTCAATAGTCCCGTGTTCCGGCGACGCCTCGACCTCTAGATCGATCACGACCTCCCCACCTGGTGTGCGCATCACTGCCCGTCCCGCGCTGACCGAGGCGAAGGCGTTCGTCCACTTCGGCAATTTGGTTGGATCGGCGATGTAAGCAAACGCTTTTCCTGGGGGAACGTTCAAATCAATACCTTGCACATCGAAGCTTTTCATAACGGCTCTCCTTTTGAGTCACATTTGAGACTTGGGAAATCTCGGCTCGTCTTTCTAGTTAGACTCTCTGAGGGCTCGTCGTGTGACCGGTTAAGAAGTCAACGGACTCAGACTCCGTTGGTCTCATTAATGTGCCGAGAATTATTGGCCAAAATCAGGCTTTCCCAATGCTACGACCACGTCATCCTCATGATAAGAGATGCCGTCGCTCCCAACCCATCGCGACGCCGATTATCCCTACCGGTTAGACTACTGTGCTTTGCTGCCAGTCAAATCAGCCAGCTTCCGTAACGTCAAACTCGGGTTATTGCTGATGTCCTGCCGCAACCATCCGAGCTGCGCTGCCCCATAGATGACGAGAATCCTGTCATTCGGAGATTCGATCAGTTTGAAGACGTTGCTATGAATTCGGATGTTGGGCTGATAAAAGGCTGCCAGCCGGTCAGGACCCGCGTAATCAAAGGGGACTCCGAGGCGCACGACGGCGTAATAGAAGCTAAAGTCACCTGCCACTCTCGAGCTCTCGAATTCATGCGCGCCAAAGCGCCGGCTCAGTTGAGGAACCTTCTTTCTTATGGTTAAGCCCCAATCGAATTTTCTATCGAAGTGACGAGATTCCAACAAAGAGAAGATCCTTGTCCAGGTACTCTTGAGCGGCGGCGAGATCCCTCTTTTTGACCGCGTGGTAGAAATCTTTAAGGATTGCTCCTGCATCCGCCACGTTAACTCTCCTGCTTTGAAGGCCGAGTCCTTTTAGGGAATGGGCGCGAACACTTATACGAGTTAAGAGTCCGGAGGTCTGTGCGCCAGCCCACATAGCCGATAGCGAATCGCTGGTTTGCCGCCGAGCCCAGTTGGGGATCCGCGCCCTTCGTTGACCGCCTGCGGCTATTGCTCTGGTCGTAGATTTCGCGCACCGCTTTGACGACTGCGTCAGGCTGGTCGAACTGGATATATTCCGAGCTATTGCGGACGAAGATCTGTTTAGCATTGGAAGATAGTTTGAGCCAGCGCGCTTGAGCCAGGGTGGTCTCCTGTTCATATTTGAGATGCTCCGGCGTATCCGGAGGCTTCCTCTCAAGGTGGCCGACACCGTGGTTCCCGGAGGTGAGCACGCGAATGGGCCGGGAGCCAAATGAGCGGTGGTGTTGTTGCAGCCAGGCTTCGTCGAATGGCGTTTGTTCCATCTCCGAAGCATAAGCGTCATACATGGCAACTTTGGTTTGCGCGATCTCCAGCAGCTTCGCGTTCAGTTCCGGAGACCACTCAGCTTCCGGCAAACCCCTGTAAAAAAACCGCTGAGCGCAGGTTTGTTGCGGCCGGCCGGGACGTGACGGTAGAGCCGGCAACGGTTTGTGTGCGGCGATCAAGTCTCGACAAGCGCGCAAATCGGAGGGAATCGCGGCCTGCCCTCGATGTGATTCTTCCTGCATCGCCTTCGGTTCGAGGTCGTTGGGATCACCATCGACCATTACCAACCCGGCTACTTCTCCCATATACCGGTCCGCAAACACCCGCATATTATCCGCGCCGAAGGCGGAAGCGACCAAAATGTAGGGCCCGGCAATACCGGCATTGTGCAGTGCCGTGTGCAACTCGTGGGCGATGCGCACGCTCGTGCGCGGCATGGGACCGGGCTCGCTGAATCCCGTACCGGCACGGTCATAGCTGCAGGCGCGCGTCCACTTTGCGATCGGTCGCTGCACCTTCGACCACGCAGGCGCCCAGTCTCCCCATCCGGAATCGAACACGACTGTGGGCGAGCCACTCCCCATGCAGTAGAGATTCAAGCGGAATCCCCCCGCGTCAACCAGCTGGCCGGGACGTGCGTAAACGAGATCTGCGGGAACGCTCTGGCTCGCTGCTTCTTGGCCAGCGGTGGCCATAGAAATCAGCACTGACAAAAGCAAGATTTGGATTTGTTTCATCTCTTTAGTACCTCGCCGAGTTTCTCCGACCCGTCAATATCCACGCTTCAAATCCGAGGAACCAATATCTTCTCCATGAATCTAGAATCCACGTAGTTCCAAGTTGTGATAGCGATAGTCACTGTTGTCGCGGTAGAGAGGCCAATGCTGATCATTAGAATCTGCGAACCAGAGATCGAAGATGACAACATCAAGTTAAGAAAAGCGGAAGATAACTTCGGTAAACGAGCCGATTCAAACCTGTGAATGGGCATGGTTGTGAATCCGTCTCCGTTCGCTCTAACCCAAACCGACACCGTTACCATTAGTTAGGCAGGAAATCATGAGTCTCGCTAAATTCGTGACCCAATCAACACGCAAACGGATCCCGCGAACCGCAGCGGATTGTCGCGCGGCTTCGTCAGGTTCTCCCCTGAGAGTCAGGCCAACAGTCCGAAGCCTCGGAGGCGTTTCATCAGGACTCCGTTTAGCTGATTTTTTTCTAATCTTCAAGCGGGTCTTATCACTCTCTCACAACAATGCGGTGAGCCGTGTCTTTACTGCGGTGAAGCGTTGTCGGCGTGAGTTTTGGAACTGGGGCACTGTGTTAAATTACGTTCCCCGAGTCTCGTGTTTCCGGCGCGACCAAGCCGCCATGCAGATACGAGGCATCTGGCGCAAGACGTCGCCGCTTTCGATCTATTCGCGAGAAGCGCCAAGGCTGAAGAAACGCCGCGGCAGAAGCCGGTAAAATTCGTTTTAGTGTTAATAAGCATTTCAGAGCCATGTTTCGTTCCCTGATTATCATTAACGCATTCCTCCTGATTGGGTTGTCGTTGTTGGATTGCGGGAACAGTCTTTTTGGAGATTATGCGGACGCGTGGTACGAGAGGACGCCGAGCACCGAGGGCGCTTCACCTGCCAGCGTGAGTGTGGCCCACCGCGTCGGCTTACAGCAGCCGTTGGCATGGATTCGAGACTTAGATTCTCCACAGCCAGATAAGGAAACCAGGCTGCAGTCACAGGTTAAGCATCCGGAACAGTCTGCAAAACGCCCACAGCCCTACGCTACTAGTGATCCGCCAACGGGCCTTACGCTTGTGACCAACCTTTCTCAGCGTGAACGCCGTGAGAATCTCGAAGCACTGTGGAGAATTATTGACGTCAATTATGCTGACTTTGAGCTGAAATCAATCGACTGGGCCGAAGTTAGGCGACACTATCTGAAGCGGCTCGATACAATCAGAACCGATGACGATTTTTACTTGATGATGTTTCAGCTAGTGAACGAGCTGAAAGATACGCATTCATGGCTGCAAAACTATAGAGTTCCTACGCTGCCCGACGTGTCCGATGTTGCCATCGAAACGTTCCAGGGAAGGCCATTCGTCATCACCGGCGAAAGGGCGGGGTGGGAGCTACTGTCTGTAAATGGATTGCTGCCAGAGCAAAAAATGGAAGGCCTCAGGCCTTATCTGCACGCCTCTTCGTCGGAGCGCGCGTTCGAGCGCGCAGCGAATCGCTCGCTGCTCGCGGGCAATGATGGTGAAGCTGTGAAGGTAAGTTTGCGCGCACCTGACGGCCATTCGGAAACAGTCACCTGGAAGCGGACCGCGGGTCACGGGCATTGACCGCCCGACCCGAAGCTCCCGATGT